>OMOG01000538.1 GCA_900290305.1 Candidatus Sulfopaludibacter sp. SbA4
GGTGGGAAGCGGGGCCGTTTCGCGGCGGGATTCCGGGAGCGCTTCGACACGGGGCAGAAGGCGGGTCAGCGCCTCGGCGGCCGTTTTTTCGCCGGATACTTCGGCCTCCTCGCGGTCCGCGTCCAGAATGGCGCGGATCACATCGCAGGCCTGGAGCGCGCAATCCACGAGGTCTGAGGTGACTGCTAACCGGCCCTCGCGCGCCAGGTCGAAAGCCTCCTCCAAGCGGTGAGAGAAACGCGCGAGGTGCGCGAAACCCGCGGTCGCGCCGGAGCCTTTGATGGTGTGGATGGCGCGGAATACCCGATGCACCAACTCGGCGTTTCCCGGTTCCGCTTCCAGGGTCAGCAAGGCCGTATCGAACTCCGCCAGCAGGTCCAGCGCCTCGGCCCGGAATACCACCCGCATCCGTTCCATGATGTCGGCTGGCATCTTCACCCCCCTTCCCGAACCCCGCCCAGCAACTCGCGCCGGAGTCCGCAGCGGTCCACGGCGGCGAGGAATATCGCGGAGGGTTGGTGGAAGGTCAGCGCCGGCGCGGTCTTGAGCAGCGAACACAGCAGTTGCAGGATGCACGAATCGACTTCCTGCAAGCCGCCCGTATCGATTGCCACCGAGGCGCAGCCGTCCAGGACCTCAGCGATCCTGGCCGCGAGGTCCACGGCCTGCCGGATGGTCACCCCTCCTTCTAATTCGAGACTAAGTGTGTTTTCCGTTCTGTGGACAGCAAACGCCATCGGCTGCGCCTCCTTTCACGCTGCGTTTGGATTCTCAAGTTACGTTGGGGGCCGGACCCATCACCATGCGGAGGTTCTCGACCATCATCGCCGGCGAACAGGGTTTCACCAGGTAGAGGTTCGCTCCGGCCTGGAAGCCTTTCATTTTGTCCATGCTTTGGCTCTCGGTAGAAACGATCACGATCGGCAGCTCCTGGTACTTCGGCTCGGAGCGCACGCGCCGAATGAACTCGTAGCCGTCCATGCGCGCCATGTTGATGTCCGTCAGGATCAGATCGCAGGCATGGGTGTAGAGCTTCTCCAGGCCGTCGCTGCCGTCCATTGCCGTGATGACGTCGAAACTTGCCTGCTGGAGAATGTAGGCGTGGTAGTTCCGGACGAACTCGGAATCATCCACGATGAGAACGGTCTTTTTCATGGTGCGGATCTACTCCTTGACATAAACCAGGTGAGTGCCAAACCTTCGCAGCTTGAATGCCGTCGAGATCCTTCCGACCGACTCGGAGTGCCCCAGAAACACATAGCCTCCCGGATTCAGCGCGTTATAGAAGTGATCTACCACCATCTTGCGGGAGCGGTCGTCGAAATAGATGAGAACGTTGCGGCAAAAAACGAAGTCGAAATTCTTCATGGCGCGCATGGCGATGCGGTCGTGGAGGTTCAGGTGCTCCAGTCTGACCAGGTTCGCCGTGCTGGGGCGCACCGTGTACGAGTCGCCGTGGGCGATCAAATGCCTTGCCATATATTCGGGCGGCACCTCGTGCACGGACCGCGAACCGTAGCGGGCCCTGGCGGCCTGGTTCAGGACGTTCTGGTCGATGTCGGTGGCGACAATCTCGCAGTTCCAGAACTGCGATTGCGGGAACACCTCGCGCAAGATGATGGCCAGGGTATAGGCTTCTTCCCCGGACGCGCAGCCCGCCGACCAGATCCGCAGGGTGTGCTCGGCGCGGGCCTCCTTGGCCGAGAGAACTTCGGGCAGGCAGTAGTCGGCGAAGGCCGCGAGCTGCTCATACTCACGAAACATGTAGGTTTCATTGGTGGTAATCAGGTTGGCCAATGCCTGCATTTCGACGCCGTCCGGGTCGGCATAGCAGAGCATGAAGAGGTACTTCTGCGGGTCGTCGAAGCCCAGTTTTTCCATGCGCTTCTCGACGCACTTTTGCAGAAAATAACCTTTGTTTTCCTCGAACTGAAGGCCTAATTCCGAGTAGATCTTGCGGGTCAGTTTGTCGAACTGGTCGGAGGATAATTCAGGCACCGTCGTTCTCCAGCCGTGGCTGCCAGGCCGCCAGGAACTCGACCACGCCTTCCTGCTTCGTGAGCCCTTCCAGCAAGTGGAGGGCCTGGCGCCGAAGAATAGGGGAGTTGCCGATTCGCACGATCCTCTCGAGAGGATCCACCAGCGACTCCGGCAGCAGCGCCGATGGATGGCGTTGCCGCAGCATGGCGATCGCATCCAGGATAGGGGCATGAAGATGCGCGCCGCGCGAGTCCAGCATCCCGGCGGCCTCGGCTACGTCGCTTTCTTCGCCGTGAGCGCCGAGCACCTTAAGATAGGACGGCAGGAGAAAGTCGGCGACGGAGCCGGCGGCGTGGGAGCGAATCACTTCCAGAGAGTGTGCGTTTCCGATCTGCGCCAGCGCTTCCAGGCAGGCTCCGGTCAGCATGGGGTGCCATGCGCCGACGGCCTCCTCGATGTGCGCTCGAAACTCCGTCTTACGGGCGTTGCCCAGGCTCTCGACCGCCGTGATCACGACGTTCACATCGCTGTCCGCGAGAGCGCGCTCATAGATCCCGGATGTGCCCGGGCCGTCGACCGAAGCCAGCACGTCGAGGATCAACTTGCGCTGGTCGCTATCCGCCTCGGGAAACGCCAGGCTGAGGGACGCAATCACACGCGGCCCGCGGCTGCGCAGCAGATCCACGGCCTGGTTGCGCAGGAAGGAATCGTCGCTGCGCAGGAGGCGGATGGCGCCCTGGATGACCGCGTCGTCTTCGATATTCTCCAAGGCCGCGAAGATGGCTTCGCGCACGGCGCGCGAAGACTCCGCGGGAAGGCGTTCCAGAAGCGGCGGAACGCCCTCCGCGCGATTGGCGTACCCGATATCCTCGGCCGCGTAGATGCGCTCGGCTTCATCGGCGCTCTCCAGTTTCCCTATATGTTCGTCGAGTTCGATCATCGCTTTTAAACCACCCGGCCCAGTGCCTTCACAATCTCTTCCGCGATCTCGTAGTTGGGCGCCACCACATCGGCCCCACCGCGCTCCGCGGCTTCCCGCGGCATGCCGTAGACGACGGCCGTTTCCGCGCTCTCGGCGATGGTCTGGCCGCCGGCCTGGCGGATGGCCACCATCTGCTCCGCCCCATCGTCTCCAATGCCCGTCATGAGCACGCCCACCGTGTTCCGGCCGTATGCCCGCAACACCGCTTCCATCATTACGTTCACGCCGGGTATGAAGAGCGTCTCGGGCTGGGCCGGAGTCCGGATCACCACCTGCCCGGTGGATTTGCGATACGGGCACAGGTGCAACCCTCCGGGTGCGACATAGCAAACTCCCGGCTCCACCGCCGCTCCCGCGCGGCCCTCCACCACCTTGAGCGCGCAGTTCTCGTCCAGGCGCCTGGCAAAGGCCGCCAGAAACGAGGCCGGCATGTGCTGCACCAGAAAGAGGCTGGCCGGCAGGTCTTTGGGCAGCAGCGGCAGAATGTTCAGCAAGGTGGCGGGTCCGCCCGTGGAAATACCCATGGCCACGGCTATGGGACCGGAGGGCTCCCGTGGAACCATCGCGACGGGCCGCGATCGAGCGGCAATTCGTTGCGCCCGGCCCCGGCGCACCCGGTCGAGGACTCCCGCCGAGGCTGCCGCTTTCACCTTGCTCACTAACTCCGCAGCCACCACGCCCATCTGCGAGGAAACCGTGCCGTCGGGTTTAGCCACGAAATCGAATGCCCCCAGCTCCAGGCATTCGAACGTGGTGACTGCCCCGCGCTGGGTGAGCGAAGAAACCATCACCACCGGACAGATCTTCTCGTCCAGGATGATTTGCAGGGCGGAGATCCCGTCCAGCTTCGGCATGTTGATGTCCATGGTCACGACATCGGGCTTCAGCTCCCGCGCCTTGGCCACGGCGTCCTCGCCGTCGCGCGCCAAACCGGCCAGCTCCAGGCCCGGCTCCGCGTCGACGATCCGCTTCAATGTCTGGCGCATCAAGGCGGAGTCATCGGCCACCAATACTCGAATTCTGCTCATGGGATTTGGAGGGCAGGACTCCGCGACGGCTTCCGGCCCTCCCCTGGTCCTACTGCACTTCGGCGAGTTTCGACTGCTCGTCCTTCGAGAGGATCTTCTCGACGTCCAGCAGCACGATCATGCGCTTGCCATTGTCCACCTTGCCGATCCCCGAAATGAACCGCTGGTCGACACCCGTGTGAATGGCCTCCGGCGGCGGCGCGATGTCCTTCTTCGAGAGACTCAGCACCTCGCGAACCGCATCCACCACCAGCCCGGTCTTCACCCCCCCGAGCTCGACGATGATGATGCGGGTGCGGTCGTCGGCGGCTTTCACTTCGAGGTCGAACCGCTTCCGGGTATCCAGAACGGGAATGACCTCGCCGCGAAGGTTGGTCACTCCTTCGATGAACCGGGCCGCCTTCGGCACTTTCGTGATCTTGGAGATCCGGTCGATCTCCTGGATCTGCGAGATAGGGACGCCGTACTCTTCCCCGCCCAGCAGGAACGTGACCAGTTGCAATTCGCTTTCCTGGTCCTGGTGCGCGCTCTGCTTCCTGGCCGCCGATTCCGCGACCCCCGAGCTTTGGGCGGAGGTCTCCTGCATCTCCCGGAGTTTCTGATCGCGCATCAGGTTATTGATATCCAACAGCATGATGAGGCGGCTGCCGTCGTCCAGTTTGGCTATGCCGGAAAGCTCCAGACCGCTGGATGCGATCTGGGGCGGCGGGTCCACCAGCTTCTTCGAGATGTTGAGGACTTCATTCACGTGATCCACGACCAGCCCCAGGATGAACCCGCCCGCATCCACCACAATGATGCGCTGGTCCTCCTGGATATTGGCCGCGACCTGCTTCTCGAAATCGCGAAGGGCCTCGATGACACCGGCGGCGGTGGCCGAAACCTCGGCGGCCGGCGCCTTGTTCTGCAACTGCTTGACGGCCTTCTCGTTCAAACCGCGCAGCTTGGACAGGCCTTCCATGAGAGCCTGGCTCGAGCTGTTGGCGTTGCTGATCCAGGACCGCAGTCTTTCGGCCACGGCCAGATCGACGCGGGCGTGGCCGTTGGAGGCGGCGGAAGCCTTCCACTGCTCCAGCCATCGCTCGTAGTCCTCCCGAAGTTCCCGGCAGGCGCCGGCGAACTCCTCGGCGAGCGACCGCTGCTGCAGAAGCTTCCGCAGATCGACGATGGGGAGAATCTGCCCGCGAACGGTCAATACGCCGAGCACGTACTCGGGCACGTCCGGCACCTGTTTGGGAGTTTCCACCCGCAGGATTTCGCGGACGCGCTCCATGGGGAAGGCGAACTCTTCCCTGGCGATCCGGAAAGTCACCATCTGCTGGACGTCGTCGCGGGTATCCCCGGCGGTCGACGCGCGCTCGCGCTCACCGCGGTTTTCGCCCTGGTGAGTGGCGGCCAGTTCCCCCTGGCGCCCGCTGACGCCGATCTGGCATACCTGTCCGGCGTTGAGGGCCATGATGATGCGTTGGCCCTTGTCCAGCTTCACCATGCCCTCGAGGTAGTTGGCCGTGGTGCCGCGGATGGCGGGCGGCGGAGGCTCGATGTCGCTGCGAAGAACGCGGGTCACCTGCTTGACCCGGTCCACGCGCAGCCCGGTCTTCACGCCGTCGATGTCGATGACCAGCACCCTGGTGCGGTCGGTTTCCTCGACGCGGTCCATGCCGAAGCGCGTGCGCATGTCGATGATCGGCAGGACTACTCCCCGCAGGTTGGCGATGCCGTCTACAAACGGCGGAGTGCGCGGGACCTTGGCCATCTTCGGCAAGCGAATGATTTCCTGGGTCTTCGTGGAATCGTGTGGGTGAAAAATGCGGATTTTGAGCCCTCCCGACGGCCCCTGC
>OMOG01000417.1:0-6246 GCA_900290305.1 Candidatus Sulfopaludibacter sp. SbA4
TGCGAGAAGGTGTCGAGACGAGTCTCGACACGGCAGGCACGAGTGCCTGCGCCACATCGGTCGACGGAGTGTGAGAAATGCGGGTTAGCAAGCGGTTCTTGGATACGCGACCGCATTTGCGAAAACGTGTACTAAATCACCGTCAGGGAGCGGTTGGCACGGTTATTTCCGTATAGGCACTAAGAAGAAATCGGTTGGCAGGCGAAAGCGCCTGGCGAAAGCGCCTGCCCCACCTCCTCAGGCCGGCTTCCCGCTGGCCGCCGGCTGATGCAGCAGGTCCACGATTTTCTGAAACAGCCGCGACTTCACCTCGTACCGCTCGGGCGCTCGCGTGATGTACCGCACATTGACGTCGAGACGATTCACCGAGGGCTTCAGGTCCACGGTGGGCTTCGCCGAAAACGTGCGCGTGCCGTACTGGTGTGTGACCCGCTCCCAGTCCAGCTCGGCCTGCCGCGCGTCCGCTTCGGTTTCCTGCTCCACCGCCACGCGCACCTGCTCGGCCATC
The DNA here is from genome assembly GCA_900290305.1 of Candidatus Sulfopaludibacter sp. SbA4. GTDB lineage: Bacteria > Acidobacteriota > Terriglobia > Bryobacterales > Bryobacteraceae > OMOG01. Next base: position 509 of record OMOG01000417.1, read on the forward strand.
TGGTACGAGTCGCTGGTGGAGGGCAGCATCACCTGCAACTCATCCCAGAGCCATTGGCCGGCAGTGGAGAAGTTGAAGTAGTGGCCCTCGATCGCGAAGCTGTTGACGAACGCCACGTGGCGTCCGGTGGGATGGCCGGTGTTGGTCCAATTTCCCATCTCGAGCAGCACCGTCTTCAACAGACCGATCTCGATGACTTCGCCGCCTACGCCTTCGATCTCCACCCAGTCGCCCATGTGGATTCCATTCTTCCCCATCAGCACGAACCACCCGAAGAAGGCCACGATGAAGTCCTTCATGACGACCGTGAGGCCCGCGGTCGCGAGGCCGATAATGGTCGTCATTTGCGTGGGCGCGCCGAAAACGATCAGCAGAATCACCGCGGCTCCCACGAACTGAACCGCGATAATCACCATGATCCGCAGTTGGTGCAGGCGCCGGCGATCCACCTTCTGCCGGCGGAAGGCGTGGCGGATCGCCTGGTCGAGCAGCACCACCGCGAACAGGATGGCGAAGATCGCAGCCAGCGTGCGGAGCATCACGTGCAGGGCGTCGCGCTTCCGCCCTGCCAACAAAGCGTTCCACCGTTGGTACACGCCGCCCAGTTGTTGCACATCCTGCATCCGCCGATTGAGTTCCGCGAGCGTCTTTCGCTGGTCGGAAAGTTGCCGCAGTTGGGCCACCACCGCCGCGGTGTCCTCGGTATCCTGATCGGCGGCGGCGGCACTTGCGGGAGCGGCGGCGCCGGTCAGCCCTTTCGCCAGGCTGTCGTGCTCGGTTGCCAGATTGGCCGCTTTGCGATCGGCCTGCTGCCGCGCGGCCAGCACCTGGCGGTCCCGCTCCGTCAGCGAAAGCCACAAACGAACCTGCTCGCTCAGGGTAGCGGTGGGCGCAGCCTTGATGGCCCCCAGCGGAACCGCCACCTGATGTTGTGCGGCTTCGTGCTCCTGGAGCGCGCGCTCCAGCTTGGAGTGTTCGTCGCCGCCCTTCAGCTCCAGTTCCTGCTGCGCATCGTCCAGCTCGTCCTGGTCCAAGGCGAGCTGCGCCTTCGCCAGTTCCAACTGGTCGGCCGCGGTGTCCTTGGTGGCGGCATCCTTAGTGAGCTGCGTAATGCGCTGCTGGCTGGCGGCCACGCGAGTTTTCAATTGCGCGATGCGCGCGCTCAACTGCTGCAGGGGACCGGATGCCGGCCCGCTCCGCATCACGGCTTCGCGGAGCGCCGTGGCGAACGATTGGTCCAGCTCGTGATCGGTGAGCCGCAATGCCTCGCGCGCCAGGTCCTGCTCTTCCTTCGTGTCCGCTTGCGCGGCCATCTGATCCGCGGTCTGGATCAGGCGCTGGTCGATCAGCAATGACTGGTTGGCCGCCGCGGTGGCCTTGGCCGCGCCGCGTCCCTCGTCCGTATCGCGCGTCCAATACCAGCCGAACGCGCACGCCGCCAGCAAAATCGCGAACCCGATTGCCGGCAGATTTTTGAATGGTTTCATCCGACTTTGGAGGAACTCGCGCAAAACGGCCCCGGCGCGATCAGTTCCTCCCCAGTATGGTACCGCGCCGCGGCCTTTGCGCTTTTTGGGGATACACTCGTAAAGGAACTAACTGCGCCGCGGCCGTATTGCGCGAGTTCCCTTGGAGGACATATGAAACGGATCATTCGTTGGATCGCAATTGTCGTGGCGGTGCTGCTGCTGGTGGTCATCACCCTCCCGCTGTGGTTCAACGCCAACGAGTTTCGCCCGATGCTCGAGACCGATCTCAGCCAGGCGCTGGGCCGGGAAGTGAAGCTCGGCGATCTGAAGCTGGCCATCCTCACTGGCAGCGTCACCACTGACGATCTGTCCGTAGCCGACGATCCGCTCTTCAACCGCACTCCCTTCGTTCACGCGAAATCTCTGCACCTGGCGGTGGATCTCTGGCCGCTGATCTTTTCCCGCAAGCTCATCGTGACGGGCCTCACCATCGATCAGCCCGAGATCATGCTGCTGCAATCCCCCGCGGGAGACTGGAACTTCTCGAAGCTCGGTGCGAAATCCGCCGCGAAACCGCAAACCGCCGCGCCGCCATCGGAAAAGAGCGGGCTCGACCTTTCGGTGAAGCTGGTGAGAATCACCGGCGGCCGCTTCACGTTGGGGAAGACCGGCGGCCACGCCAAGCCGCTGGTGCTCGAACAGCTCAATGCCGAGCTGCGCGATTTCTCCAGCACTTCGGTCTTCCCGTTCTCGCTCGACACCAAGGTCGCCGGCGGAGGCTCGATCCAGTTGGAGGGCAAGGCCGGCCCCATTGACGAAGCGGACGTGGCGGCGACGGCCGTCGAAGCCAGCTTGAAGGTGGCGCAACTCGACCTGGCGGGCTCGGGATTTGCCGAGGCCTCGCCCGGTGTCGCCGGTCTGTTCTCCTTCGACGGCAACGGCGAATCGAAAGGCGAAACCGTGCAGGCCACCGGCCGCGTCAAGGTGGAAAAGTTGAAGCTGACCAAGACGGGGTCGCCCGCGCCCAACCCCGTGGAGCTGGATTTCGTGGTGCAGCACAACATGCGCAAACAATCGGGCACGGTGCGCCGCGGCGACATCCACATCGGCAAGGCGGTGGCGAGCCTCACCGGGACTTACGTCCAGCAGGGCGAGTCCACCGTTTTGAATATGAATCTTTCGGGGCCCGACATGCCGGTGCCGGAGCTGGCGGCGATGCTGCCCGCCATGGGAATCGTGCTGCCCGCGGGCTCCTCGTTCCAGGGCGGGACCGCTACGGCGAAGTTCGCCTCCGTAGGACCGGCCGACAAGCTGGTCACCACCGGCTCGCTCACTTTCAGCAACACCAAGCTCGCCGGGTTCAACATGGGACAGAAGATGGCGACGGTCGAAAAGCTGGCGGGAATCAAGGCCGCGCCGGACACCGAGATTCAGACGCTGAGCGCCAACCTGCGGATGGCCCCCGAGGGCATGAGCGCCGAGAATATCAAGCTGATCGTGCCGGCCATCGGCGAAGTGGGCGGCGGCGGCACCGTCAGCCCCGCCAATGCGCTGGATTTCAAGATGAGCGTCGCGGTGCATACCGGCGGCGTGATGGCCATGGTCAGCGACAAGCCCATTCCGTTTCTGGTGGAGGGCACCTGCTCGGAGCCGGTGTTCAGGCCCGACATGCACGCCATTGAGCAGCAGGAAATCAACAAATACAAGGGTGAAGCGGGCAAAGCCGCGGGCGGCCTGTTGAAGGGCCTGTTAGGCGGCAAGAAGAATTGAGGTGACAGACGATCGGTTCTTGTCGTCTGTTTCCATGGCCGGGATCGGCCACCAAAGCCGATGAAAAAATGTGGCAGCCGGCCGGTAACGCCGGCGGTCTTGCCGCCGGCCCGAGCCCTCACGTATTTTCTAGGGCTTGCAGATGTTTTTCGAGAGTGTCTGTGCCAGGTGGCCCCTACTGCGGCGCAAGCAACCGTTCAGCCTCGCAGAGTTTCTCCGAGGCGCAAGCCCATATGCCCGAGCATCAGCGATGTACCTTTTGTGGTAGATTGGTGTCCGAGGTACTGGGGCTGTGAGCCGCAAAACCCAATCTTTACTGGAGGCTTTCGACGGGTTGCCAGTCGAAGAGAAGCGCATTTTCGCTGAGGAAGCCTTGCGCCGCCTTGCTCGTGCGGAAATGGACCGAGCGGATATCGAAGACGCCCGCGCCGCTCTGGCGGAACCTGGAGAAAGTATTTCACTCGAACAGCTCAAGAAAGAACTGGGCTTGTCGTCCGCTTGTTGACCTATCGCCTGGAGTTCCGTCCGGCCGCCCGCCGGGATCTCGCCAAATTGGACCGATTCATCTGCTCGAAGATCGTTGCAGACATAGAGAAACTGGCCAACGACCCTCGCCCGCATGGCGTGGAGAAGCTCGAAGCGAAAGGAAAGCTCTACCGGGTTTATGTGGGGCCAGGGAAGAACTACCGGGTTGTTTACGAATTCAGGACGATGAGCTCGTTGTCACTGTGGTGAAGGTGGGAGACCGAAAGGACGTGTACCGCGGCATAAAGTGAGAAGACCCTTCGCAGAACGGGCAAAGCAAAGACCGCGGAGGCAAGCAAACCCAAATGTCGTCGACGGGCGACATTTGGGCTCAAGGTTCTGGGCGTCTCTCGCGATCAGTCCTCGAAGCGGCAGCAACTTACCGATGTGTCGCAGGGAGAGTTTGAAAGGATTCTCAAGGAGACCGGCGGCAACCGGCAACCTCGAAAAATCGCCCGGTGCTACTCGCGCTCAAAGGCTCCCGTCCAACAAAAGGCGCCACACTACCGGGCGGTGTAGCTCTTGCTGAAATCGTTACGGCCGTTGGTCACCGTGAATTTTCCGTCGCTCGCCACCACGGCCTTGATCCAGTGGCCGTCCGACGCCGGATCCACGTTCGCAATCATCTGCTCGGAGGTATTGTGCGCATCGTCGTTGCGCGCCGAGCGGTGCGATTGCCAGATTGCTTCCACTCCCGGGATCTTCGTCAACGTCGTTGCGCGCCGAGCGGTGCGATTGCCAGATTGCTTCCACTCCCGGGATCTTCGTCAACGTCTCGTACGCGTTTTTCTCCAGCCCTTTTCGCGCCCCGTTGTTGACCACCACCACCTGCGGCTTGATGGCCCAAATCATGGCCGGCGCCCCGGAGAAATCGCCGTAGAATCCGTGGTGCGTCGCCTGGAACAGCGTGACCGTCCCCAGCTTGTTCACCGGGCACGCCAGTTCCATCTCCTTGTCCCAGGTCAGATCGCCCAGGTCGAGGAATTTGAATTTGCCGAACGTGAGCAGGAATCCCGCGCTGCGTTGATTCTCGGTCTTGTCCGGGTCTTTCTGCACCGCATCCTTGCACAGCGCATTGGGCCCACCGCCGTTGATCGCCTTGGCGACGGGCACTCCGTTCGCCACCACCACCGTGACGTCCGTTCCCGCGAGCGGAATCTTGTCGCCCGGCTTGACCGTGGTCCGGTTTCCCCCAGCCGTCGCCTTGTAGGCGTCGAACAGTTGCGCCGCCCGCGGATCCGCCGTCTCGATCGAATCGCCGTGATCGTAGAACCGGCCGATGGGAATCATCTTCGCCAACGCCGGCGCTCCGCCCACGTGGTCGCTGTGGAAGTGTGTCGTGAGCAGCATGTCGATCTTGCTCAGGCCGGCCACCTTCGCCGCTTCCAGAATGCGCTTCGCATCGCGATCCTCGGCGCCGGGACCGGGGTTGCCGGTATCCACCAGCAGCGACTGGCCCGACGGACCCACGATCAGTGTGGCGGCGCCGCCCTCGGTGTCGACCCAGTAAATCGTGAGACTCCCGGACTGGGCGTCCAGCATGCCGGCAAATGCCAGGCAAAAAAGCATGGCAAGTCCGCAAATGAGCTTGGTCATGGTTATATAGTATGTCGGATGCAACCTGGCACGAAGGGGCAGCGGCCTGGACTGCGCTCAGCGGGCTGGAAGCTTTCAGCGGGAGGGTAACTTGCCGTGGCCGTTTTGGCCACGCTCCAGGGCTTTTATCAATCTTTGGAGCTGCTGATCGGTCACTTTCTGCTGCTGTTCATTGCGGAGTTGCGCCTGCTCAATCTGGACAATGAGCCGCATACCGGTACGGATCAGCTTCCGGATCGCGTCGATCTCGCGGTCGTGTTTGGAAAGTTTGGTTTGTATCTCGGCGGGCTTCATCTTTCGTCATGTTACCGCAGACTAGCCCGGATTTCTCACGCTCGGCCGGCCGATGTGGCGCAGGCACTCGTGCCTGCCGTGTCG
>OMOG01000417.1:6256-8598 GCA_900290305.1 Candidatus Sulfopaludibacter sp. SbA4
CGGCAGGCACGAGTGCCTGCGCCACGTTCACTGCACCTGAACACTGTGAGAAATGGCGGCTAGTCGCCCATGCCGGCGCGGACCGGGACAGCCTTCAGCCGGGCCACCACCACAATCGAGCAGACCGCAACCGCCGCGAACGAGACCAGCCGGTACCAGTCGGACGCCGGCGCCTCGACCCAGGCCGATACCGCCAGCGCCAGCACGAAAAGATATGCCGCGGAGCGCCACGTGAAGCGGTATGCGGTGAGCACGATTCCGAGCAGGTAGATGTCGCTGAACCGCGGCAGCAGATGTCCTTGAAAGAGCCGCCAGGCTACCATCGTCGCGACCGCGGCGTAGGCCGAGGCGAACAGAAATCCGGCGGATCGGAAGGAACCGAGCCCGGCTCGCTCGCGCAGCCAGGCAAACCCCGTGCTGATGTAAAGCGCGGATCCGATGATGGGAAAGAAGACCACGATCAGCGTGGTCAACAGGAATACCTTTAGCCGTATGCGCACCGATTTTCCTCCGCTCAGCAGTCGATAATCTTGTGCGGGCTCGGAACCAAGAGTCTCAATTAAATTACAGATTTTCAAATCTGAATTACGGAATAGTTCGGAGCCTGGTAAGAAATACCGTCTGAATTCGCACGCTAGCGCCGCGACTCTCTGATCTGAAAAGACTTGTGCCGAATGGCAATCCAGGTGCTTTCAAACCGCCCGAGGGAGAATATTCATGAAGTCGTATTCAGGATTCAACTTGCGAACAGTGGTGGCCGCGCTTTGCGGCGTCTGGCTCGCGACGGGCGCAGTCGTTTACCGTGCGCAAGCGGACGAATGGGACAAGAAAACCATTCTCACCGTGAATCAACCCATCCAGGTAAGAGACAAACTTCTGCAACCCGGTACGTACGTGTTCAAGCTCCTCAATTCCCAGTCGGACCGGCACATCGTGCAAATTTTCAATGGCGATCAGAGCCGCATCATCGACACGGTCCTCGCCATCCCCAACTACCGGTTGGAGCCGACCGGCGACTCACGGTTCGCCTTCTGGGAAACGCCTCCCGGCAACGCCAAGGCGTTGCGCGCCTGGTTCTATCCGGGCGACAACTTCGGCCAGGAGTTTCCGTACCCCAAGCACTTGATCCAGTTGGAAGCGTCGGTGACCACCGCACCTCCGGCTCCCGTGTACGAGCCGGTGGCTCCCGTGACGCAGCCGGCGGAGCCGCAGGCCATGACCGAGGAGCCGCAAAAGGACGAGACGCAACCGGAGGAGATTGCCGAGGCAACACCGCCTCCTCAAACGCCTCCGCCGCCGGCGACCCCGGCTCCGGAGCCCGCTCCTCCGCCGTCCTCGGCCGACCGAGCCGCGCCGGAAAGCCTGCCCAAAACCGGCAGTCCGTATCCCTTGATCGGCCTCGCGGGGCTGCTGTCGCTCGGGCTGTACGGCTTGCTTCGACTGAAGCGCATGGCGTAACCTGATCGACAGGACGGGAAGGAACCGATGAAACCGTGCTGCGCAATCCGAAACCTGATCGTGGCCAGCGCCGTTTCACTCCTTCCCGTTCCTGCCGCCGGGATGCCGCAGGACCAGCCGGATTTCACCATTCGCAGCGACGTTCGCCTGGTGCTGCTGGACGTGAGCGTGAAAGATCGCAAGGGCAGCAACGTTTCCGGACTCTCCAAAGACAACTTCAAGGTCCTCGAAGACGGACGCCCGCAAGCCATCCAGGTATTTGCCGCAGACGATGTTCCGGCAACCGTAGGGATTCTGGTGGACGAAAGCTTCAGCATGTCGCCCAAACGCGATGCCGTTCTCACCGCGGCCCAGACTTTCATCGAACAGAGCAATCCGCGCGATGAGGTCTTCGTCCTGAACTTCAACGACCGAGTGACGCGCGGCCTGCCGGGTCCGCTGCTCTTCTCCGGCGATCCACAGCAATTGAGCAGCGCCCTCCATCGCGGGGTTGCGCAGGGCAAGACGGCTCTTTATGACGCGGTCATGGCCGGCTTGCAGCAACTGGAGCTGGGAAAACTGGACAAGAAAGCGCTCGTCGTCATCAGCGATGGCGGCGACAACGCCAGCGAGCATACGCGCCGGGAAATGCTCGACGCCGTGGTCAGAAGCTCCGCCACAATTTACACCATCGGACTTTTCGATACCAACGACCCGGACCGAAACCCCGGCATCCTGCGCGAGCTTGCCAGGATCAGCGGCGGCGAAGCTTGGTTCCCCGAGACCCCGCCCGACACCATTCCGGTGTGCCGCCAGATCGCGAACGACATACGGGCGCGCTACACCATAGGGTTCGTTCCACAGGCGGGAAATGGCGCCGATGCCGTGCGGCATATTCGCGTCCG
>OMOG01000415.1 GCA_900290305.1 Candidatus Sulfopaludibacter sp. SbA4
GAGTGCCCGACCCAGAGGGTACCCCGGCAGGCACGAGTGCCTGCGCCACGTCACTGCACCCGAAAACTGTGAGAAATGGCGGTTAGGTGAGTGAGTGGGGCTGGTCTGCCAGGCACGCAACCGCCGCGCGGCGGCACAATGGGCTGGGTGAATAGCGCTCGGGCTCGCCTCACTGCCCGGACGTCCAGGTGCCGGCCGCCTGCCAACCGGAGGTGTTGAGATCGGAGTTGTCGCGTGCCGCCAGGTAGATCACCTGGTTGCCGGCGAACTTCGGCAGCAGGGTCAGGCTCAACGCCAAGGTCAGGGTGTTGCCGTTCCCACTGACCGACAAGCTTCGCGGGTCGATGGCGCACTGGCTGTTAGACAGGCCGGGCAGCAGGGTGGATCCCGTATCGTCCACCAGGTAGAGCATGTTGGCTGGCCGGCTGTAGGCGAGGTAGCAGGCGCTGCGCCCATCGAGAGCGCTGTTGATCAGGATGTCGACTATTCCGANNGAAGGTTAGGGCCACGCTCGATCCGTTGCCGCTCGCCGGGGCCACGCCCGCAGTCAGTGCGCTGGCGGCGCCGCCAGGCACCTGCCACGTTCCCAGGGCCTGCCAACCCGAATTATTCTGTGCGATGTCGCGAGCGGCCATATACACGATCTTGTTACCGGAGAAGCTGGCGGTGAAGGTCAGACTCAGAGTCAGTGTAAGTGTGTTGCCGAGGCCTGCCGCTGGCGCGGACTGAGTTACTGCACACTGACCGTTGGCCGTGCTATTGCCTGTCAACAGGGCCGTCCCGGTGTCGTTGACCAGGTAGAGCACATTCTGCGGCCGGCTGTAAGCAAAATAGCAGGCGTGGCGGCCATCGAGGAAGTTGTTGATGAGTACGTTGACGACGTCCAGATCCTGCCAGCCGCGCGGGTCGGTGAAGGTGAATGTCATGACCTGGCTCGACAGGCTGCCCGCGGGAGGAGTGACTGCCGCGGGGACCGGAGGTTGGGCCGGCGCGGGCGTGAGCAGACAGACTCCGCAATTGCCGCGGACCAGGATCTGGCCGCGATCGTTGATTCCCACGGCGGTTGCTCCACTCACTTCGTTGCCCAGGTCGTAGACGCTGCCGCCGGTGTAGAGGAATGGCGTCCACAAGCCGTTGTTCGGCGCCATGGTGCCGATAATTTGTCCAACGGCGTTCAAGGCCACCGGGGTCATGGATGCGACGCCGCCGGGCAAGGGGAATTCGGCGGCCGTTCCGGTTGTGCCGTTGGGAGAAGCGGGAGTCCACAGGAACATATGGTTGGTGCATTGAGTGAGGAATCCGGTGGGCAGGCAGCTCGATCCCAGTATCGTGCCGTTGCTGTCGATATCGGCGAGTTGGGTGCTCGCCGCACCAGCTAGTCCCTCGATGGGGGTGTAAGTCCCTGTGCCGCCGTGAGGCTCCGAAGGCGTAAAGAGCGTGGGAGCCGCGTACGTGCCGCTCATGATGGCCTGACCGAAATTGTTGATGGCTTGCAGTTGGTTCAACCGGCTGTCCGTAGTGAGTGTGCCGCTGCTGCCGTTGGCCGCGGATGGCGTCCACAGGAAGCCGGAGCCGCCGATCTCCCCGAAGTCATTGATGACGAGCGGTTCCGCGTTGGTATACCCCATGAAGGCGACACCGCTCCCCGCGGATCCGTTCGGCGTGGCGGGGGTCCACAAAAAAGGTGTGGAGGGTGCAAGGTCGAATGTGGTCACGCCCACGACCTGTCCCCGGCCGTTGATCGCCGTGACGAAGGGAGAGTCATAGGGGCTTCTTACAGGCAGGTTGGTGAGTTGGACCGCCGCTCCCGAGGTCGAATTGGGGCTCGACGGCGTCCACAAAGTGCCACCGAACATCAGAACCTGCCCGAAATTGTTGACCGCAACGGCGCCGCCGGGGCAACAACCACCTGCCAGCGGCAGCGAGGTAAGCTGATACGGGATCGGTGGCAGCGCGGCAAGCAGCCCGAAATTGGCGATTGCGGATTGGCCGTTTACGGTCACGCTGACCGAAGTCGAACGCGGCGCCACGAGGGCTGCCACCGTCCAATCCAGGAATTGATAGCCCGCGGAAGGCGTGGCGGTCACGGTCACCGTCGTGCCTGGCGGGTACCAGCCGCCGCCCGAAACCGTTCCGCCGGCGGGCGGGTTGGCGGTTGCCGATAGAAAGGCCTGGCTCGTGAAAGTGGCGACGTACGTGGCTGCCTGCGCCGGGGCGACGAAGACGCGCGGGTTCGCGGCCACCGAGTCCTGCCAGGAGGCAAACACGTCACGGGTTCCGAGGGCGATGCTGTGCGGGGAAACGAAGGCGACCGTGCAACTGGCCCCCGGCGTCCAGTTGAGCGTCTGCGGCGCCACGTAGCCGCCGGGGCTGCAACCGCTGCCGCTCACGGTGAAAGCCTCCCCTGGCGAACTGGCGGCGATGGTCACGGGGACCGAGCCTTGGCCGGGTGGAGGCGCCGGTGTCAGGAGGTATAGCGCGCCGTTCACATTGACTGCGATCTCGCCGCGGTCGCTGATCCCCGGAACTCCTTGCGCAAGCTGACCGCTCAGAACGGTCAGATCGTATACGGTTTCTCCCGAGTACAGGAAAGGCACGGGGAAGTTGGAGGACCCCGTCATGGTTCCGACTACCTGGCCGGCTGCATTAATGGCGGTTGGGGTCATCGACGAAAAGCCTGCCGGGATGGGGATCTCCGCGGTTGTGCCGAATATACCGTTGGGCGCCGTGGGAGTCCAGAGGAGGGTGTGCAACGGGCAGCAACTCGATCCCAGAATCGTGCCGCCGCTATTGATTGCGATGAGCGAGGTCATGCCCGGCACTGTGGTGAAGCTTCCGCTGCTGCCGTGTGCCGCCGAGGGGGTGAACAGCTCCGGCAGGAAGTAGTTCATGATCGCCTGGCCGAAGTCGTTGATCCCGGCTATGCCGGTCAATTGACTGTCCTGGGTGATCGTCCCGGTGGTTCCGTTGGGCGATGACGGAGTCCAGATGAACGAGGGGAACGATTGCTGCGGGAAGCCGGCGATCTGTCCGTAGCTGTTGATGCCCACGAGGTAAGTCTGCCCGGTGAGCGGGAAGCCCAGGAGCTGTATTGCCGTTCCGGATGTGCCATTCGGCAAGGCGGGCGACCACAGATAGGCCTGGCCGTTCGTGGTTCCGATCACCTCTCCAAGATCGTTGATCCCCACTGCCTGGACCCCGATATCGGTGACGTTTCCGACCGGTGAATTGGCTGCGACCGGAGTCCACAGAAAGCCATCCACCACCTGGCCAAAGTTGTTGATCACCGGCGCATTCCGTCCCGCTCCCACCGCAATCAGGCTCACCACGTACTGCGTCGGCGGCACGAGCGCGAAGGTCACCGTTACGGTTGTCGCTGACACGATACCCACGCTCGCAGTCATCGAACCGGCCGGAACAAATGGGGGGTCCCAGCCTGTGACGACGTACCCACTGGCCGGAGCGGCGGTCACCGTCACGGTACTGCCGCTCGGATACCATCCTCCGCCCGAAACGGTTCCACCTTGCGGAGGATTCGCCAGCACCGTCAAGGGGAATTGCGTGGTGAAGCCGGCGGTGTAAGTTGCGGCCTGCGGCGGCGCCACGATCACGCGGGGATTTGCGGCCGGGCCGTCCTGCCAGGCATTGAAGACGTACCGCATCCAGATCTGGGTATACGGCGAGAGGAAATTCACCGTGCAGTTGGAGCCCGGCGTCCAGTAGAGCGTTTGCGGAGTGGTGTACGCGCCGGCGCTGCAACCGGCGCCCGCCACCGTGAAGGCCTGAGGTGTCAGAGGCACCGGATTCGTGGCGGTGGACGCAATGGTAATCGCCACCGTGCCCGGACCTTGAGCGGGCGGAGGCAACCCCGGTGTGAGGAGGAAAGCTCCCGATGGCGATGGGGGAGTGACCAGGATCTGTCCCAGGTCGTTGATGGCGACGGGAGACCCTCCGCTGAGTTGGCTTCCCAACGCGCCCAGGTCGTACACAGTTCCGCCCGCATATAGGAACAGTGTGAAGGCGCCGCCCGCCGCCCGCAGCGCTCCAACCACTTGCCCGGCGGCGTTCAAAGCCGTCGGGGACATGGACACGTAACCCGCGGGCAGCGGGATCTCCATGGTTGTGCCAGCGGCGCCGTTGGCCGTCGTGGGGGTCCAGAGAAAACCGTGCATGTCGCACGCCCCACCAGCGGGCGACAGGCAGCTCATGCCGAGGATGGCGCCGCCCCGGTTGATCGCGATGAGTTGCTGATAAGCCTCTCCCGGCAGGCCCGGGACTTTCGTGAAACTCCCGGTGGCGCCGTTCGCCGCGGAAGGAGTGAACAGTCCCGGATCGGCATTAGTCAGGAAGGCTTGCCCGAAGTCATTAATGCCTGCCAGGTTGGACAAGCGGCTGTCTGTATTCACCGTCCCGGTCACTCCGTTGGGCACCGAGGGCGTCCAGATAAAGGACGTCGAGAAATTGATCGAACCGGCGATCTGCCCGAAGCTGTTAATCGAATTCGCAGCCTGCGTCGTGCTCCCCAGGGGCGCCGTCATCGTGCCCGTTGGCCCGTTGGGTGTGTCCGGCGACCACAGAAATACCTGCGGGTTGTTACCGATAGTCCCGGCCACCTGCCCTCGGTCGTTGACGCCTGCTACCGCATTGGAGACAGCGGTGACCGCGAGACCGCCGATAGCGGCTACGTTTCCGATGGTTCCATTGGCGGTGAGCGGCGTCCAGACAAAGAGCGGGTTGCTGCCGGCCACCTGTCCGTAGTTGTTCAGGGCGCTGGCGTACCCGAGGTCTAAGATCTGGGTTACCGCATAGTTGCCCGGCGGCGCAGAAAGATTGGTCGCGGTGGTTTGGGGGTTGGTAGAAGGTCCGTCCTGCCAGCCCTCGCCCGCGAAGGGCATGGCTGACACAACCAGGAGCACCGAGGCCAGGAACCGAACTACGAAGGTCACCGATTTAAGAATAGCATGTCGCGATCTTGCCAGGCGCCTGCCCCATCACAATCGAGTCACCGGACGCGAATGAGTTTGCCGTCGCGCCAGGTGAAAATAGCGTCGGCAGCCGCTAACTCCGCTGGTGGGAGCGGAGTCAGTTGGTTCAGGATGACCCGCGTGCGGCGGTCGCGGAACCACAGCTCGGCGATAAAGGACATGTCGAAATTGTGGAGCGGGTCGTCGAGGAAGACTACTTTGGAAGCCGGCGGGACTTGCGGGTTTACGGCCCGGACTTCGGCGATTACGTCCTGGATCGGCGGGTCGATTTTGGGAATGATGGGCGCGACCCAGGATACTTTGTAGCTCCAACTCCCCCAGGCCCACGCGATCATGGCGGCGGCGGCGAGCATGACGCGCACGCGCTCTTGTCCCAGGCGCCGGAACCACGGTTCGGCGGCCACGACCCGCGTAGCGCCGGGCAGAAAATCCATGAACAACGTCGCGGCGAGCAAGGCCCAGCCGCCCAGCGTGACGTACAGGCAGGCCTGATCGCGGCCGTAGAGGAACATGATGGGCAGCGGCGTCACCGCTACCCAGAGCCAGCAGAAGCGCAATATGGGCCGCTTGCGGCGCCACGCGAGCCAGGTGACCGCCAGCCAGATCATGCAGGTCGCGGGACCCCCGAACCGGGGCAGGTTATAGAAGATGTCTCCCAGGTACCGTTCCTGGAAATCGACCAGCCGCTCCCACGCATAGACGGGCCGGTAGGCCGAGTTCTTCATCAGCCCATACTGCCCGTACTGCTTCCCCCAAATGTAGACGAGGTTGATCAGCCCCGCCCAGCAAAGGACCCGTCCCGGACCGCGCAGCCATGCAACCAGTTCTTTCCACGGCAGGCTGGGAGGCTTGTGATAGAGCCATTCATACGCCAGCAGCATGACGGGCATAGTGACCGCCATTTCCTTGGAGTTGAGCGCGAGCAGGTACAGTCCCAGGAATGCCAGGGTCTGGCCAAGAGTCAGTAAACGGCCGGAGGCGCGGATGCGGGCATAGTAAGTGAAGGCGGCGAGAGTGAAGATACAGCAAAGGACGTCGGAGACGAAGACGCTCTCGAAGTAGATGTTACTGAGGCCGCCGTGATAGCAGGCGATGAGCGCCACGATGGCGGCGGCCAACTCACTCGCGCCCAGCACCCGCGCGAAGCGATACATCTGGTACGCACCCACCAGGAGCAACAGCAGCAGGCCGGCATGGTAGGGGACGGAGTTCAGGCCGAAGGCCAGAAAAATGGGGACGCAAAACAGACCCACGGTTGGCCGGAAGTACCCGTGCCAGAGCAGAAACTGCGAACTCAGCAGGCGCCACGGCGACGGATGCCAGTAGACGTGAATGGCAAAGACTTCGTCGGCGGTGAATCCCGCTTTGAGTGAGTCGCGGGAAACCAGGAAAAAGTAGGCCGCCAGGAGAGCCGCGAACGCCAGCTTGCGCCACGGAGTTACAACCGTGTCCTGACTCAAACCGGCTTCTCCCCAAACACTGCATACTGGCCGCCCAGCGGGACCTTCTTCATCCAGGCCTCCACAAACGGCGCCCGGTGGTACAGCCGCTCAGGCAGGTACAAAAAGAACTCACTTTCCACCACACGAAATCCGCCGCTCACCAAGACAGCGCGCGACACCGCCGGGGTCAGCAGGCGCGCGTCCTTATCCACCGGGATCCGCCGGACGATCAACTGCGTCGCGGGGTTGAAAGGGTTGTGTTCGATGATGCAGAATATGCCGCCGGGCTTCAGCACGCGCCGGGCCTCGCGAGTGAGGCTCAGGCGCATCTCGTCGGCGGCCACGTGATGATACACGCACACCGCGGTGACCAGGTCGAATTCTCCGTCCGGGTAAGGCAGCCGGTCGGGCGCCGGCTGCACGCTCACGTTCAGGTCCCGCGCGGCGGACAGCATCTCGCTCGAAACATCGCACCCGGCGACGTGGCCGAACCCGGGCTTTCCCAGGCGAAGCAACTCGCCTTGGCCACACCCTGCATCGAGCCAGGCCGCGTTCTCCGTGCGGACGCCGCGCCGCTTCAGGAAGGCCGCCAGCAGGATCCATTTCCGCTCGAAGAAGAACGCCGATCCGGGGGCGAACCGGTGGCGGATCGGATCGTGTACCAGCGACTGATAGTTCGCGGCGTAATGGTCAAATTCGGTTGGCATGGATAGTGTTCTCGGCCCTGCGCGGAGCAAGGAAAATTGCGCGCCCCGTATCCTGCGGCGCCTCGTCGATGTTCACCGCCTGGTTCACCACGTACAACGGCCGCTGCTTGGCCTCCTCGTAGATGCGTGCGATGTAGTCGCCGATCAGGCTGACACAGACCAGGGTCACACCGAAGAACAGGCATTGCAGGGAGACCACCGACGTCCATCCCCAGATTGCCCGGTTCCGCACGAGGTCCATGTAGATCGCCCAGCAAAGGTATCCCACCCCGAAAGAGCTGGTGGCCAGGCCCAGCCACATGGTGAGGCGGAGGGGCAGCGCGGAGAAGGAGCAGATGGCGGTCCAGGACAGGCGCAGCAGCTTGGAAAAGGGATACTTGGTTTCGCCGCCGGCCCGCGCCTGGCGCTCGAACGGCAGCATGACTTCGCGCAGGCCGAGCCAGGCGATCATACCGCGCATGTAGCGGTGCTGCTCCCGAAACCGGCGAATGGCGTTGGCGGCGTTGCGGCTGAGCAAACGAAAATCGCCGACCTCGGGCGGAATGCGTTTATCCACCAACTTGCGCATGAGCAGGTAGAACAGCGTGATGGCCTGCCGCTTGAGCCACTTGTCGCCGGGCCGGGCGATGCGCTGCGGAGAGACGACATCATAGCCCTCGCGGTAGAGGCGAACCATTTCGGGGATCAATCGGGGCGGGTCCTGGAGATCGGCATCCATGACGACGACGGCGTCGCCGGTGGAGAAGTCGATGCCGGCGGTGATGGCGGCCTGGTGGCCGAAGTTGCGCGAGAAACTGAGGACCTTGATGCGCGGGTCGGCTTCGGCCGCGCGGGCGAGAATGTCCAGCGAGTCATCGGTGCTGCCGTCGTTCACGAACAGAAGTTCGCAATCGCAATCGAGCGAGTCGATCACGGGGAAGACCGCCTGAAAAAGGAGAGGCAGCGCTTCGGCCTCGTTCAGGACGGGAATGACCAGGGAGAGCTTCACACTCTCTCCGTCGGCATGGGAGCATCGGGCATCATCTTATTCTAATAGGCATCTCGAGCGGCGGTTGGCAGGCGAAAGCGCTTGCCCCACATGGCCGATCAAGGCCGGCGCCTGCCCCACACTAAAACTGAAAATAGATGAAGGGGATGGCCACGTCGAACGCGCCGAACATCTCGAGGAAGAAGAACATCACGGCCAGCCCCGAGGCATAGGCCAGTACGGGCGCCTTCGTCAACCGCTCCAGCCATTCCGAATGCTCTTCCCCCAGCGCCACCACCAGCGAGACGCCAGCCAATCCCCAATGCCATGGCTCGAGCAGGATGTGGCCCGGCGCGCCGGCGAACATCTGGCGCAGGACCGCGAGGCTCTCGGTCAGGTTGGCCGAGCGGAAAAAGACCCAGCCGACGAGCGCCAGCGCGAACGTGACGATGGCCTTCAGCGGATACAGCCAGGGCCGTCCTTCCCCCACCGGCCGGTCGCCCCGAAAGACTCGCTCCACGCTGAGCAGCGCTCCCTGGTAGCCGCCCCAGATCACGAAGTTCCAACTGGCTCCGTGCCACAGGCCGCCGAGCAGCATGGTGAGCATCAGGTTGCGATAGGTCCGCCAGCGCCCGCCGCGGTTTCCGCCGAGCGGAATGTACAGGTAGTCGCGCAGCCAGGTGGAAAGCGAGATGTGCCAGCGGCGCCAGAAGTCGGTGATGCTCGAAGCCAGGTACGGCCGGCGGAAATTCACCGGGAAGTGGAAGCCCAACAGCAGCGCCATCCCGATCGCCATGTCGGTGTACCCGGAGAAATCGAAATAGATCTGCAGGCCGAAGGCGAACACGCCGGACCAGGCGGTCAGCATTCCGGGGTTGGCCGCGACGTGTCCGAAATAGTCGTTGGCGATTCTGGCAAACTGGTCGGCAAACGCCATCTTCTTGGTCAGGCCGAGGGTCATCAGCATGAGCCCGCGCGAGACATCGTCGGTGGAGGGCGAATGCCAATCCAGCAGGTCGTGGAAGAAATGGCGCGCGCGCACGATCGGCCCGGCCACCAGTTGCGGGAAGAAGCAGATGAACAGCGCGTAGTCGATGGGGTTGCGCACGGCCTTCTGCTGGCCGCGGTAGACGTCGACGACGTAGGAGATGCTTTGAAAGGTGTGAAAGCTGATGCCCAGCGGCAGGACGATATCCAGGAAGAACGCGTTTTCGGGCCGGCCGAGCAGCAGCGCGAGGTTGCGTCCCAGGAAGTTGTAGTATTTGAAAAATCCCAGAAAGCCGAGGTTGGCGGTGAGGCTCAGGATGAGGACCGCCTTGCGGGCGCGCGCGGCCGAGACCTTCTCCAGCCACATGCCGGCGGTGTAGTCGATGACCGTGAGGGTGAGCAGCAGGGCGATGAACTTGGGGTTCCAACTGGCATAGAAGTAATAGCTGGCCACCAGCAGAATGTACTTACGCCAGGGGCGCGGGCTGGAGTAGAAGAGCACCAGCACGACGGCCAGGAAAATAAAGAACGTCGTGGTGTTAAAGAGCATCCTGGATGGTCACCTTTGCGTTGATGGGCCGAGCATGCTTCTGATCTTTTCCGCCAGCATGGGAGAGAATCGCGCGATACCGTCGCGATTCAGGTGCAGGGCGTCCCGGAACAGCTCGGGATGTTCGAGCGAATCGAAGGCATGCTCGTCGCACAGCAGGACGTTGGGACGCGCCGCGAACTCCAGGACGGAGCCGCTGGCTTTGCGGGCCGCATCGTCGGGCCGGGGAAGGGGTCCGCGCGGCAGGCGGATGAAGATGATGCGGGTGCGCGAGCCGCGGTAGCGATCGAGAATCCGGCCGAACCACAGCCTTCGATAGTTGGCGATGCGGCCGATCTGCGGCGCGGGCTTGCGCATCAGAAAATTGCGGATGGTGTCGCGCTGGTCCTGGTCGGTTCCGGGAGGGTACTTCGCGGTCCACGCGGACCAGTCGACTTCCAGGCCGGCCAGGCTATTGTTGGTCTCCACGTAGTCATAGGTCCAGCTCTCGTAGCCGCGGCGGCAAAGCTGGACATAGTCGATGCGCTTCCGCGGGTCCGACAGGAAGGCGCGAAAATCGGCTTGGTAGACGAAGCCTTTCAGCAGGGCGCCGCGCAGGGCTTCGAACTGGAGCCGCCGGCTGTCGAACGATCGCGCGAAGTCCCAGGCGTCGCTCCAGCGGAGACGGGCGATGACATAGTGCAGCGAGCGCATATCGTCGTTGGGGTCGAACAGGCCGTCTTCGTCGTCGAAATCGTCCAGGCCGAAGACGATGGCGCGGTAGCGGCTGGCGGCCGGGTCGAGATCGCGGAGCATGTAGTACCAGGTCCGCACATCGCTGCCCGCGACGCCGGCGTGGCGGAATGCGTATCCGGTTCGAAAGGTGATCTCGTTGGAAAGCCGCGGGGCATAGGCGAAGCGGGAATTCCCGAGCGTGGCGACCAGGTTGTCGCCGTTGAGCGTCTGCGCGGTTTGCTCGCGGCGCAGGATCAGTTCGAACTGGCCGGTAGAAGAATCGGGCTCGAGGTACGAGGGGTAGATCGGGGTGCGGAAAAGAAGCGCGTCGCATCCGAAGAGCCCCAGTACCGCGAGAAGACACACGAGACCACAGCGCACTCTGCTAAGACCTTTGAGCGACCATTTTACCCTACAGCCCGCAAAACGGGGTTGGGGGTTAGGGGTTGGGGGCTGGGGAAGGTGGCTCGCTTCGCTCGCGTCTACCTCAACTGCACGAGTTTCCGATCCTCGAATGTGAAGACGTGATCGGCCGCTGCAATCTCGGTTTCCGATCCTCGAATGTGAAGACGTGATCGGCCGCTGCAATCTCGGCGGGTGGGAGCGGCTCCCGGCGATTCAGGCTGACGCTGACGCTGCGATCGCGGAACCACAGTTCGGCCAGGAAGGCCATGTCGTAGGTCCCGAGGGGGTCGTCGAGGAACACCACGCGGCTGCCTGGCTCGACGCGCGGGCCGAGCGACTGGAGCTGCTGCATCACTTCCCAAGTCTCGCAGCCCAGTTGCGGGATGGCGGGTTTGACGAACGAATCTTCGAGGCGCCGGTTGTCGCGAGCCCAGAGAAACAGGCCCGTGGCAATCAGGAGCGCCGAGACTCGCGAGCGTCCCAGGGGCCGCAGCAAGGGCTCGCGTGCGCCAAAGGCTGCCGCGGCGCGCACCACGTCGCGGAAGACGATGGAGGCGAAGACCGCCCATCCGAAGAGCGGAATGTACAGGCAGGCCCCACCGCGGCCCGGCAGAAATTCGATGGGCAAGGGCGTCAGCAGAATGTAGAACCAGCAGAAGCGCAGCGCCGGCCGGTTGCGCCGCCACGCAAGATACGTAACCGCCGCCCAAATGATCGGGACCGTGTGCGAATCGAACGAATTCCAACCCAGGAACAGGTCGCGGAGAGTCCGGTTCTGAAAGTCCGCCAGCCGCTGGCGCGAGAAGACCACGCGATATCCCGGATCGCCGGCCAGGGCGTTGGGGGCAAACACGCGGCCGTAGATGTAGGCTGCGTTCAAGGCCGCGGCCAGCACGATGACCCGTCCAGGACCTCGAAGCCACGTCCAGCGCGGCGGCCCGCGATAGATCCACTCATAGACGAGGAGAACGGCGGGAAGCGTCACCGCCATTTCCTTGGAGTTCAAGCAGCAGAGGTACAGTCCGAGAAACACCGCCGTTTCGCGGAAGCTCAGCAGCCGGTCGCGGGCGCGAATGCGTACGTAAAAGACAAACGCGGCCAGGTAGAAGAAGCCGCAGAGGGCATCGTAGACGAAGGCGGTGTCGTAGTAGAGCAGGCTCAATCCGGCGTGATAGCAGACGATCAGCGCCGCGAGCGCCGCGGTCAATTCTCCGCAGCCCAGGAGGCGGGCGAACCGGCAGACCAGAAACACTCCCGCCAGCAGCAGCAGCAGGAGCGCCGCATGATAGGGCACCGGATTCCATCCGAAGGCGTAGAAGAGCGGCAGGTAAAACACACCGCCCATGGGCCGGTATACCCCGCGCCAGACAGTGAGGTGCGAGAGCCAGAACTGCAGCGGTCTGGGATGCCAATAGAAGTACATGTTCATGGGCTCGTCCGGGGCGAAGTGCGCCGTGAGCCCGTACCACGAAAAGTAAGTGAAGTAGGCGGCGAGCGAAACAGCGAGCGAGAGCTTCCGCCACCGTGGACCGATCAGTGAGTACACACGTATCCTGTCGTCTCTGGGCCGGGAAATCAGAAGGGATGCCGCGCCGCGGGGAGTCCGTGGCAGCCATACCGGCTATACAATACAAAGACTCCGGCGCGGTGCTTTCACCTACACTCCCTGGAACATTTGCGCCATGTTCGTGGTCTAATGCCCCATGCACCAACTCCGATATGCTGTCCGTGCGCTCCGCAAGAATCCGGCCTTAGCGTTGCCGGCGTTGCTGGCGCTGGCGTTGGGGATCGGCGCCGCCACCACCATCTTCAGCGTGGTGGATACGGTGCTCCTGCGGCCCCTGCCGTATCCCGACGCCAACCGCCTGATCTCGGTCTCGACTTACATCGTGAGCGACCAGGTGGAGCTACTGCTCTCCACGGAATTCCTGAATTGGGAGCGGGCCAATCACGTGCTCCAAAGCTTCGCCGCGATCGGCCGCAACGGGACGGGGTCGCTGATCGACTCGGGCGGCTCGATGCGCATCGCGACCGCGAGAGTGACCGCGAACTTCCTGGCGACGCTCGGGGTCCGGCCGGTGGCGGGTCGCGATTTTCTCCCGGAGGAGGGCCGCGCGGGCGCCCCCGACGTGGTGATCCTCTCGTACGGCGTGTGGCAGAGCCGCTTCGGCGGCGAGCCCGGCCTCATCGGCAAGTCGGTGAACATCGACGGCACGCTCTGCCGCGTGGTGGGAATTCTACCCAAGGGGTTCGTCTATCTGCCCAATCTCACCATCCCGGACGCGCTCACTCCGCTGCAGATTGCTCCGGACTTCTACTGGGACCGCAACCAGATGCGAGGCTGGCAGGCCGTCGGGCGGTTGAAGCCCGGGGTGACCGTGGCGCAGGCGCGCGCCAATTTCGAGCCGCTGATGGCCGCGGCCAAGGTGGACTTCCCGCGCTTCTACCAAGGAAGCGTGGAACTGCGGGTGGTGCCCTATCGCGACCGTCTCACCGTCAGCGTGCGGCTGGTCCTGATGCTGCTGCTCGGCGCGGTGGGCTGCGTGCTGCTGATCGCCTGCGGCAATGTGGCCAACCTGCTGCTGGCCCGCGGCGCCGCGCGGCGAAAAGAACTGGCCATCCGGGTGGCCCTGGGGGCGAGCCGTGGGCGGTTGGTGCGGCAGTTGCTCACCGAGAGCATCGTTCTGGCGGTGATCGGCGGGGCCGGCGGAGCGGCGATTGCGTTCGGTGTGGTGGTGCTGCTTCGCGCGTCGGCGATGGCGCTGTTCCCGCGCATCGCGGAGCTGACGGTGGATTGGCGTGTGCTGGCGTTTGCGTTTCTGCTGTCGCTGGTCACGGGCATGGTCTTCGGACTTGCGCCGGCGTGGTCGGCTTCTCGCATCGATATCCGCGGCGTGCACCGGCGTCCCGCGCTCCGCGGGCTCCTCGTGGCGGCGCAACTGGGGCTATCGCTGACCTTGCTGGTGAGCGCGGGTCTGCTGTTCCAAAGCCTGTGGCGATTGCAGCACAAGAACCTGGGCTTCGAGCCCGACAGACTCCTGGCCGCCGAGATCTCGCTGCGGGGATCGCGCTTCGCCGCGAATCCGCTCGCGACCTTCTACCCCGAACTGCGCGACCGCGTGCTGCGCATTCCGGGCACCGTGTCGGTGGCGTTTGCCGATGGCCTTCCTCCCAATGGTGGCTGCTGCGCGTCGGTCTTCGTCCGCGAAGGCATGCCGCGCGTGCCGGGGAAAACGCGCGGCGACCTGATCGTGGTGCGCAGCGTGAGCCCGTCCTATTTCGAAACGGTGGGCATTCCGTTGAAGCGTGGGCGCCTGCTCACGGCGGCGGACCGCGACTCGGTAGTGGTCAACGAGACCCTGGCGCGGCATTTCCTCCCCGGCGAGGACCCCGTCGGAATTCGGATCGGGCCGTTTCCGCGCAAGACCATCGTAGGCATCGTCGCGGACGTGAAGAACGACGGGCTGAACGCCGTGGTGATGCCCGAGATGTGCGTGCTGATGAGCGATACCACCGACGCCCGGGTGCTGGTGCGAAGCATGGCGGACACCGGCGTGGCAGCCTCGACCTTGCGCACGGAATTGCGGCAGATGGATCCGCGGATGCTCGTCTCCATCCGCACCATGCGCGACCAGTTCGCGCGCGAGACCTCGCAGCCGCGCTTCCAGAGCGCGATGTTCGGCGCATTCGCGGGCGTGGCGCTGCTGCTGGCGATGGTCGGGATCTACGGGGTGGTGGCGTTCGCGGTGGCCAACCGCACTAAGGAGATCGGGATTCGGATGGCTCTGGGGGCGCGGATGGCCGCCGCGTGGTGCGGCTGGTCTTGCGGGACATCGCGATCCCGGTGGCGGTGGGGATCGCAGCCGGCGTGGCTGGCTCGGTGGCGTCCAGCCGCTACCTCGCGACGCTGCTCTACGACATCAAGCCCACCGATCCCGTGACCTATGCGGGCGTGGCTGCCCTGATGGCCGCGGCGGCGATGATCGCGAGCCTCGGGCCCGCGCGCCGCGCCTGCCGCGTCGATCCGGTCAACGTGCTGCGGGCGGAGTAGACTTGATCCACTCGAGCGTCTGCCGGATGCCTTCGTCGTAGCTGGTCTTCTTCAGGTCAGGAAGCTTCGCGAGGAGCTTGCGGTCGTCGAGGATCACCGGCGTCTCTTGCAGGTAGAGCATTTCGATAAGCTCCCGGTAGAGCGGGTTGAACCAGCCCATCATCTTGAGGATGCCGCGGCCCACCGTGCGGTATTTCGGCGAGCGCCCCACAGCCTGGTAGATCTTGGTGATGAAATCCAGCGTGTTGATCTCACCCGGTCCGGCGAAATTCCACGCCTCGCCGTAACACTCGGCGCAACCGGCGAGGTCGGCAATCGCGGGGCCGGTATCGGGCACGAACACAAACTCGTGCGGCGTGTTGATGGGCCCCACCCAGTTGGCCGTCTTGCCTGCGAGCGCCGCCTGGAAGACGGGATTGGCGAGGCTGTTGTCAGCGCCCGGACCATAGAAATCCGGCAGCCGCACCACCAGGCCCGCAATGCCTTTCTGGCTGGCACCGAGCGCGATGTCTTCCTGCTCTTTCCGATACTGGCCCTTGCGCGTTTCGGGCTGCCGCGCGTGGGTCTCCGCCACGCGCGAGGTGCGCGGCACGCCGTACGCATAGACGCTCGATACGAGCACCAGGCGCTTCACCTCCATGGCGGCCGCGGCCTCCACGGTGGTGCGCATCAACGCAGGATGCAGGTTGTGGGAAGGATAGGGAAGACCTGCGGTGTAGACGATGGTATCGACACCGCGAGCGGCCGCGCTGGCCGCGCGCAGGTCGGCGATGTCGGCATCGAAGATCTCGGCATTCGCCATGCGGCCGAAAGCCTTTTCCAGTTTGGCCCGCGTGCGCCCCACCACGCGGAAGGGAATGGCGCGCCGCTCGAACTCGGCCGCTACCTGGGGACCGATGGCGCCGGCCGCGCCGAAGATCGCCGCTTTCTGAATCAGGGAAGCCATTTACGCAGCCCCAGTATACAACTGAGGGCCGGGGCGTGCGTGATTGGCGAGGTAGAGCACGTGAGGGCCCCCAGAAACGAGGCTTTCCCGTCAAGGGACGAGCGTATTCTGCCTGGCGACGCTCAGACTTGGGCGAAAGCGACAGCACCGTGAGGCTTGCAGGCGGGATACACGGCCTGCGTGACATGCGCTTCAGTGAGTCGCCAGCAGCTTCGCTGGGGACGAGCCACTTTGCCCAATACCCCCGTGTTGCAGTAAAGCTCGCTTTGAGCCCTGTCCGCGAACGTCAAAAAGTGCAGCTTTCTCAACCAGACGGCGGAGAACGGCGAGGGCGACGGTCTGGTGCTGTCCGCGAACGTCAAAAAGTGCAGCTTTCTCAACTCTGCGGCGAAGTCCGCCAAGGTAGGCAGCGCGTGCGGCCGGCGATTCCTGGCGAGGTTTTCCAAGAGCGCCAGGCGAGCCCCCGATTCGGCCAGCCGGAGCTTCGATCTGCGCGCCAGATCGATGGCTTGGGCGGACCACCGTTCTGCGTCGGAAGGCTTGGCCGAGCAACGCGCCGCGGAAGAGAGAACGCCGGTCCGTGCAGTGGCGGCTGTAAGGACGGAAAGCGCCGACGCGGCCGCCTGCGCCCCCTGTCGGGCCCTCTCCACGTCGCCGCCATATCCACAGGCATCGCTCGCCAAGGCGCGGAGATACGTGGACTCCGGGACATTTCCGCTGGCGGCCAGCGTCGACAGGGCGGCGGCGGACGCGCGGCCGGCATCGCCATAGCGCTCCTCGTCCAACAGCAGTTCGACTTGCGCCAGCCGGAAGTCCAGTTCCATGGGCCGCGGCGCGGCAGTGCGATTCGATCAGGCGGAACTGCGGATCTTCAGCGGCTGCCGCGCCCAGCGTCTTGTGGAGAGCCGAAATCGTCTGGAGACATTCCGGATTGCTGCCGTTCCACTGCGCCCTCGCCAGGGCTCTCCCATACTCCAGGCTCACCGGGTGCTCTCAGCGTGCCGCGTCGGCACTCATGCGACCCTCTTTGCCCAAGACCGATCAGAAGCCCGGGCTAGCCTTACCCCAGCCCCTTCACGTGCCACCCCGCGCGGTATTGCCTGCGCACCAACGCGTCCGCCTCCGCCGAATTCCCGAACTTCATCTTCCCCGCGTTCCATTCCAGCGTGGCCTGCGGAAAGCGCGTCGCCACCGGGCCCAGCAGCACAGCCTCCGTCAGCGGTCCCGAGTAGTCGAACCCCGCCGACGCTCTGCCTTTCCCCAGCACCGCATCCACGAACTGGTGGTAGTGATTCGCGGTTTCCATCTGCGGCATCTCGAAATCCCGGAACTGCTCCATCGGCAGCAGCACCGGCATGCCCACATGCGGCAGCAGCATCACCCCTTTGGCGCCGATGAAGATCGATCCCTGGCCGGGCACTTTCACGGATCCCAACAGGTCCGTCACCTCCTTCGGCGGACGCTCGTCGCCGTCATACCAGGTAATGGCCACCGTCTTGCCGTCGCTGTACTGCGTCCCCGGAAACACGTAGTGAATCACGTCGTCGATCGCCCAACTGTGCTGGCCGGGCGCCGGCCCTTCGGACCGCACCGAAACCGGCGCCGTCAATTCGAGCGAGCCGAACACCGGGTCGAAAATGTGGCAGCCCATGTCGCCGAAGGTCGACGTGCCGAAGTCGATGCGCTTCCGCCAATTGCCCGGATGATAATATCCGCCGCCGATGTAAGGCCGCGCCGCCGCGACCCCCAGCCACTGGTCCCAGTTGAGCCCCGCCGGCACCGCGTCGCTGCGGTCGGGCATCGGCTCGGTGTCGCCCCACTTCTTGTTGCTCCAGGAGTGGACCTCTTTCACCTTGCCGATCGCCCCGCCCTGAATCGCCGCCACCGCCGTCCGGTACTCGCGGTTGGAGTGAACCTGAATCCCCATCTGGGTCACCAGCCTCCTCTTCCGCGCCATCGCCGCCAGTTGCCGCGCTTCGTGAATATCGTGCGTCAGCGGCTTCTGCGCGTAGACGTGCCATCCGCGCTCCATGGCGCTCATGGCCATGGGCGCGTGCATGTGGTCGGGCGTCCCCACACACGCGATGTCGATATTCCGGCGCTCCTTGTCCAGCATCCGCCGCCAGTTGTCGTAGACCCGCGCCTTCGGATACTTCTGCTTCACCCGCTCCAGCCGCGTGGCATCCACCTCCGCCACGCACGTGAGCGTGACGTTGGGATGCGTGGCGATGCCGTCCAGCGTGGAATACGCCATCCCCGCGGCCCCGAAGCTGGCCAGCCGGAGATGGTCGCCGCGCCCGCGTGCCACTCTCGCCAGCAACGGCGCACCCGCGCCCATCTGCAAAAACGAACGCCGGTCCATCATTGCTTGTGCCCTCCGTTCCCCGCTCCCGCCAGCCCGTCCACCAGGATCTTCGCCAGGTCGGCGATCAGCACCGAGCCCGTGTTGTCCGGCGTGTAGTCCACCTTCGGCATGCCGTCCACCGTAATCGCCATCGCAATCCTCCCGCCCTTCGAGTACACGATTCCCACATCCGAGCGCAGCGCGTCCAGCGACCCCGTCTTGTTGGCCACCGCCAGCCCGCCCATACGGCGCCGGATTCCCGTGCCGTCCTGGCAGCGCTTGAGAATCGCGATCATTTCGCGCGACGCATCCCTGCTCACGATCTCGCCCCGCTCCAGTTTTTCGAGAATCGTCGCCATGTCGCGCGGCGTCGACATGCCTATGCCGTATTTCTCGTTCTCCGGAAGCTTGCCCGCCGCCGACATGCCGGATGCCGCCTTGAGCTGGCTGCCATCGCCGCGGATCTTGCGCATCACGCGCGTAGTCCGGATGCCGAGCTTGTCCAGGTAGGCATTGACCGCATCGGCCGTAAACCGCTCCAGCACCAGGTTGGTCGCCGTGTTGTCGCTCAGCACGATCATCAGTTGGACCACGTCGCGCAGCGGAAGCTGGTCGCCGTCCGACATCTCACCCAGGACCCCTGTGCCCGACACCTGTTCGGCGGCCGTCACGGTCAGCGGCTCGCTCCATTTCGCCTGGCCGCGCGATACCGCATCGAATACCGCCAGCATGATAGGAACCTTGATCGTGCTCGCCGTGCGAACCGGTTCCGACTCGCGAATACCGAATGCCGCCCCCGTATCCAGATTCTTCGCGTATAGCGAAACCATGCCCTGAAAATCGCCGATCCGCGCCCGCACGGCCTGCTGGAGCGGCTGGCCGGCGGCGCCCGCCGACAGCGCCAGCACCAGCCCCATGTAGCGCAGACCCTCCAGCCTGTGTACTCTGGAAAGCATGATGCCATCCTACACCCGCGCATTTCTGGCCGCACTGGCTGTTCCAGCCCTGCTCATCCCCCAGGTCCCGCGGAACCGCGCGCCCTACCCCAACGAACAGTGGGTACCGCTGTTCAACGGCAAGGACCTGACCAACTGGGTCCCGGTCGGCCACGAAAAATGGACCGTCGAAGACGGCACCATTCACGGCCAGGGCGTCACCAAGGAGTATGGATACCTCCGCACCGAGAAATCCTACAAGGATTTCTGGCTGTCCATCCGCTTCAAGTGCGAGGACGACGGCAACAGCGGCATCTACTTCCACACCGAGTTCAAACCCGGCACGGTCGACGTCTCGAAGGGCATGCAGTTCGAAATCGACCGCACCCTGAACCACCACAACGGCGGCTTGTATGGCGATGGCCGCGGCTGGATCGCATGGCCCTCGCCCGAGTACGAACAAGTCATTCGGCCCACTGACTGGAACGAATTCCTGCTCAAGGTCGAGGGAAACCACATGGTCGCGATCCTGAACGGCATCGCCATCCTCGACTTCACCGACCCCACCCCCAAGTCCTTCGACGGCTTCATCGCCCTGCAACTGCACTCCGGCGGCTCTGGAAACATGCGCTTCAAAGACATCTACATCCGCGACATGTCAGTGCGGTAAAAAACCGCGAGCGCAGCGAGCCACCTTCCCTAACCCCCAGCCCCCAACCCCTACCCCCTTGGGGATACCAACCCACACTATACATATGCAGCCCCGATACCCGCTTGCTTCTTCCCTCAATCGGGATTACCCTTATATGAGCGGGGTGAAGCCCATGTGGCTCACAGCAGTTTGTATCCTTTTCCTGGCTCTCCTCCTTCCCGCCCGGCTCCTTTTCCTGGCTCTCCTCCTTCCCGCCCGGCTCACGGCGGGACCGGATACCACGCCTCATCGCTGGCAAGAGGGCGAGCTCGTCTCCCGGAAGACAATTCCGGTCGGGCACGGCGGCCTCCGGTATAAATATGTTTACCGCCTCCGCGGCAGCGACGCGCGCTATATCGTCGCCGCCAAACAACCCTTGAAACTCGACCTCATGGTCCCGGTCAAATTCGCTCCCCTGAGGCGCCACCTCCTCATCCAGGATTCCGATGGAAGGGAATGCAAAGTGTCCATGGTGGAGAGAGACAAGAGAGCCTTCGGCCGCTGGAAGTGATTCGCCGTACACTCGCCCGCTTGACGCTGCCCCGCGAAACCACTTAACCTCTGGTGTCGCCACCATGACCCTCAGGATATCCTTTTACTTCACGGCTCTCGCTGGTCTCGCCATCCTCTTGCCGCCCGCGCATGCCCAGTTCTCCTCGCAGGGCGCGAAACTCGCCGGCGCCGGCGCGACCGGCGTGGGGATCCAGCAAGGCGCTTCAGTCGCGCTCTCCTCCGACGGGAGTACGGCATTGGTTGGCGGAAACGCCGACGCCGAAACCGTCGGAGCCGTCTGGGTATATACGCGCGCCGGCGGAGCCTGGAGCCAGCAGGGCGCCAAGCTGGTCGGTACCGGGGCGCTCGGCGACGCGACTCAGGGCACCTCGGTGGCTCTCTCCCAGGATGGCAACACGGCCATCGAGGGCGGACCGCTGGACGCCAACGGCCTCGGCGCCGCATGGGTCTTCACGCGTGCCGCCGGCGTCTGGACCCAGCAACAAAAACTGGTCGGCACCCTTCCGTCCGGCTCCTTTGGGTCGGCCCAAGGCACGTCCGTCGCGCTCTCCTCCGACGGGAATACCGCGGTGGTCGGCGCGCCGAATGACGGCAACGGAATCGGGGCCGTGTGGGTGTTCACCAGGGGTAATGGCGTATGGACCCAACAGGGCGCCAAGCTGACCGCGAGCGATCCGGCCTCAGGCGGCAACGGCTCTTCCATGGGCTGGTCGGTGGCGATCTCCGCCGACGGAAACACTTTGCTGACCGGTGCGCCGCAAGACAGCGGCAATTACGGCACCTTCTGGGTCTTCACGCGTACCGGCGGGGTCTGGACCCAGCAGGGGAACAAGCTCTTCGGCCTCGGAGCGGCCACCGTGCCCGGCCAGGGCTGGTCGGTCGCGCTCTCTTCCGACGGGAATGCCGCCCTGGTCGGCGGACCGCATGACAACACGGACGCGACGGGCTTCTCCACCGGCGCAGCCTGGGTCTTCACCCGCAGCAACGGCGTCTGGACCCAACAGGGCACCAAGCTGGTCGGCACCGGCCCGTCCGGCCAGGCCAATCAGGGCACCGCGGTCGCGCTTTCTTCCGATGGAAGCCTGGCCCTGGTCGGAGGGCCTTTTGATGCCTTCGCCGGCGCGACCGGGCTGCGATTCGGCGGCACCGGAGCTACCTGGGTCTTCACCCGCAGCAATGGCGTCTGGACCCAGCAGGGCAGTAAGCTGGTCGGCGCCGGCTCCGTGCCGGGTGCCACCTCGGGCGGCTCGGCCCAAGGCTATGCGCTGGCTATCTCCACTGACTCCACCACTGCGTTGGTGGGCGGCCCCGGGGACAACAACCTGGTGGGAGCGGCGTGGCCCTTCACGCGCGCCGCCACCCCCGCCACTCGCTTCACGGTCTCGGCCCCGGCCGCGGCCGTGATCGGCGCGGCCTTCAACTTCACCGTGACCGCGCTGGATGCCTCCAATAACCCCACCTCCGGTTACGGCGGAACCGTGCACTTCACCAGTACCGATGGCGCCGCCGCGCTGCCGGCTAACGCCACCCTCACCAGCGGATCCGGTACCTTCTCCGCGACCCTGAAGACCGCCGGCAGCCAAACCATCACCGCCACTGACACGGTCACCCCGTCGATCGCCGCGACCTCTGCCCCAGTGGCCGTAACCGCCGTCGGCCAACCCGCGCCGCTGAGCGCCAATCCCGCCGCCGGGAGCGGCTCCAGCCAGCCGCTGACCTTCACCTTCACCGACCCGCAGGGCTACCAGGCCTTGGGCGTCGTGAACATCCTGATCAATACCGCACTCGACGGCCGCAGCGCCTGCTACCTGGCCTACAGCCAGCCTGCCAACGTCCTGTACCTGGTCGCCGACGACGGCGGCACGCTCCTGCCCGGAGCGGTGCTCACCACGGCCGGCAGCACCCATAACAGTCAGTGCACGGTCAGTTGGACGGCTTCTCCAGTCACTGCCGGCGGAAACACCCTGGCGCTGGTGTTGACCGTGAATTTCACCACCGCATTTGCCGGCAACAAGGTCGTGTATATGGCGGCCCGCGATAGCGCCGCCAATAACTCCGGGTGGCAGGCGCTGGGAACGTGGCAGGTGCCCGGCGGTGCCTCCGCCACGACCACGTCGGCCGTGGGGATGAGCCCCGCGAGTGGAAACGGGCTTGCCCAGACGGTGTTCACGTTCAACTACTCCGACACCAAGGGATTCGCGGACCTGGGGGTCGAAAACGTCCTGGTGAACAGCGCCCTGGATGGCCGGCACGCCTGCTACCTGGCCTATGCCCGCTCCATCAACGTGCTCTACCTGGTGAACGACAACGGCGATGCCCTGCTGCCCGGCCAGGTCCTTAACACTAGCGGAAGCATCGCCAACAGCCAGTGTTCGGTCAGTTGGAGCAGCACCCCGGTCAGTGCAACCGGCAACAATCTGACTCTGACTCTGGGCATCGCCTTCGCCCCCGCATTCGGCGGCAACCGCATCTTCTTCCTGGCCGCCCGCGATGTGAATGAAGCCAACAACACCGGATGGAATACCCTGGGCACCTGGACCGTCCAGTAGGTGCGGCGCCTGTGGGGCAGGCTTTAGCCGGCTTTAGCCCGCTGAGAGCGTGCGCCACAGAGCAGCAGAGCCGGAACCAAGGCCGACCACGCTTATGGGGCTAGCCACCGGCCGCGGCTTCTGGGATACTCCCAATATGACACGTCGTCGGATTCTTGCCATGCCACTGGCGGCTGCGGCGTTTTCCGCAAGCGCGCAGGCGCAGTCGCAATCCAGCCCCCGGTTTGTGAAGGGAATCTGCTCCATCATCTTTCCCCGGGAGATGCCGCGGGCCGAGTGCTTCGCGCAGGCCAAATCGGCGGGGTTCGATGCCATCGAACTCTCGATCGGCGCCGATTTTCCTTTGGACATCGGCCGCGACGAGGCGCGCCGCATGGCGGATGCCGCGGCGAAGGCGGGCATCACGATTGCCACCATCTGGTGCTCGGATCCGCTCCATCAGAACCCGCTGAACGCCGCGGACTCCGCGGTGCGCGCCCGCGGCGTGGATGCCATGCGCAGGGCCATCGCCATCGCCGGCGATCTGAACTGCGGGGCGATCCTGCTTTACGCGGTGCGCCTGGGAAACGGCGCGCGGCTCGAATTCGGCTCGCAGGAGACGTGGGACCGCTACACCGCCGAGTTGACCAAGGTCGTTCCCGACGCGGAGCGCGCCAAGGTTTTTCTGAATCCCGAAAACGTATGGAACAAGTTCCTGCTGAGCCCGCTCGAAATGCGCACGTTTGTCGACCAGTTCCACAGCCCGTGGGTGGGGACGCATTTCGACGCCGGCAACTGCATGCAGTACGGCTATCCGGAGGACTGGATTCTGACGCTGGGGCAGCGCATCAAGCGGATCCACTTCAAGGATTTCAAACTGGGCGGCCGCGGCGAGCCGGCGCGATTCGCCGACCTTCTGGAAGGCGACGTGAATTGGAAGGCCGTGATGGCCGCGCTGGTTAAGGTGGGGTACAACGGCCCCATCTCGCCCGAGATCGGACGCAATGCCAACCAGGCGGATCAGTTGAAACAGGTCTCGGCGGCGTTGGACAAGATCCTGGCGATGGCCTGAATCGGTTGGTCATCCCACTACCTCTTCGTAACGATGCCGCCAGGCGATGGCGCCGGCCGATTGAAACACGTTCAGGGCCTGCTCGTAGAGATCGCGAGGGATTTCTAGACCGCCCTCCCAGCAACCCAACGCCTGATAGCGCCGGATGGCGTCCGCCAGGATCTCCGGCGGGATGCCGGGGAACAAGGCCGCCTCCGCCGCTGCGACTTCTTCGGGCGGAGCGGTGCGGGCCCACTCCCGTGCGCGCTCGTAGACCTTCCGAAAGCCCCAGTACTGGTCGGTCTTCTGATACTCCCGCGAGCAGCACAGGCTGCTGAACGCTACCGCCGGCATGGACGCTCCGACCGACGTCACGATTTCGCCGGTCGAAATCGGGGCCTGCAGGTGAACGTAGTCCGCGGTGCCGGCACTGAAGGCGGCGGCCATCTTCTCGGGCGTGCCGGCGTCGACGATCTTGATCTTCGTCCAGTCCACGCCGTTGTGCTTGACGGCATACTTCAACATGACCAGGGGCTGCTGTCCGTGGTCGGCCAGCAGGGTCTGGCCTTCGAGCTTTTTCCATTCGAAGGCGGCGTCGGGGTGGCGGGCGGCCAGGAAGAAACCGTCACGCTGGTTGATCTGCGCGAAATGCACGGGGAGCGGTTCGACGCCGCGCTCCCTGGGGTTCCAGTTCGACGACACCGCCGATTGCATGATGTCGATCTGGCCGTCGCGGATGAGGGAGTAGCTGCGCTGGCCGGCGCCGAGCACGCTGTAGGTCGCCTGGTGGCCCTCGTCTCGCAGGAATTTGAGAGTCGAGAGCAGCGGGCTGTAGAAGACGGAGTGGCGCGAGGCCATGATGCGAAAGCTCATGCCTCCTATTCATATCGCAATTCGTGCCACAGGAGGTAAGATTAATTCAGATCTGATTATCAATTTCTGGAGGTCTCAGCATGGCGACCATCCGATTCACGGTCAATGGAAAAGCCAGCAGCGTGGACACCGAGCCCGAGCGGCCCCTGCTGGAAGTATTGCGCGAGGATCTCGGGTTGACAGGAACGAAATACGGCTGCGGCGAAGGCCAGTGCGGAGCGTGCACCGTGCTTCTCGACAATAAGGCCACGGTCTCGTGCGTGACGCCGGTACGGGCCGTCGAGGGCCGCAGGATCGTCACCATAGAGGGTCTCGCCGAGGGCGGGAGGCTGCACGCCGTGCAGCAGGCGTTCCTCGACGAAGGCGCCATGCAGTGCGGCTACTGCACGCCGGGCATGATTCTGCAGACGGTGGCGCTGTTGCAGCTCCATCCCAAGCCCACGGATGCGCAAGTGGTGGACGGATTGAACGGCAACCTTTGCCGTTGCGCGGGCTACCACCGGATTCTGGCTGCGGTGGGCCGGGCGGCGGCCTCCACGGGGGCCTCCACCGGGACCTCCACGGGGAAAGGAGGCGGCCAATGAACCGCAGAGAGTTTATCGAGATCGCGGGCACGGGTCTATTGATTGTGGCCACGGCGCCGTTGTCGGATGCGCAGCGGGGAGGCGGCGCCGGCGCCGGCACCCTCGAAACCAGGCTGCATGTCGGGGAGGATGGATTCCTCACCATCCTGAGCGGGAAGATCGAGGAAGGCCAGGGCGCGCTCACGGAACTGGCCATGGCGGCGGCGGAAGAACTGCGGGTGCCGCTCGACCGCGTGCGCATGGTGATGGGAGATACGAACCTGACTCCCAATGACGGAGGCACCTCCGGCAGCGGCACCACGCCCCGCACCGTACCGCTGGTGCGGCGAGCGGCGGCGGCGGCGCACGACTTGCTGCTGGCTGCTGCCAGCCGGCAATTCGGTGTGGATGCCGCGCGCCTCGAAGTGCGCGATGGCGCCGTCCAGTTCGCCGGCAAGCGGTATAGCTACGGCGATCTGGCCCGCTCGCCCGAACTCGCCGCAGCCTACAAGGATGCGTTGCCCGCGGGCACGGTAGTCACACCGGCGAAGGACTGGCACTTACTCGGAAAACCCCAGGTGCGATTGGACGGCCGTGACCTGGTGACCGGCGCGCATCGATTCCCCAGCGACATTGTGCGGCCGGGCATGCTCTACGGCCGTGTGCTGCGGGCGCCGGCCTATGGCGCGACGCTGGCAGGCGTTGATCTTTCGGCGGCGCAGAAAATGCCGGGAGTGACGGCGGTGCGCGACGGCGGGTTCGTGGGATGCGCCGCCCGCACCACGTTTGCCGTGCGGAAGGCGTTGGAGGCGGTCTCGGCCACCGCCCAATGGAACCGCGTCGAGCAGCCATCCAGCGACGATCTGTACGTCTACCTGAAGCAGCATGCCGGCCAGCAGGGACGGCCCTCGAGCCAGGAGCGGGGCTCGGTAGAAAAGGGCCTCGCGGAGGCGCAGCGCAGGCTGAAGGCGAGCTACCAGGTGGCCTACGTGCAGCACGCTCCCATGGAACCGCGCGCCGCGGTGGCGGAGTGGCAGGACGGCCGCCTGACGGTGTGGACCGGAACCAGCAATCCCGGCAGCGTCCGCCAGCAACTTGCGGAGACCTTTGGCGTGGCGCCGGACCGCGTGCGCGTGATCGTGCCTCACTTTGGCGGGGGCTTCGGCGGCAAACACACGGGGGAAGCGGCCGTGGAGGCGGCGCGCCTGGCCAAGGAGGCCGGCCGCCCGGTAGCGGTGCACTGGACGCGCGCGGAAGAATTCATGTGGGCGTACTTCCGTCCCGCCGCGCTGATCGAAGTAGAGGCGGGGCTGGACGCGGGCCACTCCATTTCCGCTTGGGATTTCACGAACTACAACTCCGGAGCGTCGGCGCTGGATCCGCCGTATCGCATCCCCAACGCGCGGGTCCGGTTCGTGGGATCGGAGGCGCCGCTCCGGCAGGGGTCGTACCGGGTCCTCGCAGCCACAGCGAACAATTTCGCACGGGAGGCGTTTACCGACGAACTGGCGGAAGCGGCGGGCAAGGATCCTCTGGAGTTCCGGCTGGCTCACCTTGATAACGAGAGGATCCGGAACGTGCTCAACGCCGCCGCCGAGCGATTCGGGTGGGCCGAACGGCGGAAGAAGCGGCGCGCCGGCACGGGCATCGGGCTGGCCTGTGGGACCGAGAAGAACTCGGTGGTGGCGGCGTGCTGCGAGGTGGAAGTTGCAGGCGGCGTGCCAAGGATCGTCGAGGTGGTGCAGGCCTTCGAATGCGGCGCGATTTTGAATCCGGCGAATTTGCGGGCCCAGGTGGAAGGCGCCATCATGATGGGGTCCGGTCCGGCTTTGCGCGAGGAAGTACTTTTCAAAGATGGGAAGCTGACGAATGCAAGATTCTCGGCTTACCGCGTGCCGCGGTTCCGCGACGTTCCCAAGCTGGAGGTGATCCTGCTGGACCGCAAGGACCTGGAACCGGCCGGGGCGGGGGAGACTCCCATCATCGCGATCGCGCCGGCGATCGCCAACGCGGTCTTCGACGCGACGGGCAAGCGCGTGCGCTCGATGCCGATGCGGACATTGCGGGCGTAAGCGCGGATGCGGTCAGAGGCCGATTGAAAATCGGCCTGCAGGTTGAAAACCTGCCCCACGAGGGCTGCAGTATTGCGGCTTACGGCAGTCACTCGTCGCGCAGCGCCTGCACCGGGTCGACCTGCGTGGCGCGGCGAGCCGGAAGGTACGCGGCCGCCACGGACAACATCGCCAGGCAGGCGGTCACCGCGGCGAAGGTCAGGGGATCGGTGGCGCGGATTCCGTACAACAGGCTCGCCATGAGACGCGTCAGGGCAAGTGCGCCGGCCAGCCCGAGCGCGATGCCCGCCGCATTGAGAAGCACGGCCTGCTTTACCACCTGCATCCAGACATCCCGCGGCTGCGCTCCGAGCGAAATGCGAATGCCGAATTCACGCGACCGGCGGCCGACGTGGAAGGCCATGACGCCGTAGATCCCGATGGCTGCCAGCACCAGGGCCACTCCCGCGAAAGCGCCGACCAGCCACAGCGCCAGCCGCATCGACGAACGGCCGGCAACGCGCGCCTCATCCATGGTCAGCACGCTAAACACCGGCTGGTCGGGGTCCAGGTTGCGCACGAGGTCGCGGATCGGCGCGGTGAGCTGCGCGGGGTCGCCCGCGGTTCTCACTACCAGCGACATCGCCGGCTTGGGCGCCTGGGCAAACGGCAAATAGACCTGTGCGAGGCGACCTTTGATCATCGTGATCGCGACGCCCAATTCGACATCCTGAGCCACGCCTACGATCTCGCGGACCGGCTGGTCGGGACCCAGCTTGAAGCGGCGGCCCACCGGGTCCTGATTCGGCCAGTAGCGGCGGGCGGTCCACTGGTCGACGATGGCGGTCAGGGGAGCGCCTGTCCGGTCGGATTCGTTGAGGTACCGCCCGCGCAGCAGGGGCACGCGCATGGCGCGGAAGTAGTCGGGCGTGATGGAGCCGACGATGGCGATGGGGACTTCATCGGAGCGCGGCTCGGGGCGATCCGGAAAATGCAGGCCGGATCCGTGGATGCTGTCGCTCGTCGGCAGCTCATGAGTGCCGGCGGCGGCGAGCACGCCCGGCAATGCCCTGGTGCGTTGGATCACGCGGTCGAAGAACGCGGCCTGCGCGGCGGGATCGGCGTACTGGCGCTCCGCCAGGGCGATCCGCATGGTCAGCACACCGTGCGGGTCATAGCCCGGATTTGCGGTGCGCAACTGGATGAAGCTGCGCAACAGCAGGCCCGCGCCCACCAGCAGCACCACCGTCAGAGCCATCTCGGCCACCACCAGCGCGCCGCGCAGGTACTGATGGACTCCGCCGGTGATGGACCGGCCCGCGGCTTTCAAGGCATCGTTGACATTCACCCTGCGCACCTGCCATGCCGGGGCGAGCCCGCAGACCATGCCGGTGGCCAGCGAGAGCGCCAGGTTGAAGGCCAGCACCCTCCAGTCGAGCGCGATTTGGTCCGGGTTGGGCAGATCGTCGAGGTGGAACGAAGCCACCATGTGGATAGCCCACACAGCGGGGAGGATGCCGAGGATACCGCCCAGCAGAGACATGCAGGCGCTCTCGGTGAGCAACTGGCGTCCCAGTTTCCAGCGACTGGCGCCCAAGGCCGCCCGGATGGTCATCTCTCTGCCGCGCGCCGTTCCGCGAGCAAGCAGCAGGTTGGCAATGTTGGCGCAGGCGATGAGCAGCACGAAGCCTACCGCGCCGAAGAGGACCAGCAGGAGCGTTTGCGCGTCCTGGACATACGCCTCCTCGAGTGGCTGGAGTTGCACGCCGGCGCCGGCGTTGGTGATGGGATACTGCGCGGCGAGTTGCAGGCTCAAGGCATTCATGCGCTGCTGTGCGGCGGCGAAGCTGATGCCCGGCCGAAGCCGGCCCGCCACCACGAGGAACCGCGTTCCGCGGTCGGCCGTGGCCGATGGGATCATGGGACGGTAGATTTCCGTGTGGCCCAGTTGGGGAAACGTGCGGGCGAGTACGCCGACGATGGTGTGGGGCGCGCCATCGATGACGACGCTGGAGCCGACCACCGACGGGTCGCCGGCGAAACGGGAATGCCAGAGCGCGTCACTCAGAATCACCACGGCATCGTGACCGGGCAGGCCGTCTTCGGGGCGGAAGACGCGGCCAAGCTGGGGCGGAGCTGCCAGGACGTCAAAGAAATCCACGGTGACGTTCAAGCCATCGATGCGGTCCGTGCGATCGGCGAGCCGGAGGTTCATGCCGGTCTCGGCAAAGGCCGCCAGGCTCGAAAAAGCGGCACTGGATTTGTAGTCCAGGAAATCCGGGATGGACGAGGGAAACCGGTGCCAGTCGCGCTTGGCATTCTCGGTCCACAGCATTACGGCGCGGTCCGGCGAGGATATGGCGATGGGGCTGAGAGCGGCGCGAATGACGCTGAAGATGGCGGTGTTGGCCCCGATGCCGAGAGCCAGGGTCGCCACCACGACTGCGGCGAAGCCCGGGTTCTTGCGCAGCATGCGCACGGCGTAGCGCAGGTCCTGACCCAGGCGGTCGAGCGAGTTGCGTCCCCACATTTCGCGGGTTACTTCTTTCAGTAGGCCTTCGTTGCCCAGCTCGCGGCGTGCCGAGAGGAGCGCTGCTTCTCG
>OMOG01000416.1 GCA_900290305.1 Candidatus Sulfopaludibacter sp. SbA4
CTGAATGGCGGCATCATGCTGGCGTTGCGCAGCGCCAGCCACGACGACCTGAACGTGCGCAGCGCGTTCGTTCACTTTCTGGGCGACGCCCTGGGATCCATCGCCATCATCGCCGGCGCGCTGGTGATCCGTTACACGGGCTGGGGGCAGGTGGACCCGATACTTTCGATCCTGATCGGCGTGCTGATTGTCTGGACGGCCTGGGACATCATCCGCGAGTCGCTCAACATCCTGCTGGAGGGCCTGCCGCGGGGCATCCGCCTGCCGGATGTGGCCGCGGGGATGCGCGCGGTGGAGGGCGTGCTCGACGTCCACGATCTGCACATCTGGAGCCTCGGTTCGAGTACGCACGCGCTGAGCTGCCACGTGCTGATCGAGGATGTCCCTCCCTCGTCGAGCGACGCGATTTTGCGTGGGCTCAACGCCATGCTGGCGGACCGTTTCCACATTTCCCACACCACCGTGCAATTCGAGCATGTGAGCTGCGCGATCTCCGAGAGCGGTTGTGCCATCCCCGTGCACATCCACGATGACGAGGGGCACAGGCACTAGGAAACCCAGCTCACCGGACCCAGAGGGTGCCCCGACGCGGAGGAACGGAGATCAGCGCGGAGAAAACCAAGAGAAAATCAAGACCGTGAGAGAACGGAGAAAGCGGAGGTAAGGAACTGCCGGGTGGGCGACAGCGAAAAGGCCCCCACAGTCGCGCTCACAAAACGCGGTTTACTCAGCGCTTCTCCGCATCCTCCGCGGTCTCAGGTTTTGACTTTCTCTTGGTTTTCTCCGCGCTGGTCTCCGCTCCTCCGTGCCTCCGCGGTGAATCTGTGGCTGCTAACTAATGAAAACCTAGTCTCCCGGGAACTCCTGTTGTATATTCAGGCACGCTCGGCTTTTCGGCGAGAACTGCTGAAGGCCGATAGCCGAAGCCCGATAGCTAACGGCTACTAAAACCATATGTCCACAGTCAACGCCGTCCTGACGGAAACGAGGCGCTCCGAAATCCGCCCCCGGATCCCGGACCGCATAGCCGATCTCGGAATCCGGCCGGCCCTGGTCAACGACCTGATACTGCGCTACTTGTGGCTGCACGGCTCCGCGTCGCTGTCCGCGTTGAACCAGACCCTGAAGCTCTCGTTTCTTCTTCTGGAGAACGTGTTTCACCAGTTCCGCCAACAGCAATTGCTGGAAGTGAAGGGGATGCTGGGGAACGATTACTCCTTCACGCTCAGCAACGCCGGGCGCAACATGGCAACGGCGCGAAACGAGGTGTGCCAATACGTCGGTCCGGCGCCGGTCTCCATCGACCAGTATCACCAGGTGGTCAGGTCGCAGGCGGCGCAGGTGCGGTTGAGCCGCCAGGGATTGCGCCAGGCCTTCCACGACCTGGTGCTGCCGGACGGACTGCTGGACCAACTCGGGCCCTCGCTCATCGGAAACCAATCGCTGTTCCTCTATGGCGGCACGGGCAACGGCAAGACCAGCATCGCGGAGCGGATTCTGCGCATCTATCACGACACCGTGCTGGTCCCCTACGCGGTGGAGGTGGATGGGCACATTATCACAGTGTTCGATCCGGTGGTGCATCGCCCGGTGCCATGCGACGACGATCTGCTCGATCCGCGCTGGGTGGTTTGCGAGCGCCCGTGCATCACGGTCGGCGGCGAGCTGTCGGCTGCCATGCTGGAGTTGCGGCTCGACGAGAGCACGCGCGTTTTCATTTCGCCGTGCCAGATGAAGGCCAATAACGGCGTTCTGATCATCGACGATTTCGGCCGGCAGGTGCTCTCGCCGCGCGAGCTGCTCAACCGGTGGATCGTGCCCCTCGACCGCAAGATCGATTACCTGACGCTGGCCTCCGGCATGAAGTTCCGCGTTCCCTTCGAGATGATGGTCGTATTCTCCACCAACCTGGATCCGAACGACCTTGCCGATGAAGCCTTCCTGCGCCGCATTCAGAGCAAGGTGTTGGTGGAAGCGGTGACCCCCGACCTCTTCGACCAGATTTTCGCGCGCGTGATGCAGACCCATCATGTGCCCTTCGAGACCACTGCCGCCGAGTGCCTTCGCGATTGCTGTCTCAAGGCCGGCGTACAGTGTCTGCGCGCCTGTTATCCCATGGACATCTACAAGCTGGTGAAGGCCATCAGCGAGTACGAAGGCCGGCCCATCCGCATGACCCGGGCCAATATCGAGCGCGCCGTGACGCTGTATTTCGCCCGGGTCGCGCCGGATTTGGCTAACTGAGGAGTCAGGAGTCGGAAGCCAGCTCTGCCCCCGGCGGGCCGCCGGATTGAATAGCCTGTGACTTTAGGATGTGGGGCAGGTTGCCAACCGCCGCGCCGGATGCCATCCGGCCCCACATTTTGCCTACAGAAGGTTCTATTGATACCAAATGCGTTAACCGGAAGTCCCGTCCTCTGTCGATAGATGGGAACAAGGATGGTTTGCTGGGCCCCACCCTTGAACCGGATGTGAGCCGTGATCTGCTCCGGGTCACGGATTAGAGTAACATCTTCCAGGAGCAGGCGGGCCATCCTCTTACGTTCCCGGGCTGGTGTTTTCGGGTCTTGCCAGATTCGGGGAAAGTCATCCGCCAGGCCAAGGATCTGCTCCCGTGCCTGCGCGCTTACGGCCTGGCTGGCCAACTGCAGCCGCTCGCACTCTTGTTCCGCTTCCCGGACCAGGCGTAACTTGCCATTCCATTCCGCTTCCAGTGTTCTGGCGACGAGGCGGTTGTCCGGGTCCACCCGCTTATAGCGGCGCTCGGCCAGCACCGCCTCGTAACGGGCACGCTCCACTTGCATCCGGTAGAGCCGGCCGGTTTCCGCCCCGCCGGCTTCCATCCACGACCGCATTCCCTGGTGCACCACAATGTCGCTCCCCGTTCCGATGGCGGCCCGCGCCAGGGCCCGCTCGCGCATCTCTTCATAACGCTCCCGCAGTTCTCCCGCCTCCGGCCGTCCGGGCGAAGCGCCATCGTTCAGCGGCGTTTTTTTTTGACGTCTGGATAACATGCGCTCGATGGTGCGTGGATGAATCGGCACGCCGAATTTTTCCTGGAGCTGCCGCGCCAGCTCGGAATACCTCGAGTGGGGTTGAGCGGCGCGTTGCCGCTCGAGGAAGTCCAATACGGGCGCCGTCAACTTGTGGGCTCCGCGCGGGCCGGGTTTTTGCGGAATCAATCCCACCAGACCACCTTGTTGGAGGGCTGTCTGGGCTTGATAGAACGAGGGCCGGGATAGCCCGGCTTCCTTGGCCGCGCGACTGACTGGGGTCCGTTCGGCCGCGACGCGCCGCAGCATCTCGTATTTGACTTGCAGCAAATCGTGGGGATCGAAGAAGTCGGTCCCCTGAAATATTGCGGCCGTGACGGCTTGGGGGTGAGGATGCAGGAGGCCCTGCTGGCGGAGGGTACTGCGTTTGGCGGCCTGCGCTTCCTCTACCGGCTGATTCTGTTTCTTCCGCGTAACTGGCAGTGTTGACTTCGGCGCCCGAGCTAGTACTCCGTCGCGCGGTCGGGATACTCGGGGACGGTGACGCTTTTCGCACTATCCGTATCTATTCCTTCATCTATAGATAAATCTATAGATAAATCGGTGCGCGTCTGACGCGAAACTATTGTTTAACAGGCCTGCGGAGCCTTTCCGCCGGTGCCCTACCCTCTCCGACTTGCGAAAGTCCCGCTAGAAACGGATTCTCGCCGAAAGCGCTATGTGCCGGGCCTGAGCTTGGGCGCTTTGGACGGTACCGAACGCGGCGTTGGTGTTCGCGCCGGTGGCGAAGTTCAAGGTGAGCGAAGTATTCGGGTTACTCGGGTTGAAATGGTTGAACGTGTTAAAAGTCTCCACGCGCAGTTCCATGTTCACTTTCTCCGTGATGTGGGTCATCTTGGCCAGGGACAGGTCCAGATTCCACAGCCACGGACCGTAGAACAAGGTCGGCGGCGTGTTGCCGATGCCCAGCGAGCTCGCCGGCGGGAGCGTAAAGTTGGCGGCGTTCAGAGGAACCTGCAAATCGGGGGTGGTCGTCGGCGAAGGCACTTGCCCGGCGGGCAGGAACAGGTTGTTCCCCATCTGGCACCGGAATGGGAGGTCCGCGGTCGGAGTGCCGACCCAGTACTGCGAAGGCTGGCCCGTCGCACCGCAGCCCACGGTGTACGGAGTGCCGGCGAAGATCGAGCCGTTGCCGTTCAGGTACCAGCCGTCCAGCACCGCCTTGGTGAAGGCGTTGCTCCAGATTCTGCTGCCGCCGGGGATCTCGTAAGCGAAGTTGAAGTTGATGGCGTGGCGGCGGTTGATCACGTTCTTCGTCAATTGGGCGTTGACCATCTGCCAGAGCGTCCCGTTGCTGTCATTGTTGTAAACGATTTCTCGGGAGAAGGTGTAGTTGAGGCTCCACTGGAGCCTCCCGACGCGCCGGTTCAACTGCATTTGCAGCGCGTTGTAGTTGTTGGTGTAGTTTTCGGTAAAGTCGATGACATTGCCGATTCCGGCATAGCCGGTCAAGGCGCGGACCAGGTTGGTGGAGTAGAAGCCCGGGTTGGCGGGATTGGTGGTCGGGTCGATGAACTGCGCTTGCGGGCAGCCGCCCTGGACCGGGTTGGCGCAGCCCGAGGGCTTCCAGGTGGTCAGCAGCGGGACGGCGTTGCTGTCGTACGTCTCGCCGAAACCGTGTTTGAGCGCGTTGCCGACGTAGGAGATGTCGGCAATCAGACCGCGGGTCAGTTCCCGCTGGATACCGTAGGTCCAGTTGTAGGTGGACTGCGGAATCTCGTTCGGAGTGCCGCCGATGAGGTTCTGGGGCGTGAAAACTGCCTGCGCGCCGCTCAGCCCTTGGAAACTGGTGTATACGATGGTAGGCGCCAGGAAGGTGGGCGGCACCATCATCGGGCCCTGGCCGGCGCTGAGTGCGCCGATGTAGTCCACATCCCAGTTGCGGCCCACGATGATGCCGAAGCCGCCGCGCATGGCGGTCTTGCCGTCTCCGAAGATGTCCCACGCGAAACCGGCGCGAGGTCCGACCTGAATCGGGGGGACGTTGAAGAAGTGACCCGGGTAGTACTTGATGCCCGAGTACGGCAAGCTGCCGGCGGCATAGGAAGAGGTGTCGAACGTGCCCTGCCGGACGTAGGGGAACACCGCGCCGGTCTTTGGGTTGATCGCGATCTTGTCCGCCGTGGGGCAGGTGCTGGTGGTTACCGCGATGGAGCAGCCGGGGAAGAGTAACTGACCCACCTGGCTTGCATTGTATGAAGCAGCGTTGAACAATCCCAGGTTGGCGCCCTGGGAGTTCAGGTCGCCCACCCGGCCGAAGCGCGCGCCGAAGTCGAACGTCAGGCGGCGGCTGGCTTTCCAGGTGTCCTGCAGGTACCACTCGAGCTGCGAGTAGTGCGCGTGGTTGACCAGCTTGGTGTTATCGTCCCCGTAGGCGAAGATGCTCCCCAGCATCGCATTGGCGTAGGGGTATCCGGCGTCCAGAGGATTGGAGCGGTCCGAACCGAAATAGTAGGTTCCGGCGGCGTTGTACACCGAGTAAACGCTCACGTTGCGAGCCATTCTCTCGTAATAGACACCAGCTTTGAAAGTGTGCGGACCTTTGACCCAGGTGACCTTGTCCTGGAGGGTCTGCAACTGGTCGGTGCCGGTGAAGGGCCATCGGCTGTCCAGACTGAACGTGGGGGCGCCGTTAACGCCTTGGCCGGAGGACTGAGCGCTGAAACCGGAGGGCAGACCGAAGTTGACCGCCGGCAACAGGTTCAGGTAGTTGCTGCTCTGGTTGATACGCGGCAACGTCAGCGCGTTCCCGCTGCTGTCCTTCAGCGGGAGCAGGCTTTGCGCGTAGGTTTTGGCGCCGCCGGTCGCGGTATCGGAGCTGGTGTCGGTCAAGGGTTCGACGCCCTGCTTGCCGCGGTTGATACCCCAACTGAATTCGCTGATGAGAGTCGGACTGAAGGTGTAGACGAGGGTGCCCAAGGCGCCGGCGGACTGCACGTGGTAACTGTCCGGGAACTGGCCCCAATTGCCTCCGGGAGGTCCCACCGTGGTTTGGTAGCCGTTCTGCGCCTGGTAGTCCTGCAGCAGGCGGACGAAGGTCGTCACTTTTGGCGAGAAGTTGTAGTCCACGCGCAGGATTTTATCGTCCAGTGGCCGCGCCTGCAGCACGACGGCGCGGAAATTGTATCCGCGGTTTCCCGTCGGATCCAGCGCCAGACCCTGGGGAGCCGGCATGGGGAACAGGTTCAGCATGGCCTGCCCCTGCGGGCTGATGCGGTTGGCGGGAACGATGTTCCCCGGGAAAGGCGTCTGCGTGGTGGGATCGTAGACCGGAATCAGGACGCCGGTGGTCGTCACGGTCTGGGAGAAGTTGCCCTGGCGCTCGAGCGCCGAGGGCATGGTGTAGGTATT
This sequence comes from Candidatus Sulfopaludibacter sp. SbA4, assembly GCA_900290305.1. Taxonomy (GTDB): domain Bacteria; phylum Acidobacteriota; class Terriglobia; order Bryobacterales; family Bryobacteraceae; genus OMOG01. Next base: position 6,405 of record OMOG01000416.1, read on the forward strand.
GTTATTGACCGTGGTGTTGAACAACTTATCGAAGGAGAAGAAGAAAAAGAGCTTCTGGCGAGCCTTGTTGAACCGCGTGCCCGGGACGATCAGCGGGCCGCCAATGGTGCCGCCGGGATTCTGATAGCGGTAGCGGGGCCTCGGCACGCTCGTCAGGTTGTTGAAAAACTCGTTGGCGTTCAAACTCTCGTCCCGGTAGTAGTCGTAGACGCTGCCGTGGAACTGTTGCGTGCCGTTCTTGGTGGTCAGGGTCAACTGTCCGGCGGTGCGCCCGCCGTACTCGGCGGTGTAGTTCGCAATCAGCAGTTTGACTTCGCTGATGGAGTCGACCGAAGGGTTAATGTAGCCGGTGTTGAGGTTGCCGGAGTCCTGGCTGGCGGCGCCGTCCATGTTCAGGATGATCTGGCCCTGCTGCCCGCCATTCACGCCGGGGATGCCTCCGCCGTTCCAGCCGCGATAGTCATACGACTGGGCGAGCGACTGAACGCCGGGCAGCATCATGATGAGGCTGACCGGATTCCGGCCGCGGGTCGGGTCGTCGAGAATCTGTTTCAGGTTCATGTCCATGGACCGGTCCGAGCTGTCGGTGGCGACGTGTACGGCATCGGCCTGAACTTCGACCGAACTCGTCACTTCGCCGACCTCCAGGTGGACTTCATGCAAGTCGACGCGTTCCTGCGCCGCGACCGTGATGCCTTTCTGATCGGCTGCCTTGAAGCCGGCCTGTGTGACACGCAGGCTGTACGTGCCCGGAACGAGTCCGGTAAAAATGAAAGAGCCGTTGGACTCGGTGGTGAATTTATGGACGGTTTGAGAAAGATCGTGAGTCAGTTGGACGGTGGCCCCTATTACGATCGCTCCGGCTGGATCCACCACGATTCCCGAAATTTCACCGGTGACACTCTGGCCATTCGCAGCCGGCAGCATGGCCAGCAGCAAAAGCGCCGCACCTAAAAACGTAAGTAGTTTCTGCACGACTAACCTCCAGCAATTCGGCATTGTGGAACAACCGCGAAGCATCGAGGAGCGATAACCGCAGTCATGTCAGACCCGGCGGTTTCCGGCTGCTTCGCGCGCACTTGCGTAGATACTCTCCACCAGCTCACGCTCAGCGTCTTCATGGAGAAGGCGCCGCAGCCCGCAGAGCCCTGCGGGCCCCCGCACCGGGATGGCAACCGGTGAGAACTAAAACGGCTTGGCATTCCCTGGCTCGCAAGCCGCCTTCCCGTCCGGACACAAAAAACCACTTGAAGCGCCAAACCCTTACCGGTTGATGGTAGTACAGCCACCGGGCAATTTCAAGGGCAAAGTACCCGAAACTACCCGAAACGAATAAACTGGCGTTTGCAACTGCACGAGCGTTTGAGGAATTCAAGACCCGTTCCATCTCGTTACAAGGGCCATTTGCCGATTACTGCCCGGTTGCTTCCGGGTGTGATGGGGGGGCAGGGTTGAGCCTGCTGGTCACAGTCGATTTCACTTCCACCCCCTCGGGCATCGGCAGTCCGCCGTGATACCCTACTTCCGAAGGGAGGGGGGCGTGAAGTTTCTGGCGTTGCTCTTTCTGTGTTGTATAGCGCCGTGCGCCACCTTGCGCTACTGGGTGGAGCCCTGCGCGAAGCCGGAGCGCGGCTGCCACACCGGAGACCCCGAACTGGCGCAATGGGCGATGGAAGCCTGGCAGGCGGCTGCGGCGGGGCATCTCACGCTCGAGAAGACGGCCGACCGCGAGAAGGCGCACATTCGAGTCTTTTGGTCGGGAGGACGGGAAGGTCTCTATGGCGAGGCGCGGCCGATCCTGGTGGATGGGGTGCGTGGCGCCGAGGTGTATGTGCTGCCGCCGCCCGAGACGCCGGATGACCGGGATGCGCTCCTGCGGGATGCCATCGTGTACCTGACGTGCCTGCACGAAACGGGGCACGCGCTGGGGTTGGCGCACACCGCGGCCTTCGCGGACATCATGTACAGCTTTCAGTACGGCGGCGATATCCCGGAATACTTCGGGCGGTACCGCCGGCTGCTCACTGCGCGCGCGGACATCCGCAAACACCCCGGCATGTCGGCGGACGATCGGCGGCGGATCGTGGAGTCTTACCGGTGACGCGACTGCTCCTCCGTGGGGCAGGCCATCGGTTTTAGTGGCCTGCCCTGCCTAGCATCGGCAAGGCGCAGACGACAAAAAGCGATCCCGGCTTCGCACGGGCAAGCGGTCTGCGCCACATTCTAGAAGCTCCACGCCTGGGACGCGGAGCCGGCCGCAGACTCCCGGGGTAACGGGCTTGCCCAGGGGCTCTCGGCTGCTACGGCCGGGCTGGCGCTTTCCGGCTGCTTCAATCCATTCCAAGCCTCGGCCAGGGTGGCAAGCAGCCCCAGCACCTCGGCCAACGGCGCATCGCTCTGCTGGAAGTGGGCCTCGATCAGCTTGCGGGTCATGTAGTCGTAAAGTTGCGCCAGGCGCCGGCTGATCTCACCGCCGCGCGCGTGATCGAGCGATCCGGCCAGCTCGATCAGGATCTCGCAGGCGGCCGTAATGGAGCGCGTCCGCGCCCGAATGTCTCCGGCCGCCAGGTGGTGCCGTGCGTTCCGTACCGCTCCGGTGGCCGTCTGATAGAGCAGGCGTATCAGTTCGGTGGGATCGGCCGAGTAGATCCGGCTCTCCAGGTAAGCGTCGTGCGCGTTCTGCCACATGTTGTTCTCCCCAAGACACTTATCGTCCCCGGCCGGGGTTTCAATAGGCTTCAGGTACTTTTTTGGCGCAGGTCATCGGCCAGTTGCAGCACGTATTCCGGGGGGATCTGCGAGACCACTTCGTTGGTCTTCTTGTTTACCACGCGAACCACCATGCGCTGTGATTGCCGGTCCTTGACAAACATCAACTGGTTGTCCTCGCCGAACATCTCCGTGCCGTTCAATGCCTTGACGGCCTGGACCACTCCCCGGTTCTGGGCAACTTGATCCGCGGGAATCGCAGGCACGGTGGCCTGCGGCGCCTGCGCAACGCGATTCATTGAGGTGACGTCCATATCAACTCCTTGGGGAAGGGGCCCGGTTGGTACGGCCCCGCGCGGCCTTCCCGCATATTCCTTATCGGCTCGCCGCCGGGAAAGTTGCAATGCCCGGTGTAAATAACCGGTCTATTGGATGGTCAGATATTGCGGAAAATCGGGAAGCGCGGCACGCCACGGCTGGGCGGGCTTCGCCTGCAACAGGCAGGCCTCGCCGGCCGAACGGGCTTCCAGCCGGACTCCGCCGCCGTTCCGCGTGATCCGGTAGGCCGCCTTCGCGCCGTGATGCAGGCGCAGCGGCTCCAGCTCCCACCCGGATGCGGCCAGCATGTGGATTCCGCCGTCCCGCCCGACCAGGATGGCCAGCTCGCAATCCTCACGGCCGCCCTGACGGGCCATCTGGAAAATCTCTTCCGCGTCTTTTAGAAATGCGCTCACGAAATTCTTATCGTGCGCGGCGCGGGAATTATGAAAACATTCAAGATCTTCGATCTCCGGCCGACAAGAGAAACCAGAAAGGTCGCAGGCCATGGCCAAAACCGTTCCCGTTATCGGAGTTGAAACCGCCGAGCTGCGTTGGATCCGTATGCTGATCTCCCTGCTTCGCCACCCCGACCCGAGCGTTCCGGAGTTGGCGCGCCAAGCCCTCGTCTACCTCACCGACGCCGCCGGAAGACGCGAGCCCGCACCGCCGGAATCGCTGGATCACGCCGGCTGACCGGAACCACCGGTTGGCGGGCGGACCCAGAGGGTACCCCGCCTGCCCCACCAAACATTGTTGTTGACATCCGACAACAAGTGAGGCATTATAGTGTCGAGATTCGACACTATGAGGCAACCTTCCCGGCTCGACCTGCTCCAGGGCACGCTGGACCTTCTGATCCTGCGCACCCTCCAGACCGGCCCCCAGCACGGATGGGCCATTTCCGAACGCATCCAGCAGATCTCCCAAGATGTGCTGCGCGTCAACCAGGGGTCGCTCTACCCCGCACTGCACCGCCTGGAGCACCAGGGCTGGATCAAGGCCGACTGGGGCATCTCCGAACTGGGACGCCGCGCGCGGTTCTACCAACTTACGGCCACGGGCCGCAAACAACTGGAACTGGAAACCGAAACATGGGCGCGTTTGACCGGGGCGATCGGCCGCGTGCTCGAAATGGCGTGATATGGGATTTAGCGACCTTTTGCTGCGGTTACGCGCCCTGCGATCCCGCGATCGGGCCGAGGGCGATCTCGACGACGAGCTGAAGTTTCACCTGGAAATGGAGGCGCGCAAGAAGCGGCTGGATGGCTTGCCGGAGGCCGATGCACGCCACTTGGCGCACGCCGAATTCGGCGGAGTCGCGCAGGTTCAAGAACAGTGCCGCGATATCCGCGGGCTCACTTTTCTCGAGAACCTGGGGCGCGATATCCGCTACGGCTGGCGCGTGCTGCGCAAGACGCCGGTGTTCACCGCGGTGGCGGTGCTCTCGCTGGCCATCGGGATCGGGGCCAACACCGCCATCTTCAGCCTGGTGGACACGGTGCTGCTGCGGCTGCTTCCGGTGCGCAGTCCGGAGCAGCTCGTGGTGCTGAAATGGTCGGCCAACCGGGGTCCGCGCGGGCTGAAAAGCGCCTTCTCCTTCAACGATGGAGAGGGCCGCTTCCGCACCAACGTGTTCTCCTGGAGCATCTTCACCGACCTGCGCGCACGCAGCCAAACTCTGGCGGGCGTCTTCGCCTTCGCGCCGCTCCCGCAGGTCAACGTGGCGGCCAACGGAGAGGCGCGCATGACCGGCGGCATGCTGGTTTCCGGCAACTACTTCTCCGCGCTGGGCGTCGGAACCGTGCTGGGCCGTCCCATCGTGGATGACGACGACACCGTGGACGGGGCTCCCGCCGCGGTGATCAGCTATCGCTTTTGGGAGCGCGCCTTCGGACTCGACCCGGCCGCCGCCGGCAAGACCATCTACATCAACCGCGTGCCGTTCACGGTAGTGGGGGTCACGCCGCGCGCGTACTTCGGAGTTTCCGCGGGCGGGTTCATACTGACCCCGGAAATCAATATCACTATTCCGATCCGCGCGCGGAACCGCCTGGGATGGAACGCGCAGCGCCGCATCGAATGGTACGGATCGGACCTGTTCTGGGTGCAGGCGATGGGCCGCCTGAAGCCTGGCGCCGACCCGCGCGCCTCTCAGGCAGAGCTCAGCGCGATCCTGGGCGCGGGAATGCCCGCGGTGGTCGCTCGCGATCAGAAGGCCGGCGTGCCACGTGTCGAGATCATTCCCGGCGGCCAAGGTCTCGACTTCCTGCGCAGAGATTTCCACGAGCCTCTCTTGATCCTGATGGCGGTGGTGGGCATGGTGCTGCTGATGACGTGCGCCAACCTGGCGGGAATGCTGCTGGCGCGCGCCACTGCGCGGCGCAAGGAGATCGCCGTGCGGCTGGCCATGGGCGCCGGCAGGCTTCGCCTTGTTCGCCAGTTGCTCATCGAAGGCGCGCTGCTTTCGGCGGGCGGCGCCGTGGCCGGATTGTTGCTGGCGGGCTGGAGCGTACGCGCGCTGCTCGCCCTTCTCGCGACGGGCATGCACGGCGTGGCCTTCGAAGTTCGGCCGGATGCCCGAATCCTGGGCTTTACCGCGGGGATCTCGGTGCTCACTACGGTGCTGTTCGCGCTCGCGCCGGCGCTCGGCGCCACGCGGCAGGACGTAGCATCAGGACTGAAGGCGGACACGCCCCTGGCGGCCGCGAGCCATCGATTCCGCCCCGTACGGGCGCTGCTGGCGGTGCAGATCGCGGTGGCGCTGGTATTGCTTGTGGGCGCCACTTTGTTCACCCGCAGCCTCGCCAACCTGCGCTCCATCCCGCTGGGATTCAATCCGCAGAAGCTGGTGCTCTTCGGTGTCACCCCCGGCGCCAATGGCTACGATGAGACACGCGGGAATCGGCTCTACAGCAACTTGCTGGATCGTCTGAAGCGAATCCCGGGAGTCACCGGCGCTACCCTTTCCGTGCAAACGCCGCTCAGCGGGTATTCCTCGAACGACGGGATCCGCATAGCGGGCGACGATTCGCCGCGCGGCCGCAACGCGGACCTCAACTTCGTGGGTCCGGATTTCCTGGAGGTGCTGCAGATTCCGGTGATTCTGGGACGTGGTATCGACCAACGCGACACGGCGACCGCCCCGAGAGTCGCGGTGATCAGCGAGACCGCGGCCAGGGACTATTTCGGCGGCAGTTCTCCGGTGGGACAAAAGTTCCGCTGGGTCTCGGAGCCCGACTGGGAGGTCGAAGTGGTGGGCGTGGTCAAGGACGCCAAGTACGACCGCCTGACGCGCGCGCGTGCCGATGTGGTTTACGTCCCGTATACCCAGTTCTATAACGGCTGGCTGCAGGAGATGTATTTCGAGCTGCGCACGGCGGGAGATCCGGCGGCGGTGATCTCCGCTGCCCGCGCCGCCGTCCGCGAGCTCGATCGCATGCTGCCGCTGGTTGACGTGAAGACCATGGAAGGGCAGATCGACGAAGCCCTCGCGCAGCAGCGCCTGTTTGCGTCGCTGGTCAGTCTCTTTGGAACCATCACGCTGGTGCTGGCGTGTGTGGGGCTGTATGGCTTGGTCTCCTACTCGGTGGCCAGCCGCACGCGCGAAATCGGGGTGCGGATGGCTTTGGGCGCCGATCGCTTCGCCGTCCTGCGCATGGTCATCGGACAGGTGGCGGTGACCACCGCGCTCGGCCTGTTGGCGGGCATACCGGCAACCCGCGCGCTGACTCGCTTCGTGGAGTCGCAGCTCTACGGGATTCACGCCGGCGATGTGCTGAGCCTTGCCATCGCGGCCGCGGCGGTGCTGCTGGTGGCGATGCTGGCGGCGTTTATTCCCGCACGCCGGGCCATGCGCATCGACCCGGTGCGGGCTCTGCGGTGGGAATAGAGCGTCGAATATGGGGGCAGCCAATCCTGTCTGCAGCCGGCTTCCGGCCTGTGGGCAAAGCCCCCAACCCCCAACCCCCAACCCCCTGTTTGCTGGAGGCCTGTCCTACTTCAGATATAGGCGCATCTCGTTGGTGGGCCGGAAGCCCATCTTCTCGTAGAGCAGGCGGCCATCGTGGCTGGCGTGCAGCGAGACGTGTGCGAAGCCTTCGCTGCGGCACCAGTCGACGATGGTCTCCATGATCCGCCGGGCAATGCCGCGGCGGCGGAACTCGGGCTCGGTGTAGACGCTCAGAATCCAGCCGCGGCGCGTGCCGGGGAAATCCGGGGAGCCCGGCCAGGGCACGATAGCGATTCCGCCGCCGCTCACCACGCGGCCGGCCTCGGTTTCCGCCAGCCAGGCGCGATAGATGCCGCTCACCAGGGCCTCCCGCAAATATAATTCGGAGGCCTCCTGCATGCGGTCCAGCACGCTTTCATCGGCGCCGCCCATCTCGGCGAACATGGCCCGGCGGTGGTGCAGGATGTGAGCGATGTCACTAATGCGCCCGGTGCGTATGCGGATTTCTTCCATGGAGCGATTCTCCCACGGGCTATACTAATCTGGATGATGAGACGGCGAATCCTCCTGGCAGCGACGGGACTGCTCTGGCTGCTTCTCTGTTCGTGCACAAACACACCGACAGCGGGCCGGCATGCAACCGTCGTCATGCGCGACGGCACTACGGTCGCCGGCATGGTGCTGTCGAGCTCGCCCACCGAAATCAAGCTTCTGGGCGACGACCGCGTGACGAGCAAGATCCCGATGGCGCAGGTGAGATCGGTCGACTATGGCGAGGCCGCGTACGATCAGCACTATCATCCGCCGGCGGACGCGATCACGACCAAGACCTATCAACTGGACGTGGGCACCGAGATCCCAGTGCGCAACGAAGAGACCATCGATTCGGCCAGGGCCGTGGAGGGCCAGACGTACGCCGCGGAGGTGACCAGGGACATTCGCGATGCGGCCGGCGACGTGGTGATCCCACGCGGGGCCAATGCGCAGATTGTGATCCGCTCGGCGGCCAGGGGTGGGAAGATCCGTGGAGCGTCGGACCTCATTATGGATCTGGGCTCGGTCTCGATCGATGGGCAGCAATACCAGCTCAGGACGACCGACATCGCGGAGCGCGGGAGAAACGGCGTGGGCGCGAACAAACGTACCGCGGAGTTCGCGGGCGGAGGCGCGGCAGTCGGAGCGATTATCGGGGCGATCGCGGGAGGCGGCAAGGGAGCGGCAATCGGAGGCGGGTCGGGAGCGGGCGCGGGCGCGTTGACGGAGATTCTGACCAAGGGGGCGTCCGTCAAGGTGCCGGTGGAGAGCGTACTGACGTTCCGGCTGGAGAGCCCCCTCGACGTGGTGGCGGCGAACTAAAGAGCTGGCGGCAACCGTAAGAAGCCGTGAAAAAATCCCGCTGCGCAGGCGAAACCGCCTGCGCCACCACAACAAGTGCCACGTTTTCAGAGGTGGGAAGCGGTTTCGCCTGCCTTTGCCCGCTTTGGGGGCGATTCTTTCTCAGTTCCTAAGCGGTTGCTCGGCCCAACCCGAATCAGCCCCAAAGATCTTTCCTCCGCACCTTGCGCACCAAGCCGCGCAGGATGCGTTCGCTCCACTCGCCGAAGGGACGGTCGGTGGTGAGATAGGTCCAGGTGGCGCCGCGCTCGGTAGGCGCTACTCCCTTGGCCTGCGCTTCCTCCAGGCGCGCGGCAATCTCGGCATCGAGTCCGTTTTCCAATTCCCGGTAGGCCGCATCTATTCGGGTGAGGTACTCGTGCAGGGGATCGCGGCCGCTCCAGGAATACCACTGCACGCCCGAGCGCAATTCGGCGACCGCGGCCAGGTGGTCCGACCACAAATCGTCGATAGTGGTCAGGGAGACGACTCGCTCCAGCTCCGGTAAGCCGGAGGTAAGAATCGCCTGGCGCCGTTCCTGGATCCACTGGCGCTGGCCTTCGATCACCGATTCGTATTTGACCAGGAACTTCCGAATCTCCAGGTTCTGGCCTTCCACCAGGCGTTGGATACTCTCGGCATCGTGCTGGTACTTCTCGTCCTGAATGCCATAACGCACCAGCAGACCGTCTTCGCGCGAGATGAAGAAACGCGACCGGCCGGGATCGCCCTGGCGGCCGGCGCGTCCGCGAAGCTGATGGTCGATGCGGCGGCTCTCGTG
>OMOG01000413.1 GCA_900290305.1 Candidatus Sulfopaludibacter sp. SbA4
TGGTGCGACCACCACCGCCTCCTCCGCCCCGGTTACCTTGGGGCGCACCTCCATACTGGGGCACACCTCCATAGCTGGGGGGTGGCGCGCTGCGTTGCTGCACGATCGGAGGCGCTACCTGCAAAGCGCGAGACTGGCCACTCGACCCCTGATAGCTGTAGCTGCCACCGTAGCTGTAACCCGAGCGGCCAGACGCAGCCTGCCCTTGCGGCGGCGCGGCCGAACGCTGCGGACTGCCGAAGCGGTCCCAACCAGCACTTGGGCTTGCGCCGACGTTTGGATTGCCACTCGGCTGGAAGCTTCGCGGCTGTACACCGGATGCTCCCCCGGACTGGCTTGGTTCACCAAACCGTCTCCACCCGGAAGCACCAGATTCCTGAGCTGCTGGTTCTCTTCCTCCCACGGCGTTTCCGCCACTACCCATAACCGACCGCACCGCAGCCTGCTGCTGTGCAAAGGACGTACGCTGGGTCGATCCCGCCGTGGGCATCCGGCTGAAGAACCGCTGGTTATTAACTTCGCTTCGCGGAATAGCCGAGGCCGAAACGGGGCGATCGCTGAATCGCAGATTGCTCGCCGTCGGAGTGACGGGCAATGCTCCTCTTACCTGCGAAACCTGCAGCAACTGAGCGCGGTTCACCGCAATCTGATTCCGGAAAGCTCCCCGCTGGAAATCCTGCGCGGAGACGGCAGTCACGCCGTTCGCGATCCGGGCATTCCGAAAGCCGTTCATAAGATTCGTGTTGCGGACGACATTATTGACCATCCCGCCTCGTCCATACCACGGGTGAAATCTTTCAAACGGAGCCAACGCAACCCAGCCCACGTTCCCGAATCCGAAACCTGCGCCAAGACCGGCGCCGCCGAATCCGAAGAAGCCGACCATGGCGGGGTGATACCAGTAGTGGCCATATCGCTCTCCGGGGAACCACGTCCAGCCAAAACCGTTACGGAAGTACCACGAACCGTAGTGGAACGGGGCCCATCCCCAAGGGTCGTAATCAACCCAAGTCCAGCCGTAATAGTCTTCCCAAACCCATTGGCCGTTCTGATACGGAGCCCACGTTGGAGGGACGGCCGGGGTCCACACGTTGCCATAACTCGGGTCATATCCCCAGCGGCCGTAGGCATCGAGATCTTCCGCCCCATCGACGTCCGGGCTTACATACTTGTTCGATTGCGCCCTCTCGAGATAGGTGTCGCGCTGATCGTTGAAACTGTCCCAGCCATCCCGCGCCGGAGCATAAACAACCTGGTATTCGGGATCGTCCGCCGTTCCCCGTACCAGCATCATGTTGCCTTCGTGGATCCGTTCGGTGCCGCGCGGGGTCAAAATTTCCGCATCGCCGCGACGCACAATAATCCGTGTCGCACCATCGGCCGCCACTTCCACTCGAACTTCGGAAAGGCGCAGCGGATGAACAGCCACGGCCGGCGTGCTGATTTCCGACTGGACATTCGAAAGGTTGGGATCGCGCAACACGCGCCAAGTGACCAAGCCCCTGGATACCTGAACCTGCTGGCGACCGTTATCGAGTTGGGAAATCCGAATCTCGGAGTCACCGCCGACCCTCACAAAGTTGGCGTAATCGAGTTGAAATTCAGCGCTGCCGCCCGGCGCCACGGAAAGGGAATCGCCAGCCACCAGAGGAACATTCAATGCCGCGGCAACCCAGTCGCCCGAATCGCCTCGTCGCACGGATGCGTCGCCATTGATGACACCCAAACGCGCTACGGGCTGGCCCGGCTGGTCCTGAGGCTCCGGGGGTTGCCCAAGGCCAGGCTGTGGCTGACCAAAGCGAGGTTGCTGGGGCGGAAGCTGCTGACCGAACAAGACAGCCGAGGCCGCCAGTACAGTCACCATGATTGGTACTCGCCGCATTTGCATCCCTGTCCACCATTACAATGGCAATCGCCAGCCCAAAGCCTAAGCGTTTGATTCTTAGGCACTTTTCGCTATCATAGGGCATTCCGCCATGGTTGAAAACCACCAGATCGCCCAGTTTCATCCACCGGTCCGGTACCTGTTGGGTTTTGGGTAGACAACACGGGACGGCGGGCGCGCTGATTGCGCCCGAAGGCCCTGCCGCCGGGCGCATGCGAAGCGCATTTGTGGAGCTTGGTGGGTCTGCGGCGAATTTTCAATAACGATAACGCCCGCGAGGTGCATTGGGTCGCTGCCGAATCACTCGATGCGGCTTTACGCTACACGCGGCGCCACGACGATTTCACGATTACGGAGGCCCGCTTGCTGGGCATGATAGCCCTGTCTCTGGCTCGCATCCGGACTGCTGGCGGCTCGCGCCTGCGGCCCCGGAACTCACGAAACCAAAAGCCGGAGACGCTGAAACCTCCGCCAATTGGGTGCTGTCAACTAAAGGGTTTCTGTTTCGAATACTGTCTGTCGAGCCAAACGAATTCCCACTACGAGTTCTCCGCGCTTCCGGTTGACGCACCGGCGTGCACTGGCGCGAAAATGGCCAATACTTGCGGGAAGATCCTCTCTCAGCGGGGCGCGCACTGCTGGCCGACTCGCCCAAGGTAGCGTGCCCGCGCCCTTTCAAGGGAAGAACCTCTCACCCTCTCAGTCCGAGCCATGGACGTTTGGTTAACTGTGCGCCCCAATGGCGCAGATCACTAGTGGAAGGAGGATCCATCCATGTAGTTGTCGGTGAGACATGGTAGCTACCGAGCGGCGCGGTCGGGGCAACTGGCCGGGTCGAAGCCTCGGGAGAAAGTCCGCCTTTGGGCGGGCGAGCGACCCAGTAGGCCGTAACGCGAGTGAAGCTTGAGCAGGCCTCGAAAGTGAAGTCGTGGATGCTGACCCGCCAGTTAACCGGGGAAGGCCGCGTGGACAGGGAAGAAACCGACAAGCACCTGTTCGATCCACCGGGGTACTGAGCACGGCATGCAGGGAAAGTGGTCTGAGTAATTGGGGGAGATCCGGGAATGGCGGAGGTTGCGTCTCCAGCGTCATCGACAGGATGACGGCCAAACCCGGAAGTCGGAGAGGGTCGCGGTACCGATGATGCCGGGTAATGCCGGCGGAGGGAAGGACCCTCGCTTCAGATGTGCTTTTGAAGAAGGAAAGGACAGGTGATTGGCGATGAGCCTGGAGACACCGATTAAGATCCGGATGCTTCAGAGGAAGCTGTACCAAAAAGCGAAGGAAGAGCCGGACTACCGTTTCTATCTGCTCTACGACAAGATCTACCGGGAAGACATTCTGAACCATGCATATGCACTGGCAAAGTCCAATCAGGGAGCGCCGGGAGTGGATGGGCAGAGCTTCACGGGAATCGAAGCGGCGGGGTTGGAGGAATGGCTGAACGGCATCAGGAGTGACCTTCGGGCAAAGACGTATGCACCACAAGCCGTGCGGCGGGTGAAAATCCCGAAGCCGGGCGGGGGCGAGCGTCCACTGGGGATTCCGACCATACGGGACCGGGTGGTGCAGACCGCCGCAAAGCTGGTGCTGGAACCGATCTTTGAAGCGGACTTCGATCCGAATGCCTATGGTTATCGGCCGAAGCGGAGCGCGCAGGACGCGATCCGGAAAGTGCATGAACTACTCAGGGAAGGCTACACCGATGTGGTGGACGCCGATCTGTCCAAATACTTCGATACGATCCCGCACCGGGAGCTGCTACAGTGCGTCGCTCGGCGCATCGTAGATCGGGACATGCTGCATTTAATCAAGATGTGGCTGAAAGTGCCGGTCGAGGAGCGGGATGAAGACGGGAAACCGCGGGTCAGTGGCGGCAAGAAGAGCATGTGTGGCACACCGCAGGGTGGAGTCATCAGTCCCTTGCTGGCAAACCTGTACATGAACCGTTTTCTGAAGTACTGGCGGATCACCGGGAGGGGCGAATTCTTTCAGGCTCAGATAGTGAACTACGCTGACGATTTCGTGATACTCAGCCGCCGGAAGGCTGCCGGGGCGCTGGATTGGACGCGTGGTGTGATGAGCCGAATCGGATTAACTCTGAACGAAGCGAAAACCCACATACGGCAGGCTAACGCGGAGCGGTTTGACTTCCTGGGGTATACGTTCGGGCCGCATCGCTTTCGCAAGGATGGCTATGTGTATCTCGGAATGAGTCCGTCGAAGAAGAGCGTGGCCAGACTCCGGGGGAAAGTGGAAGACCTGATGAAGTCGGGAAATGTGATGCCGTGGCCGGAAGTGCGGGATCACCTCAATGCAACGCTGCGAGGTTGGTCCAATTACTTCGGGCATGGGGATTGCTACCCGGCCTATCGGGCCGTCAATCACTACGTCTATCAGCGCGTAAGAGTGTTCCTGCGCCGCCGCCACAAAGTGCCTTCGCTGGGCACTGCCAGATACTCGGACCGAATTGTGTTCGGGAAACTTGGCGTACTGCGTCTTTTCGTGGCGAAGGATTCCGTGAGCTAAATGGTGAAGTCTGTCGGAAAGCCGGATGCTCGAAATGGGCTCGTCCGGTTTGACGAGCGGGGAAGGGAAACGGGCGGCTGCCAGTAGGCCCCGCACCGCGCTCTTCCTCGACTCTACG
>OMOG01000644.1 GCA_900290305.1 Candidatus Sulfopaludibacter sp. SbA4
GGGCTGTCAAGAGGACATTTCTACTTTGCCAAAAGGGGACATTATCACTTTGCCGCCACAGGGTATGACCGGCCATTGATTTAGATTTAGAGGTCGCGCCATGGCCGGGGGGCGACTGGGCGGAGAATTGCAGGGGCAAGGGCGACAAACTCATGATCTCCGACCTGATCGTTGCGGGCGGATGCGCCGTAGTCCGGCGTTCCGGGTACCGCTCAAGCCTCCCAACGTGTAGTCAGTAAAACGCACCCCACATTTCCTGCCCGCCGAGCTTTCCACCGCGGCGGGGAATTGAGGGCGCCGCTTCTGGAGTCATTGGAACAAGGGCCGGAAGCCCTCCTGGCGGAAATGATGGTCGTTGGTCAGAACATCGGTTAGTCCTTCTGTGCGCATGAGCTGCATGGAGATGCAATCAGTAAGGCTGTAGCCCTTGTCAGGGCGCGCGCGATAGAGTTCAAGGCCGCCGAGAAACGAGCTATGAGTCTGAGGAACGACGCGGACGCCTGGTGAATCCAGGATATCTTGCACGGCTAGAGCGGCTTCCAGTCTCAGTCGCGGGTCTGACGCGCAAAAGGCCAAGAACTCAGTGAGCACTTCATCCGTTGTGACTATCATTCTGGAGCCAAGTGCAGGGCCAAAATCCAGAAGGGCTACCCGGTGAGCGCTGTCCTTGGGGTTGGTGAGGGCTATCCAATAGAACGTGTCGGCAAATACCGGCTTCACTGATGTCTCTTCGGGGATCCGTAGAGGTAGTGGTCGTGTTCGCTTGCACCATCTTTGGGCAACCGGTCAAACACTTCTGGCGGCAGGGCTTGCATGCGCTCTGCGATGAGCTCGGCGATATGCCGGCTCGACTTCTTCGTTTCTGTCGGGCTCTCCGGGCTGGCTGCAATGAGCGGCTCCAGCGCCCGGCGAACGAGCACTTCCGGAGTTACCCCCTCGGCCTGAGCTCGGACCAAGATGTTAGCTTCCTCGGTTGCGGTCAATGGTAGTGTGAGGTTCATTCGACGCCCTTGATCCGATGGTAACAGGTCTGCGTGGGCCGTGGTAGAAGCCGGCGCCATGGCCGAGGGCTGGGCGTAGAATTGCAAGGGCAAGGCCGACAAACTCATGATCTCCGACCTGATCGTTGCCGGCCGCGGGCTGCGCCGTAGTCCGGCGTTCACAGTGGCCGCTATAGTCACGCTGGCACTGGGGATTGGCGCCAACACGACGATGTTTTCGGTGGTGAATGCGGTGCTTCTGCGCCCATTGCCGGGATATCAGACCGATCGCCTGGTGCAGATCTGCGACACCGGCCGGGGACCGTGCAGTTTCCTGGCGCCGGAAATCTATCTGCGGCTTCGGGAACAGCTTCATTCCTTCGCGCCTTTGGCAGCGAATCAGAACTGCCGGATGAATCTGAGCGGCGCGGGGGAAGCGGAACAGCTTGCCGGACCGTGTACGACGGCGAACTGGTTCGAGTTGCAGCGGGCGCAGGCCATGCTGGGCCGCACGTTCCTGCCGGACGAAGACCAGCACGACCGCAACCGGGTGGTGGTACTGGATCACGGATTTTGGCAGCGAAGGCTGGGCGCAGATCCGAAGATCGTGGGCAAGACGCTTACCCTGGACAAGGAACCATGGCTCGTGGTGGGGGTGATGCCGCGGAGTTTCACTCCCATCGGCGCGGGCTCTTCACCGATCTACACGCCTTACGCAGTTGCGGACAATCCGCACGGGCTGAACGTCACGGGACGCCTGAAGCCCGGCGTCTCGCTCGCAGCCGCGCAAGCGGAGTTGAACGTCGTTGCCAGGCAACTCTCGGGCGAGAACCCGGACTGGAAGAGTCTCAGGCTCCTGGGGACGCCGGTGCTGCAGCAAATGACGGGCGCGCAGCGTCCCTTGCTGCTGCTGCTGTTGGGCGCGGTGACCTTCGTTCGGCTGATCGCTTGCGTAAATGTGGCCAACCTGATGCTGGCGCGTTCCACGGCGCGGCGGCATGAGATCGATATCCGGCTGGCGCTGGGGGCGAGCCGCGGCCACATCGTGCGGTTCGTGCTGGCGGAGGCGCTCACGATTTCGTGTGCCGCGAGCCTGCTGGCGGTGGCGATCGCCTACGGGGGGTTGCGCGTGCTGAAGCCGCTGACGGCCACGCTGCCGCGCGCCGATGAATTCGGCATCGACGCCCGTGTGCTGGTGTGCGCCCTGCTTCTGGGC
This sequence comes from Candidatus Sulfopaludibacter sp. SbA4, assembly GCA_900290305.1. Lineage (GTDB taxonomy): Bacteria > Acidobacteriota > Terriglobia > Bryobacterales > Bryobacteraceae > OMOG01. Next base: position 2,197 of record OMOG01000644.1, read on the forward strand.
GCGGTGGCAGCGCTGCTGTTCGGTGTGCTTCCAGCGCTTCGTTCCGCACAGCCGGCACGGGTGGCAGGACGGCGGTCACGGGGAGCGCTGGCCGCGGGTGAGGTGGCGCTCGCCTTTGTCTTGCTGGTGGGCGCGGGGCTGTTGATCCGGACGTTTGCCGCCATACGGGCGACCGACCTGGGCTACAATCCGCACGACGTTTTGACGAATTTCCTGGCGCTGCCGCCTTCGGCCGATGGCGGACGCACGGCCGGCGCGATGCTGTATGCGAGGATTCGGGAGCGCGTGGCGGGGCTGCCCGGAGTTCTCGGGGTGGCCACCGCGAGCAGCATGCCGATGTTCGGCGTATCGATAACGATTGATGTTCATCCGGAGGGGGATGTTCATCCGGAGGGCGAGCCCGAACGGCAGCACGAGCGCCAGGCATCCCTGGATGTGATCAGCGACGACTATTTTCGGGTGATGGGGATTCGGCGGCGCAGCGGGAGAATCTTCACGCCCGAAGACCGTGACGGCTCCACTCGTGTGATCATCGTGAGCGAGTCCATCGCGAGCCGCTACTTTGCGGGGAAGGCCATCGGCAAGCGGGTGATCCTCCCGGAAGCCAAATTCAACATCGATGGCGGCAAGGATATCGCGGCCGAGATTGTGGGCGTGGTGGGAAACGTTTGCGTGAACTCGGTCGAGGACTGCGAGGCCGAACACATCTACCTTCCGGAACAGCAGAACGCGCTGCGGATGGAGAACCTGCTGGTGCGCACCGAAGGCAATGCCATGGGCATCACGAGAGCAGTGCGGCACGCGGTCGCCCTGGAGGCGCCGGATGTCCCGCTGGACGATCCACAGACGCTCGAGGAACGCACGGCCTATCTCAGCGACGGGCCCAGGCGCGGCATGTGGCTCTTGAGCGTTTTCGGCGGTCTCGCACTGGTGCTGGCGGCAGTCGGTATTTATGGCGTGTCGGCGTGCCTGGCCGCCGAGCGAAGTCGCGAGATCGGCATCCGGATGGCTTTGGGAGCGAGGTTTGGAGATGTAGCCGGGCTGGTCTATCGGGGCGTTTTGTGGCCATCGGTGGTGGGGCTGGCGATGGGGTGTGCGGCTTCGGCCTGGCTGACGCGGCTGCTGAAATCGCTGCTTTTTCGGGTGAGTGCGGGAGACCCGAAGACCTTCGCCCTGGCCGGTTTCACACTGCTGGGGATAGCGGTTCTGGCGGCTACAGGCCCGGCTCTGCGGGCGGCGCTGACGGATCCGGCCGAGGTTCTGCGGCGGGAATGAGGGCGGCGGACTCGAGGGCCAGTAAGTACACCGTTTCTCAAGTATTCCGGGAAGACCGCTCGCTCGCCAAGGGCGAGTGGCAGGAACCTCGCGGGTTGGGGAGCGCCGGCTGAAGCCTGTCATCCATCTCCTTCGGAAACCTGAGACCAGGAAGTAATCGTGGGCCGGACCTAACGCATCCGCCCGCGCAAACCCGCGGATACTTCGAGCAGGCGGGTGTAGGCGGCGGCGTTCACTGTTGGGCTAAGGAACGCTACGACCGACTGATCAAGAGCGCAGGGCGCGCGATGGTTGGTGAGTCTGGGCTTGCGATGAAAGATCTTGTGAAAGGCCTGAGCAATGACGCTTTATTGCGCCATCGACCGGTCCACAAGGAATCCGGGGAGCCGGCGGGCGAATTCGACGAAGAGTCCGCTATAGCTGGTGTATGGAAGATACAGCATGCCGGCGAGATCGCTGGCGGTCGTGATCGGCTCATGCCGGTTGTTGATCCTGACGGTGCGCTTGTTGCCGTAGTTGAAATAGAAGTACGGTTTTCTCATGCCGATCGCCGCACCGAGCTCGATGAGAACGTTAGGCCTGACCTCGGTCTCACGATCGTCGAATATGGAAAAATCGGCAGCGCGGATTCGTTCCAGGATGGTCTCGAAGACGGGACCGTTCGGCATGTCGGAGTCGGAGTAGACGGGGCGAATTCCATAAGGTCGGAGCACGATCTGCAGATTGTGGCGCAGAGTGCTGGTGACGGCTGTGGTGAATCGATGCCCGACGAATACGCGTAGTTTTCGCAGGCAGCGAATCCGCCGGTTTACGGCCATGACGGTGGGAAACTCGCGGCCGTTCAACTCACGGAGGTTGGCGATCCAGAATTCGTGCCCTCCGAATCGGTTTCGATTCCCGCCGAGCAGCATGCGCGCAAATGCCCGGGCATACGCCAGATCACGCAGGCGGCGAATATCTCTTTCAGAAATCTCGCTGTATTGATTGAGGTGGTCGATCCAGGCTTCGACCTGCCCGCGGACATCGGTCAGTTGCGACACCGGCTATGCCGCCGAGATCTCAACGAGTTCCTTCGCCTCGGCCGGCGAATAGCCTTCTTTAACGAGATAGCGCTCGAAGACCTTTTTCCAGCTCTCACGGCGCCCGGATCGCTTGACAGCAGTAGTCTTACGAACCGGACTACGCTGGTGCGATCCTTTCATGCGGGCGGTCTTATTCGTCGCCATGATGCCGTCTCCTGCCTTCTACTTTGTCACACTCTCAGGCTGCGCGCAAAGTGCTGGGAGACGACTTGGGCGCCCTCCGGGCCGGACTTCCAGAAGTTGCAACACCGGCTACGACGCGGCGAGTGCAACAAGCTCCTTCCGCCTCGGCCGGCGAGAGACCCTAAAGAATGAGGTTGCTCTCCAGGACCTTTTTCCAACTCTCACGGCGGCCGGACCGTTTGGCCGCAACGGATTTGCGCGCAGGCTTACGCCTGCGCGTGCCGTTCGTCGGTGCGGTTTTGCTAGCCATGACGCCGCCTCCTGACTCCTACTTTGTCACACTCTCAGACTCCTGCAACGGGCGGTGAACGCGGCGTATGCCGGACGCGGATTTGGGCAGTTTTCCATTGCTCTATTTGACCCAGATTTGACCCGATTCGAAACCGCCGGCATCTAAGCTCATGAAAACATATCGAAGCGATGAAGCCAAGGTCTGCAACCCCTTTTTTCTTCATCGGTTCAATTCCGACCCGCGCCTCCAATTTCCAGCATTGGTAAGCTAAACTGGGTGACCGAAGGTCCATGGCATCCCGCATCCAGACGCGCGCCCGCCTCTTCCTGTTCCTCCTGTGGACCGCTGCCGCGGCCCCCTCGGCCACTATCGCCGGGCGCGTGATCGACGCCGAAACCGGCGCGGTCGTGCCCGCCACCATCACGATCCGCGCGAGCGATGGCGTCATTGTCACCGATCATCCCAGCTTTCAGGCGGGCTTCCGGTCGCCGGGCACATTCGAAAAGCAGGTGCCGGCGGGGGAGACGACCATCGTGGTGAGCCGCGGCTTTGACTATCTCGCCGTCGAGCGCCGCTTCACGCTTGCCGCGGACGAACGCCGCACCGAGACCTTCCAGTTGCGGCGCCGATCCACGCTGCGGCGCGAGGGCTGGTATTGCGGAGACAATCACGACCACATGATCCACGGGGAGCGCAGCATCCTGGTGGATTTTTCGTACGTGGCGCTGGCGGCGCGCGCCGAGGGACTGGATTACCTGGCGGCCGCGCAGGACTGGAACATCCCCGACCATTCCCCCGAAGCACTGGATCGCGCGACGCGGGCCCTCAGCGTGCCGGGCTTCACGCTCACCTGGAATCTGGAGGCTCCCAAGAACTACTGGCGCGGCGACGCTTCCCATACCCTCGGCCACGGCTGGACGGTGGGGATGCGCGGCCGTACGGCGGACGGGCGCGACGCCATCGCGGAGCTGCTCGCCCTGAGCGCCATGGATTATGAAAGCGAAAAGGCGCCCGTGCCGAATTTCGAGATTCAGGCGCTCATCCACTCACTGGGCGGGATCTCGGCTTACAGCCATCCGGCCCGCTGGTGGAGGGGGAAATGGGGCGGCCAGGGCATCTACCCGGTGGAAGAGAACAAGTTCGTTTCCAATATGGCGGCCGAGCTGCCCTTCGATACGGTCTGCGGTCCAACGTACGACGCCATCGACATCCTGATGCCGCCCCAGGAAGTCAAGGCCAACCAGGAGGCGATGAAGCTGTGGTTCCTGCTGCTCAATCACGGGTATCACATGGCCGCCAGCGGGTCCTCCGACGCCACCTTCGACAGGCCCGGCGGCGGCGTTCCGGGCAAGGTGCGGATGTATACGCGCCTGGATGGCGGGGTCGAAATGGCCCGGGTGGCAGCGGCCATCCGGGCGGGCCGCAGCTTCGTCACCAGCGGACCGCTGCTGGCGCTCGAAATCGGCGGTCATGCGAGCGGCGATGTGGTGGAGCTGCCGGCCCACGCGCAGAAGGGCAGAATCCGCGCCTGGGCCGACCGGCTCACGCGCGTGGAGTTGATCCGCAACGGAGTGGTGGTGCGCACGTTCGACGCGGCCGCGGGAAAGACGGAATTCGCCGCCGATTTCGATGTCACTTTCGATAACAGCGAGAGCGGCCCGGCGTGGTACATCGCGCGATGCCATGGCGCGGATGAGATGCAGGCGGCGTTCACCAATCCGGTGTGGTTCGAACCGCGCGGATGGCAGCCGCCCCAGGCTTGGCGCGCGCGGACCGGCGTTACCGTGGTGGATGGCAGCGGGAAGCCGCTGGATGGAGTGGCCGAGGTGGTGCGCATGGTGGGGACGGAGGCGGTGGTCGAGTCTCGAACTCCGTTTCGCGGCGGCAGAGTCTCGCTCGATGCGCCGGGCACGGCGCGGGTGCGCGTGCGGGTTCCGGGCTATAAGACGGCGATGCAGAGTATCTTCATGGACTATGCTCCGTTGCGCGATGTGACGGTGAATATGCGCCCGGAGCAACTGACTGACTGGGACACGTTCGAGAGAATCCGCGGCTTGTTGCGGGAGGTGACGCTGGAATTCCGAATGGGACGATAAGCCGGGTTCTTCGTTGGCCGAGTATCGAGACGCGCGGGGGACGGTCCTTTCGGAGCGTCTCTGGGGGCAGGAACCTTGGGGCTCGAGGAGCGCCGGCTGAAGCCGGCGGCAGCCAGGATTGGCTGCCCCACAGAGCAGCATGGCCGCAGCCAAAGGCCGACCAGGGGTCGGCCGCGGGCCAGGGGGCCCGCCCCACCAATCGTCGCAGGCTGCGAAGACTTGAGAGTGTTGTAGTACAAGCAACTCAGATGCGGCGCTATCGCAGGATTACGAGCCGGACCCAGAGCCGCAGGAGCTGAAACAGCGTGACCGCCAGCGACTGCATGCGAAAGAACTGCGATCGGCCATGGCGGCGGGGATAGTGGTGCACTTCCACCTCCGCCACCTCCCAGCCGCTCAATTCCAGCTTGCGCACCAGCTCCACGCAGATGGTCCCGCTGGTCGAGGTGAGGCGGATCTCGTCCAGCAGCGCGCGGCGGATCAGCCGGTAGTCGCAGTCGATATCGCGGATGCGGATGCGGAACAGCACGCGCGCGCAGAAGTTGTAAACATTGCCGATCCAGATACGGTGCGCCGGGTCGTGGCGCTCCAGCTTGTAGCCGTTCACCAGCCCCGTGGCCGGGCCCGTCAGCGCGAGCAATCGCGGAAGCTCGCCGGGATCGTACTGGCCGTCGCCATCGGTATAAAACACCCACTCCTTCGTGGCCGCGGCGAACCCGCTGCGCAGGGCCCCGCCATAGCCGCGGTTTTGCGGATGCGTGACCACGCGCAGGAATGGCCGATACTCGCTGGCGAGCCGCTCCAGCACTTCGGCAGTGTTGTCGCGGCTGCCGTCGTTAATGACGATCACCTCGTAGTCGGCCACGTGTTCCTGCAAGACCGCGAACGTC
>OMOG01000585.1 GCA_900290305.1 Candidatus Sulfopaludibacter sp. SbA4
AGGCATTCGAAGCGCTGGAAGCCGAGGGCTAATCAAATGGATATGTTTTAATGAAACGATATAGTAGTATCCGCTGGGCGGCGAGACACTCCCGCCCGCCCCCGCCGTCATCGTCAAGAGGTATTGAGTCGTGAAGTAGGCGACATAGGTCGTCGCCGTGTTCGGCGCGGTCACCGTGTGCGATAGATCGCCCGAGTCACTCCATCCGGAAAAGACATACTGCGTCCCGGACGCGCCCGCTTGCGGCGAGGAGATTGCGATCGTGTGCGTGCTGCCGGGTGTCCAGTTGAGGTTCGCCGGCGCCGTGTACGCCGTACTGTCCACGGTAATGGGAAGGCCGGCGGGAGATGTGTCCACAGTGATACTGACAGTCGTGGCCGGGGCGAATGTAGCGTTCTCTCCAATGGGGCCGTTCATCGTCACGGTGGCAGGGTTGGCCGTACCGGTGTATGCGCCGAACATACTACCCGCCCAGCCGATGAACTTCAAGCCGGGATTTGGGGTCGCCAGGATCGACACGGTCGAGCCCGCATTGTAGTAGCCGTTTGGCGGCGAGAGACTCCCGAGTGGGTTCGGCGGTTCACATATGACCCAACCTGTGCAGAGAGTCAGCCGGTATTGCATGGTGAAGCCCGCGACATAGCTCGTGGCCGTAGACGGTACCGTCACGGTATGCGTTTGCCCACCGCCGTCGCTCCAGTTCGCAAAGCCGTACTGAGTGGTACCAGACGTGCCCGCTTGCGGTGAGGACGTCGCGATCGTGTGCGTGCCGCCCGGCGCCCAACTGAAGATCGCCGGAGCCGTGTACGCCGCCTTGTCCACAAGGATAGAGAGCCCCGTCGGAGAGGTATCGACGGTCACGTTGACATTGCCAGGCTGATTGAATGCCCCTGCCTCCTGAATGGGGCCGTTCATCGTAACCGTGCATGGGTTGGCTGCGCCGGAGCAGGAGCCCAAACCTGCCCCCGTCCAGCCGGCAAATACATACCCGGAGCTGGGTGTCGCCGAGATCGATACGCCCGCAGTTGCGTTGTAATATCCGCCGGGCGGAGAGACACCCCCGCCCATGCCCGCCGTCATGGTCAACAGGTATTGCGTGCTGAAGCTCGCGACGTAGCTCGTCGACGCCAATGGCACTGTCACGGTATGCGTTAGCCCTCCCCCGTCGCTCCAGTTCGCAAAGACGTACTGCGTGCCCGCTGCGCCCGCCTGCGGCGAGGACGTCGCGATTGAGTGCGTGGTGTTCGAAACCCAGGTGAAGGTCTTCGGAGCCGTGTAGGTCGAGCCGTCCACAATGACGAAGAGCCCTGTAGGAGCGGTATCAACGGTTACACTGACGTTAGAGGCTGGAACGAACGTGGCCGTTTCCTGAATCGGACTGTTTATCGTGACCGTGCAGGGGTTGGCGGAACTGGAGCACGAGCCCGTTCCAGTGCCAAGCCAGCCGGCGAAGGTATAGCCGGGGTTGGGTATTGCGTAGATCAGGAAGGTCGAGCCCGCATCCCAGAACAAGCCGGGCGAGACGCTTCCGCCCGGGCCCGCCACCGTGGTCATTTGGTATTGCGTCGTGAAATTGGCCGTATAAGTGATATCCGAGGACGGCAATGTGACCGAATGCTCTGCCGCCCCGCCGTCGCTCCAGTTCGCAAAGACATACTGTGTGCCGGCCGCTCCGGCTTGCGGCGAGGTAGTGATGATCTCATGTGACGTGCCTGGGGGCCACTGGAACGACCCGCCCTGATACGTGTATAGCCCGTCTATGAGATGCACTTCTAAGCCCGAGGGTGAGGTGTCAATCGTCATAGTCACGAGCGGCCCCGGGACGTTAGTCAGAGAAAAGGTGGCCGGGCCAGCCCAATTCGCATGGTCGGTCGTTGCATATGCCGTGACAATGGCTGTTCCTGCGGTCGCGCCGGCAATCACGTCTGAGACCGTGACTGTTCCATCCGTGCCTGAGTTGGTCTCACAGAATATTGAGCTTATTACGGGGCACCATCCCGCCGTCCAGGATACGGTCGCAGGAGTGGACGGGCTGTAGAAATCGACCCATGCGGCTATGGGATTTCCGTAAGCGTCCGTAACCAGGGCCTGCAAAGGCGAAGAAAAGAACGATCGGAATGCCGCACTCTGCGGCGTCCCTCCCATCGCTGTGATGTTCGCTGGCGGCCCCGCCGTATTCGTCTCCTGGAAATATACCGTGGAGGTCCCATCTGTCGCGCTGACCTGATACGCCCCCGCCAACGTTCCCGCGCGCAGCGTCACTCCCCCGGAACTTGCCGGCACCGTGATCGAGGTTGCACACCCTGGATTGCAAAAAGCCGCATTCTGGAGGCTGGCCACCGTGAAGGTCACGCTGCAGTTACTGCCGCAGGCACTGCCAACCTGCACCTGTAATTGCTGGCTGAAATTGGTGGAGACGTTGGCACTCTGGCCGTTACCGCCCATAATACTGAGTTGGCCGAAGAGGGAAACGGCCCCGCCGAGCGCCAGGATGACCAGGCGCGCCGCGCCAATCCGGAGCGGTCGCATGAGACGTGCACCGATTCTAGCGCGAAGTAATCAGGATATCAAGCTATGAAAGTACTGATTTATAACTTAGCAGCTCGAACTGCAGACATCGCCGTAAAAATGCGGCTCGCCGCGTACCCCACGACGAACAACACCACATTTCCGATCGCCCCGATCATGTAATCGTGCCACGGGAAGTTGAAATGCCCCAGGTCCAATATCCGCTTTTCACCCAATGTCAAGGTCGCCCACCCCGTGAACGCAATGCACGCCGCTATCCCCACGTACACGCCCTGCCGGTTCGCCCCCGGACCCAGGAACGCCAGCAGAAACAGCCCCGCCAGCCCGCCGCTCACGATCGCCGACGCCGAAAACCACAGCGACAGCGCCCCCGTCTGCGTGTGCGAGAGCACCAGCGCCGTCGCGATGCACAGCAGGCCGCACACCGTCACGATGTATTTCGCCACCCGCAGCCGCCGCAGATCTGTCGACTCCGGCCGCACCAGGCGATAGATGTCCTCCACCCCGACCGAACTGAACGCGTTCAAATCGCTCGAAAGCGCGCACATCGCCGACCCCATCAGCGCCGCCATCACCAGCCCCGAGACACCCGGGGGCAGGTGCGTGCTCAGAAAGTGCGGGAACACCTGGTCGCCCTTGGTAATGTAAGCCGGCAGCTTCTCGCCTGTCAGCTTGTAGAAGGTCCACGTGCACGTGCCGATCAGCATGAACAGCGTCCACACCGGCACCGCCAGCAGCGCGCCCATCGCCACGCCGCGCACCGCATCGCGATCCGACTTCGCCGAGAGATACCGCTGCACCAGCGTCTGGTCCGTGGTGTAGCGTTGCAGGTACCAGAAGAAACCGTAGATCACCAGCACCCAAACCGTGGGCTGCGAAAGATCGAACGCCGTGCTGCCGAAAGCGATCTTGTGGTTCTCCGCCGCCGCCCGAAACACCGCCGCCGGCCCGCCCGGCGGCAAAAAGAAAAGGTACCCCAGGCAGATGAAAATCCCGGTCCAGATGACCAGCCCTTGCACCACGTCGGTCCACACCACGGCCTCGAACCCGCCCTTCAACGTGTAGATCATGGTGAGCAGGCCGGAGATCAGAATCACCTGGTCCATATTCCAGCCGGTCATGCTGTTGATGGTGAGCGCGAGCAGGTAAAACACCAGCCCCATCTTGGAAAAGTGCGCCAGAGTGAACGCCACCGAGGCGTAAATGCGGGTGGGTTTGCCGAATCGCTTGCCGAAATATTCGAACGCGCTCATCCCCACCGTATGGCGGTAGAACGGGATGATGACCGTGCCCACCAGCGCCAGCACCACCACCAGCAGGAACCCAGGAATCAGCAGCGACCAGTTGCCGGCGTATGACGAGCCGGGAAACGCGATGAACGTCACGCTGGTAATCATGGCCGTGAGGAACGACATCCCCACCGCCCAGAACGGCACCGTGCGCTTGGCGGTGAAGTACCGCTCGGTCGAAGTCTGGCGGCGCGAAAATCGCAGCCCGATGCCGGTCAACCCGAGCACGTAGACGCAGATCACCGCGAAATCCAGCCAGCGCACGTTGGCCATGGTCGCATTGTGGCACAGACATTCCTGTCTGTGTTGCTGTTATAGGAGATCCCAACGGTAAAACGCCCGCGCGATAACCCTTCAACCCTGTGGTACAGTGGTCTTGGAGCGCACTTCGCACTTTGCGAAGTGTGGAGAGAACCAACTGATTGCACATCATTAGCCGGAAGAAGTTGCTGGAGGCGGCCAGGGAACACGGAGGCATCGATGCCCCACTGGACAGTTGGTATAGAACGGCGAAGTCAGCCCAATGGAAAAACCTTCAGGAGGTCCGGCAAACATACTCGTACGCCGATGGGGTCCCGGTCGGGGAGAGGGTATTCACGGTGTTCAACATCTCAGGGAACAGCTTTCGGTTGGTGACCGAGATCTACTACGATGACCAGACGATTCTCATCAGGCATGTATTGACACACGCCGAGTACGACAAAGGGGGATGGAAAAAATGAGCGCCGTTGCAGAAATTCAGAACGAGCGGGAATACGCCGAACTGCTCGCTGAAGTGCTCCCTCACGTAATCCATACCGAAGAAGAAAATGCGCGCTGCACCGCGGCCCTGGAAAAGCTTTTGGCTAAGAGAAATCGAACCCCTGAGGAATATCGGCTCACGGAGTTGCTCACGCTTCTGATCGAAGATTTCGAGGCAAAGCGATACTCGCTTCAGCCGGCCTCGCCGCTCGATATTTTGCGGCACCTGATGGAGTCGAATGGCCTTCGCCAAGTGGATTTGATAGGCGTGTTTGGGACAGCCAGCATCGTTTCTGAGGTCTTAAGCGGCAAGCGTGCCCTGGCGAAGTCGCACATTGCCAAACTGAGCCGGCGGTTTAATGTGTCAGCGCAACTGTTCCTTGGAGGCCGCTCGGCCTAAGGGGCCTGTCCCCACCGGAGCGCGGCGCACCTCACCTACCCCTTGTCTTCGTCCGTGATGGCCAGCGGAGGAACCGGAGTTCCCGGCTGCAACGGCGGTTTTCGCGTATGCCAACTCGTGGCGCGCTCGTAAGCCGCCGCCAGCGCCAGCACGCAACCCTCGGAGAATCGCGGACCCGCGATCATCAGCCCCACCGGCAGCCCCACGGAGTCGAAGCCGCAGGGCACCGAGATCGCGGGAATCCCGTACACGTTGAACTGTCCGGTATTTTCCAACTCCGGATTCCGCGGCTTATCGCTTTCCTCGCGCTTGATGGCGGCATCGATCTTGCGGGGTGTCCGGCGCCGCGTGGGCAGCACCACCAGGTCGAAGTCGGCGAAGGCATCGTCGATGGTTCGCCGCAACAGCTCCAGCTTCCATCGCCCGCGGATATAATCGGCGGCTTTCAGATTCCCGCCATTCTGCAAAGCGCGCCGCGTGGGGATCTGGTACCGTCCCGAAGCGTGCGCGTACAACTCTTCGTGGTAGGCGAAGCTCTCTCCCCCCAGGTTGATGTCGCGAATGGCGGGCAGCGAAACGTCCCTGGCGCCTTTCGTCATTTTGGCCAGCACCCCGATCGCTTCCTCCACCGCCTTCGCGACATCGGCGTCCAGCAGATCGAAGAACGGCGCGCGCGGGATGCCCAGACGAAACCCGGAAACCGGCTGCTTCATCGTCGCGGAGTAGTCTTCCCTGGCGTGTTCGACGGAGGCGATATCGAGCTTGTCGTAACCTGCCAGTGCGGTGAGCACCAGGGCGGCATCTTCCACGGTTCTCACCAGTGGTCCGCAGTGATCCAGCGAAACGCTGAGCGGGATGATGCCGCGAATCGATACCAGCCCGTAGGTTGGTTTCAGTCCGACCACTCCGCAGAAGGATGCCGGCGTGCGGATCGAGCCGCCCGTATCGGTGCCCAGCGCGCCGTAGCATAGATCCGCGGCCACCGCGGCGGCGGACCCGCCCGACGAGCCGCCCGGATTGCGGTCCAGCGCCCAGGGATTGCGCACCGGTCCGAAGTAGCTGGTGGCCGAGGTGCCGCCCATCGCGAACTCGTGAAGGTTGGTCTTCCCGATCAGCACGGCCCCGGCGGCTTTAAGCTTCAACACGACTTCCGCGTCGGCATCGGGAACGCGGTCGTCGAAAACCGCGCTCGCCGCGGTGGTGCGGATTCCCGCCGTGTCGATGTTGTCTTTGAGCGCGATCGGGATTCCGTGCAGCGGTCCGCGCAGCTTGCCGCCACGCTGCTCCGCCTCCAGTTCGCGGGCCTGCGCTAGAGCCTCGTCTCGCGTGACCGTGATGAAGCAGTTGAGCTTGGGATTGTAGGTATCGATCCGCGCCAGGCAGGCCTGGGTAAGCGCGGTGGGCGTAACGGTGCGTGCGCGAATCCGGGCGGCGGCTTCCGCCAGGCTCAGCGCCGCCAGATCCTCGGAGGATTGGGAGCGCGCCGCCAGCGCTCCGGCGAGTGAGAGAGTGAAGCCGCGTCGCGTAATGCCAGGCATAGAGCCATACTACACCGTTGGTGGGGCAGGCGCTTCCGCCTGCCAACTCTTCAGTGGGGCAGGATTTCAGCCGGCTTTCCAAGCCGGCTCGTTCTCTGCTTCCCCGGCGCGAACCACGCCAATGACACTAAACCCCTAACCTTCCCCTGGTGCCTTGGTAAATCTCGGCTCCTCGGTACCCTCCCGGTCAGATCACAACCCTTCGGTCATCAGTCCCCGCTTGACCTGTCGCCCCCCCACGCCAAAGAAACCCCTCGGCCACCCGCTTCCCGGCTCCCTCGGCGCGCGAACCACGCCCACGACAACAAGGCCCCAACCCGCCGCCGGTGCCCTGGTAAATCAATGGGCCCAGAATCTCCGCCTGGCTGCCCGGCATCCGATCGTCTCGCCCAAGCCCTCCCCGCTGTTCTGGTTCACCCGGTGCAAGAAGAATTATTCAACCTGGCCGATTGAGGCCCGCCGCCATCCGTCAGCTTGACCAATCCCGTGCGTCCTGTATACTACAGGCAGAAGCCTTTCTAAGAAAGGCTAAGCA
>OMOG01000411.1 GCA_900290305.1 Candidatus Sulfopaludibacter sp. SbA4
AGTGTCTGGGAAAACCTTCTACATCGAAACCTTCGGCTGCCAGATGAACGTGCACGATTCCGAAAAGGTGATCGGCACCCTCATGGCCCAGGGCTACGCCCAAGTCGAGACGCCCGAAGCCGCCGGGCTGGTGCTGTACAACACGTGCAGCATCCGCGACAAGGCCGAGCAGAAGGTCTTCACGCGCCTGCAGAATTTCAAGCGCGAAGCCGGCAAGGGCAAAGTCTTCGGCGTGCTGGGATGCGTGGCGCAGCAGGAGGGCGAAAAAATCTTCGACCGCGCGCCGCACGTGAGCCTGGTGGCCGGGTCGGCCAGCTATACGCGCCTGGGCGAGATGCTGGTGCAGCTCGAAGCCGGAAACCGCCGGGTCACCGGCCTGAGCCTGGATACCGGCGAGACCTTCGACACACCCTTCACGCGCCGCGACAACCCGCACCGCGCCTACATCACCATCATCGAAGGCTGCGACAAATCCTGCGCCTATTGCGTGGTGCCGTTCACCCGCGGGCCGGAACGCAGCCGCACCAGCGAAAGCGTGATGGCGGAGGCGCGCCGCCTCGCCGAGCAGGGCTACACCGAGATCCAGTTGCTGGGCCAAAACGTCAACAGCTACCGCGATCCTTCGCCCGCGGCCTGGGACTTCGCCACGCTGCTCGCACGCATTGCCGAAGTGGCCGGCATTCGCCGCGTGCGCTACACCACCTCGCATCCGCGCGATTTCGTCAAGGCCATCGTGGACGCCATGGACGCGAACCCGGTGCTCTGCGATCACGTGCACCTCCCCGTGCAGTCCGGTTCCACGCGGGTGCTCGCCTCCATGGACCGCCTCTACACCCGCGACGATTACATGCGCCGCATCGAGTGGATCAAGACCGCCCGGCGCCCGTACTCCATCACCACCGATATCATCGTCGGCTTCCCGGGCGAGACCGAGGAGGACTTCCAGCAGACCCTCGACCTGCTCGACGAGGTGCAATACGACTCGCTCTTCAGCTTCAAATACTCGCCGCGCCCCAACACCGCCGCGCTGGCCATGGGCGACCGCGTTCCGGAAGAGGAGAAGCAGCGCCGCCTGGTCATCCTGCAGGAAAAGCAGCGCGCCATCCAGATCCAGCGCAACGCCGGCCTGATCGGCGAGACCCGCGAGGTCCTGGTGGAGGGCCGGCACCACTCGCTCGGCCAGTGGATCGGCCGCACCTCCGACAACCGGACGTTGAACTTCACGTGGGACAGTCCTCCCGGACTGTCCTCTTCCGATCTGGCCGGAAAGTACCTCCCCGTACTGGTCACGCGCGCCGGTCCCAACTCGTTGGTGGGCGAGTGTGCAACTGTGGTGTAATGAAAACTGGGGAGGGCGCCATGGAAGTCGAAATGAAGATTCGCGGGCTCATGATGGATCCCGTGACCAATATGCCCATCGTCATTTTGAGGGATCTCAACGGCAATACGGTGCTCCCCATCTGGGTGGGCGTGTACGAAGCCAACGCGATCGCCCTCGAGATCGAGAAGGTTGCGACACCCCGCCCCATGACCCACGACCTCATTAAGAGCCTGCTGAACGGTCTCAACACAGGCTTGCGCAAGGTCGTGGTGAGCGAGCTCAAGGACGACACGTTCTACGCCGTGATCTGGCTGGATCGCGACGGGGAGTTGATCAGCGTGGATTCCCGCCCGAGCGACGCACTGGCGCTGGCGCTCCGGCTGGACTGCCCGATCTATGTCGATGAGACCGTCCTGAAGTCGTCGAAACTGGCGTCCACGGTTTCGGACAAGGTCAATAACGAAGAGCTGCGCCGCTGGCTGGAGGGCCTCAATGACGAGGACCTCGGCCGCTACAAAATGTGACCCCCGAAATCTCCGCACGTTTGAAGAGTCTCGACATCTGGGTGATGTCGGAGGGCGCCTACTATTGCCTGTTTGTGCGTGACGGCTGCCTGGCAATGGTTCCCCGCTCCGAGGACTTCAGCGGCTTCTCTACTGCCGGCAGCACCGGCATGTCGCTCGATGAGGGGCTGGCCTACCTGGTGTGGCGCGAAGAAAAGCCCTTCCTGGTGGGGCAAGGCTTCGAGGTGCCGGCGTCGCCGGAGCAGGTCGCATTGATCCGCCGGTTCTCGGCCGACTTGCAGACGGCTCTGGGATTGGCGGGTGCTTAAACGATATCGAGCCGCGACTTTAAGTGCCTGCCGAGTCAAATTCTCGCCAAAATCGGCAAGATCCTTCCGGCCCGCAGCGCGGTTTTCTCAGGACTTCTCCGCTCTCTCCGTTTTCTCAGGTTTTGACTTTCTCTTGGTCTTCTCCGCGTCTTCCTCCGCGTGCTCCGCGCCTCCGCGTCAAGGACGCAGTTTCCGCCTCGGATTGTCCGGCGCCTGAGATCCGCACCCAAAACGTGAGAAACTGGTATGATTCCCGCCGGGTGAACCCATGATCGGTATGTCGGACAACTTGTCGCTGGCCGCGGACTCCATCCGCGCCCACAAGCTGCGCGCCGCGCTCACCGTGCTCGGCCTGACCATGGGGGTGGCTACCCTCATCGCCGTGATGACCCTGGTGCAAGGCGCCAATCTCTACGTGGAGCACAAGATTGCCGACCTGGGCACCAATGTCTTTCGCGTCGCGCGGACGCCCTTCGCCATCACCGATTTCACCGTGATCACCAAGGCCCTGCGCAACCGCTTCATTTACCCGGAGGACGTGGAGGCCGTGGCTGAAAACTGCCGCCGTTGCCAGGTGGTGGGCGCCACCTTGAGCAGCAGCACTTCGGTGCGCTACAAGGACCACGAGATCGAAGACGCCACGCTCTACGGCCACAGCCCCACCATGGCCACCATCGATACTCGCACCGTCGCCCTCGGCCGCTACTTCACGGAAGTCGAAGACCGCCACGCAGCCGAGGTCTGCCTGATCGGCGATCGCCTGGCGCAGGAGTTCTTCCAGGATTCCGACCCGCTGGGGCACATCGTCCGCGCGGGCAGCGCCGAATTCACCGTGATCGGCACCTTCGAAAAAATCGGATCGGTGCTCGGGCAGGACCAGGACACCTTCCTGGTGGTGCCCCTGCGCACCTACCTCAAGCTCCGCGGGCAGCGCAACAGCCTTACCGTGCAGGTGAAAGCCGAGGGTGGCGAGCCCCTCTTCTCGCTGGCCCAGGATGACGTCCGCCGCATTCTGCGCGCGCGCCGCCACGTCGCCGCGGGAAGGGACGACGACTTCTTCATCGGAACCGCCGAGAGCTACATCTCGCTGTGGCAGAGCATCAGCTCGGCATTCTTCGCCGTGTTCGTGATGATCAGCTCGATTTCGGCCGTGGTGGGAGGCATCGTCATCATGAACGTGATGCTGGTGAGCGTCACCGAACGGACCAAGGAGATCGGAGTGCGGCGCGCCGTGGGCGCCACGCAATCCGACGTGCTGCACCAATTTCTGGCGGAAAGCGTGCTGCAGTGCCTCATCGGCGGCGCCATCGGCGTCCTGATCGGATTCGGCTGCGCGCTGGCCCTTCGCACGTTGACCGATTTCCCCGCGGCGGTGCAGACGTGGGTCGCGATTCTGGGCGTGGTATTGAGCTCAATTATTGGATTGTTTTTCGGAATCTATCCCGCGGTGAAGGCCTCGAAGCTCGACCCGGTGGTGGCGTTGCGCACGGAGTAACCAAAGATGACGCGCTCGGAGATCAGAGAGAACCTGCTGGTGGCCATGGACACGCTGCGCTCGCGCAAGATCCGCTCCGCGCTCACCATCCTGGGAATCGTGATCGGCGTGACCAGCGTGATCTCCGTGGCCGCCATCATCGATGGGCTGAACGGCTACATCCAGAACCGCATCAAGACTTTCGGATCGCGCTCGTTCTTTATCACGCGCATCCCGCCGGGGTTCACGGGTCTCAAGCCGCTGCCGGCGAAAATCCGCGCCCGGAAATACCTGGAGATCGACGATGCCCGGTATTTGAGGGAAAACATTCCCGGCCTGGATGTTTCCGCCGCCTTTGCCCAGAAGATCGATTTCGGACAGGGGCAGCCCGATTCCATCCGTTACGCCGACGAACACGTAGAGAAGCTGGTGGTGCGCGGCACGCAGCCGGAGTACGCGGCCGCTCTCCCGCTGTTTACCGTGGAGACCGGGCGCTACATTTCCCAGTACGACGAAGAGCACGCGCGCGATGTCGTAGTGATTGGCGCCGCCATCGCCGATTCCCTGTTCCCCCACACCGACCCCATCGGCAAGCAGGTGCGCCTCGACGGCCGGCTCTACGAGGTGATCGGTGTCTTTGAGCGCGACCCCGGCCTCTTCGGCGGCTTCGGCGTGGACATGTTCGCGTGCATTCCGCTGGCCAACTACCACAAGAACTTTCCGCAGGTCCGCGAAATCTTCCTCATCTTCACCGCGCGCGAAGATGCGGACCTCGACACCGTGCGCGACCAGGTGGTCGAAGCCATGCGCCGCCGCCGCCGCGTGCCGCACAACGCCGAGAACGATTTCGACGTGGCCGACCCCAACTTTTTCACCGACCTCTGGAATCAGCTCACCGGCGCCATGGCGCTGCTCACCGGTGTCATCAGCTCGATCGGCCTGCTGGTAGGCGGTATCGGCGTCATGAACATCATGTTGATCTCGGTAACCGAGAGGACCGGCGAGATCGGCATCCGCAAGGCCATCGGCGCGCGCAAAGCCGACATCCGCGTGCAGTTCCTGCTGGAAGCGGTCACCCTCACAGGCATCGGAGGAACGCTCGGCATTCTCGCCGGTGGCGTGATCTCGCTCCTGGTGCGCGCCCTGATTTCCATTCCTGCCACCATCTCGCCGTTCTGGGTGGTGATGGGAGTGGCCATCTCGGTCAGCGTCGGCCTCTTCTTCGGCTTCTACCCCGCGAACCGCGCCGCCAACCTCGATCCGATTGTCTGCCTGCGCTACGAGTAGGACAGACGATCGGTTAAACTTCCCTCCAGTCGTAACTGCTGTCTCGTATCCGACCGTGGCGCACGCTCTCAGCGACAATGCCACTTACTTTGCGATTCCGCACAAATCGTGGGGCGGCAATCCTGCCCGCTGTAGGTTGCCAGAATAGCTGACATCGCCGCCTTTGATAACAAAGGAGAAAAAGCAGCTCGTTGCCAACGATCATGACAATTTTTGCCACGATTGTTGGCAAGATCCTACTGTTTTGCCAGTGTTGTTGGCATAATCCTACCTAAGCTGCCTCCGCCTTGCACCGCTGGTTGCCAAGAACGGCCGAGCGATTCGGCTCACAATCGGTTCCCGCAGCTTCGCTCAGTCGCTTCACGTGGAGTGTTTCGGATGGGAATCGAAGAACCCCTGAAAAGGTCCGGGGTGTGGATGTGCTTCCGGCCGAAAAGCCGGGCATCGATGGACCAGGCGCCCGGTCCCACCATCGCCAAACTCACGCCCAGGACCGCCAGCATGATCGGAATCCACGGATCGCCGGAGTACGAGACAGCGATCCACAACTCAGCGATGGCTAGTAGACATCCCGCCAACGGGGTCCACAAGCCCACAAGGAGAAGAGTCCCCGCGCCGATTCCGATGATTTGCGGCGCACCGGGCGCAACCTGAAGTGCTGTCCTAAGATAGGCAATCCCACAATGAAAGAGGGCGGCGCCGGTAAGCAGGCGCTGGAGCAGCAAGCCCCTGCCGGGCCAACCGTCCGCGAAAGTCGAGAATAAGCGTTGCAAAAAACTGTCCCATTTATAGGGTAATAGATTGACAACAAAAGCGAAACGCTCGATAGTAGATGGCCGCTTTGCTACTTTCGGGGGATCTACAGTTCGATAATCCTTCGCCTCAGCCCTATCGTGACGGCATGGGTCCGGGCATTGGCGCCAAGCTTGGCGAGGATGCCGGTCACGTGCCTCTTGACCGTCTCCTCTGCGATAGAAAGCTGAGCGGCGATCTCCTTATTCGCATTCCCGCCGGCGATCAGCCGGAGAACCTCCACCTCGCGCTCCGTCAGGCCGCTTTCGCCGGCGTGCTCAACCAACTCGGCGGCGACCTCCGGGGGGATGCGCCTTTGACCGGCATGGACCGCGCGGATGGTCTCCAGAAGCTCGCCCGCCAGGCGGCCTTTCAAGATGTAGGCCCGCGCGCCGGCCTTAAGAGCCCGCATTACTTGGACGTCGCCTGCGTACGTGGTCAGCACAATGATTCGGGCGTTGGGAAATTCGCTCCGAATGCCGATCATAGCCTCGATGCCGTTCATACCGGGCATCTGCAGATCCATTAAGGTGACGTCCGGCTGATGCAGCCGGAATTGCTCGATTGCTTCCTGTCCGGTGGAGGCTTGCGCGACCATCTCCATGTCCGGTTCGGCGCCAACCAGCGTCGCTATGCCGTAGCGAAGAAGCGGATGGTCGTCGGCGGCAAGAATCTGGATCGGCCCAATTTTCGGATTAGCGTCGGTGCTCACGGGTTTGCCTTCTTCTTACGAAAGAGCTGAAATCGGCCACTGCGGGGCGCCGCATATGCGATTGAGGCTGGTATGCTCAGCTCCACTTCCGTGCCCGCGCCAACTTCGCTCCAGAATTCCAATCGGGCGCCGATCCGTTTCGCGCGCTCCCGCATCCCCAACAAGCCCCAGTGTCCGGCGCGGCCACCAGCCTCAACGACTTCCCGCTCAATTCCTTTTCCATCGTCGCGAATCAGCACCCGAAGCAGGCGATCGTCGTACCGGATGTCAGCTTCGATCTCGCTGGCCTGTGCGTGCCGGAAAGCATTTCGCAGCAATTCGCGGGCGATGCGGTAAGCCTCGTCCTGGATGATCGGATCCATATCTTGCCGCTCCCCTTCTACTGCCACACGGAAGATCACTGGATTTCCGCTCGCATCCTCGGAGCGCGCCAGATCTTGACCCGCTGCCGTCAGCAACTGCGCCAAATCGCTCTGAACTGCCGGCTGCAAACGTAAGTCGTGAATCGAATCCCGGCCCTCGGCGATTGCACCCGCCGCCATCTTGATCGCCTGATCGAGAGTTTCCCCGGCTTGTTCGGGGCGCCGGGAAAGAACGTTGCGCGCCGCTTGCATTATAATCAGGGAACCCTGAAAGCTCTGCAACAGCGTATCGTGCAGCTCGCGAGCGATGCGCGTGCGCTCGCCGACGCGCTCTTCCAGGCGCGCGTTGAATTCATGCTTGATCTGATAGAGGCGGTAGCGGTGCAGCGCCCAGAACAATGCGAAAAAGGCAGCGACGCATGACGCACGGAACCAGGTGGTCTGGTAATACGCTGGGTCGATGGAGAAATCGAGCGAGTCGCCGGCCTCGTTCCACACGCCGCTGTTATTCGAGGCCATCACGTGGAAGCGGTACTTGCGTGGAGAAAGATCGTTATAGAACGCCTTCCGGTCAGTGCCGGCGTCCTTCCAGTCGGGATCATGGCCTTCCAGCTTGACGCGAAAACGGACCTTCTCCGGCGCGACGAAGCTGAGAGCGGTGTAGTCGATCTGCAGATCGCGACTCAGTGCGGGTAGGCGCAGGTTGGAAGCTGCCGCGCCCGACAAGTTTTGCCAACGAACTTTGCGGTCGGCGGTGATTTGCTCGATGTGTACCGGCGGCGGGAGTTTGTTGAAGGGAAGGTGACGCGGATCGATAACGCTGACGCCGTCCAAAGGCAAGAACCATAATTTTCCATCCGTGGACTTTGCGACGCGCGGGCTGTAGCTGCTAGTGAACGAATGGCTCACAACTCCGTCGGAACTGTCGAAAAGCGTCGCCTCGATCGTCCGCTTGGAATCTGCGACCCATGCGTCTAACTCTGGCCGGGCAATGCGCACCAGGCCGCAGGCCATGTATAGCCAGAAAGAATGGTCGTCGTCTTCCGTCACCCAGTCAACCGCATCGCAGGGCAATCCGGTCTTACTGGAAATCGTGGCAAGACGACCGTTTTTCACCCGGCTTAGCCCGCCCTGGGTCGCGGCCCAGAGCGTGCCGTCCCGATCGAGTTGCAGACCCGTGACACGGCCCTCGCCCAACCCATCGGCGGCTGCGTACGACGCGCGGACCTGACCATCCTTGAAATACGCTATGCCGCCTTCATAAAATCCAAGCCACAGGCCGCCCCGCACAGGATCAGGGATTAGAGCAGAAGCATAGTCCTTCCGTCCCACGCTGGCCCAAGGGATCCGTTCAACCACAGTTCCCCCCAGCAAACGAAAAATACCATGATCCTGGTAGCAGATCCAGAGATTCCCGGCTCTATCCCCGGCGATGGAATGCACGTATCCGCCGGGTACTGTGCTTACAGGAATAAAGCGGCCATTCTCAAAATAGGCAACCCCCCGACGTGGGGATACCCAAATTCGCCCCCGATCATCCTGGAAGAGGGAACCCGAACCATCATCATCTGGCAACCCACCTCGCTCGTGGTAAATCGTAATCTGACCGTCATTCCATCGGTTTAAGCCTTCAGACGTGCCAAGCCAAACGCTGCCATCTCTGGCCGCCAGGACGGACGAAACTAAGGCATTGGACAAGCCTTGGTTTGCGGAAATTGTGGGGACGGTGAAGTCACGAAAGCGGTCGAGGCCACCGCTGGTCGCTACCCAAATATTGCCTTCGCGATCCTCAAAGAGACTGAGGATGTCATTACCTGAGAGACCGTCAGATCGCGCAAACAGATCCGTCCTGCCCGCGTGCACATGCAAGATACCCCGGTCCGTAGTTCCGATCCACAGACCGCCATCGCCATCCCGGAGCATCTTACTGGGATTGAACTGCCCACGGACGCCTGGAAGCGCTTTGGCTTTCCCGTCAACGAGCTGTCTGATTCCGCTGGGCATGGCGATCAAGAGTGCGCCGTTGTCTGGTTCGATCACAGCCAGCACCGGCTCTGGCATCGGATAGAGTTTCGGAGGACCAGGCTTCCATCGCCAAAGCCCGCTGAACGCTCCAACCCAGAGATTGCCTCCGCTATCCTCATATAACGAGAGCACGCCGCGGCCGAAACTTCCGTCCTCTCCGTAGCACTGGGTGGTGCCGCTCCGAATCGCGCAGAGTCTCCCTGTCGCATTCGCCGCTCCGCCGGCCCACACCGTTCCCTCAGGATCCTCAAGAAACAGAAGAACATCCTCTCCAACATTTTCCGGATACTGAGTCAGCTTGCCATCCTTCCAACTTGCAAGGCCTTCACGGGTGCCAATCCAAAGACGCCCATCGCGAGCGGCGAGCAGGCTTCGAATAAAGTTGCCGGGAAGATGCTCACCCGCTGGCGGCTGCCATGGGACGTACCGAACGCCATCGAAGCGAAGCAAGCCGAATTCGGTGCCCAGCCAGAGATAACCGTCGGGCGTCTGAGCAATTGAGCTGATGTAGCCTTTGAAAAAGCCTTCGCGCGCAGTCCACGATTGGTGCGCGTATTGATTGATGTCGAGTGATGGGTTTAAGGCGAAAGCACAAGGGCAGCACGCTAGGAGGATGCCTAGCGCTATAACGGCTGTTCGTTTCTTGGAGCAGGCCTCTGGCCTGCGGTTTTTGTGTGCTCTCTCCACGTACGCACAATTATCTCGTACCGATGCAGTCTGTGGGGCGGGTCTTTAACCTGCAGCGGGTTCTAACCTGCCTCGTTGCGCCGATTGAAATCGGCGCGCAGGCTGAAGCCCACCCCACATTCCTGTTTATGACGTCACGTACTAGTCCTGCTCGAATTCGAAATCCGACGCGCCATTCCCCAGCATGTCAACCCCGCCGAGAGGCGTGCCCAGAACGAGTTCATCTGCTTGACCGATCAACGTCAGTTCGGGAATCTCGTATATTTTCTGCATTCTATTCACCTCCTCCCTTTTTTGGTCCGACAAATTCGCTTGATTATGCGGCTTGCCGCTCGGCCCCATCCGACCGGCTCTGCCAGCGATTTCGTAGCCACAATTCGAGCAGCATGATCTGCTGCAACTGGGGCAAGTTGCAGTCGAGCCCGGCCGAAAGGCGCTCCAGCCGCGAGAGGACGCTGGTACGGTCCAAAAATCCTCGCTCGACCAACTCCAATTGCCGTGCCTTCAGGAGGTCGCGGGCCAGTGGCCGCAGGCCTTCCAGCCACGGAGCGTTGAACAAGCCCTTGGATCGCCGCTTCCGCAGTTTGGGCGGCCACAGGTCCGACAGCGCGCGGCGCATCAATCTCCGCGGCTCGCCCGGCCGGCAGAGCACATCTGCCGGCACCGTCGTGAGAAACTCCACCAGGGGCCGGTGGGCAAACGGGTGCGTATGGTCGAGGTGCTGCAACGGCTCGGGCGCTTGCAGCGTGCGCAGTTCCAGCATCATCGACAGAGCCTGGAAATACTTCCGGCGCTCTGGCGGCGCCTGCATCCAGGCATTCGAGAAGAGGCTCCCCGGTTCGGAAAGGCCTATCCGGTCACAAGAGCCAGGGAGGAGGGATGTCGCCGCGCTCTTCGGCGTGTACGAACCGTCGGGAATCGTGTAGACCGCGGCGGGCGCTAACGCGGGTGGCAGAGCCGCCCGGAATGCTCGCCAAAGAACCCAGGAGACGGGAAGCCCGAG
>OMOG01000410.1 GCA_900290305.1 Candidatus Sulfopaludibacter sp. SbA4
GAGCGAAAAGACACGATTGGCGCCGCGCACGGCACGAAAGATGCCCGAGTCGATCCACCATTGTGCCCAGTGCGGCTCGAACCGCTGGGGCTCGTACACTTTTTCAATTTGCATGGGGAAACTTCCATGATAGCAGCCTGGTTTTTTCGACGCGGAGCCGCGGAGCACGCGGAGGAAGACGCGGAGAAGACCAAGAGAAAGTCAAAACCTGAGCAAACGGAGGCAGCGGAGAGCGCGGAGATTTTTATTTCCGGATCAGCCAGACCTCCGCTACCTGGCAGCCCCGGCCGTTGCCGCCGAGGTTGGCTTCCCGATACCAGCTCAGGCGAAGCGCTCCCGTAGCGGTCGCCTGTTTCGGAATATCGAATTCCACGGGTTTTACCGGTGTGGGCTTGTCGATCAGCGGGTGGATCTCCACCGAGTCGTTGGCCACCAGCCGGATCTTTCCGCGCGGACTGTCGCCCGCATACACCACTCGGATTCTGTATTGAGCGTCACGGTCGAGGCCTTCGTAGCGCATCTGCAAGGGCGCATCCACCAGCGATTCCGCATGCGTCCACCAGGAAGTGCGGATGGTGGGCCGGCCGGCGAATCCGACCAGGGATGATTCGAGGAAGGCTGGGTCCTTCTCGGCGCCGGGACCGCGCACCAGGTGCGGCTGCTGGGTGAGGTTGCCGAGGTCGTCGTAGAAGCCGCCGGGGCCGGGGTCGGTCCAGTTGACGAGGTTGTCGATTTCCTTGAGGCGCTCGGGTTCGTCCGTGGCGGCGCGCAGGTCCGCGAATTTTTGTTTCAGCCACAGGCGGTTGTTGAGCGGCATATCGACGGTGTCGAGGTTGGCGCCGCGGTCCACCGAAATGGCCTTGTAGCGCGGGACGCTCAACTGCATGCGGATCGATTGGAACAGGGCTTCGGCCAGCTCGAAGATGCGCGCCCGCCAGGCCGCGGCCGTGCGATCGGTGGCCGCGCGGTCGAGGATTTCTTCTGCGCGGTTCATGGCCGCGGAGGCTCCCAGAGCGCGCGCGTTACGCAATTCCAGCATGGCCTGGTCTTCGAGCCCTGACTCGTACAGCAGGCGCGAGCGCGTGTAGGCATCGTAATAGGCGCGGTAGAGGGCCTGTTGGAAGCGCCAGTTGGCGAGCGTCTGGGGCGAAGCGCCACTCTCCATTTTCTGGAACTGTTCGAGCGTGGTGTACACGCCGGCGTTGGTCGCGAGCGGCCCGCGCCAGTTCCGTTCGAGCGCCAGCAGCCCCTGCGCGAAGCTGTCGGCATAGCGCTCGCCGATGAAATAGCGGGCGTAATCGTGCAGTATGTCGACGACGTTGGCGTCGGGGTTCCAGCCGAGCGCGCTCCACACCATCTTGTTCACGTCGTCGTTGCAGCCTTCCGAATACGTCAGGAAGCCGATGGTGTGGGGCTGGAGCAGACGGAAGATATTGGCCTCGTCCATGGGCCGCGGGTTGATGACCTCGCGCGCTTCGGTGACCGCGTAGGCCACGTCCCAATCGGGCACGGGATATTGCGACTGGCGGCTGTGGGTGATGTCGGGATAGTGGCGAATGGGGTAGCGCTGCGGCACGGCGGCGCGCAGTTGGGGCAGGCTCATGCGCACCTGCGGTCCGAATACGACGCCGCTCAGCCAGGCGGGCTGCTGGTTCTTCAGAATGCCCAGGAACTGGTCCATCCACTCGCGGTTGAAGCTTTGCGGAGAGACCCACAGCTGCGCCTTGGGATGATAGCGGTGCAGCACGGCGGTCTCTTTTTCGAGCAGGGCCATGAGGTATTTCGGCTCGGTGTGGCCGGGATCGCCGCCGGGGACAAAGATGGCGTCGATGCGCGGCAGTTGGCGGAATACCTCGCCCCACTCCTGGAGCGCGAACTCGACGGTTTTGGGATCCGAGTAGTCGCGGTCCATCGCGGGATACCAGATCCACACATCGAGCCCGTAGGAATCGGCCAGGCGCGACATCTCGACCATCATCTGCATGGGCGGAAGGGGGAAGTGCGGGGAGTCGGCGTCGTCGTCCGAGCGTGGGGGGATCAGCTCGATGGCATTCGTGCCGAAGACCGCGAGATCGCGCATATACTGCTCCCACACCGGCACGCTCCATCCATCGTAGGAGTTGGTTTTGGGGCGATAGCCGAGCTGGTGGCCGCGCAGGGGATACTTGGGCGCGGTCGCGATCCGGAGATCGTCGGGAGCTTCGAGGCGGTCGCGCTCCATGCGAAGGTTGCGGAGCAGCGCGCCGGCGCCGAAGAGGGTGCCGCGAGGATCGTTGCCGGCGACTACGACCACGCCATCGATCGTCTGAACGCGGTAGCCATCGGCGCCGGGCACTGCGGGCGCCAGGCGGTTGGCGAAGCGCGCCGGCGGCGGCCCGAGGAGGATTGCCGGGCCGGTGCCGGAGAAGGTGGCAGCGACCGGCAGGCGGACGCGCGTGCGCTTTTCGATTTCGTCGGCCAGCATGGCGGCGGCCTTTTTCTCGGGCGAGGCGAGAGTGGCGGGGGCGACGATGACGGCGGATTTCAGGTCGATGGCCAGGGCGGGGGCCGCGAGGAGGAGCGCGGCACAGAGGCGGGGCAGCACCATGCCAATATTATAGGGGCGGCGCGCCGAGGGCCCCGGGGCCGGGAGACGCATCTTTGCGGCATGTGTCAGTTTGTTTTTCACGGCGTTGTAACCCCCTCTGTTTGTGTCGGTTGCGGAGGGAGGTTGAAATCGGGAGACGCATCTGGGGGGTGGTTTTTACAATATGCGTCTCCCGGGTTGACGCATGTTTGGCCGGTGTGTCGCTTTATTTTTCGCGGTGTTTTAAGTTGCCCGTTTTCTGTGAGTTGCGGAAGGGGGTCGCGATTTTGTGACGCATCGGGAGGGTCGTTTTTACAATACACGTCACACATATCCCGGTGGCGCCCGGTGGCTGTGCTGGTTGTTGCGATCCGTTCCATAGATGTCCCTCCGCCACAATGCCGGGCCTAGATCTCCTCCTAATTTAAAGCTAGCAGATGGATATTTGGAGATCGGGCCGCGGCGTCGTGCGTGGTGGGAGTAAGTGGTTTTAGAATGAGCAAAAGAGTGCGAAAAAATAAAGTTTGTTCTGTTGTTACCGTGATTTTCGGCGACCGGTTTTTGGACTCCTCAGAAGAAAAAGAGGAACCACCTCGACCGCACTAGGAAGCCGCAGGATCGGTGAACACTGCGCGACCAGGCAGGAGTTACGTCCGAGAGCGCCTCATCGGAACACCTCCCGGATGACGAATCCGACCCGAAGGTCAACAGAGCCCGCCGTGCAACTGAATGATTGGTGCTCGTTGGCCTGAGTCCCGGCCAGGATGCTGATCAGCGGCGCCCAAGGACCTACCCGCTACAGCTTGACGCATCGCCCGGTTCCGATATCTTGACCATACCTTGACGCAAGCGCGGCCGCCGGATTGGTACTCTCTGGTAAATGGGCCGTGGGCGTAGAGGATTGTTCGCCTTAATCGTCCTGGGCATTCTGCTGCCAGGTGTCATCCTAGCGGTGTTCGGATTCCGCAGCCTGCGGCAGGACCGCCTGCTGGCGGAACGGCAGACCCGCGACGCGCTTCAAAGCTCCGTGGAAGTGGCTGCGCGCGAGGTCACCCGCGAATTGGCACGCTGGCAGGAGTGGGACGAACCTACCTCCGCGACCCTCACCCTGACGCCCGGCGCGAGCGTTCTGTCGGCTCGTGGATTGCTCTGGCTCCCCGGCACGGTTTCCGAGCCGCACCTGGACGCGAATGCCCGACGCGCCGAGGAAGCCGAACTTCGGCAGAGGGACTTCGCCAAGGCCCTCCAACTCTACGAGGCCGCCCTGCGTGAGGCGTCCCCGGAGGCCAGGGCCGCCTTGTTGCTCAGAATCGCCCGCACTGCGAAGAAAGCCGGCGACCTCGAGCGCGCGCGCCGCGCCTGGCGGCAAATAGTGTCCCTTCCCACGTCCCCGGCTGCCGCGCCCGCCTGGCTGGAGTTGGTCGAATCGGGCGCCGTGCCGGCGCTCGATTTCTATCGCGAGCTGATCGCGGGACACTTTCCGCTGGTGCGCGAAAGCTACTCCTTCTATTCCGGCCGGGTCAGGGAACTGATTGGCGAAGCGGGCGTGGCTGAGTACCGCGAGTTGGAGCGTCGCCGCACCGCTCTTACGTTGGCGTCGGAGGCGTTCCTGGCAGCCCCGCGCCGCAACCCCACCCCTGGCTTCATCGCTTTCTGGGAGGCGGGGCGGGCGATTCTGCTTCCCGAAGATGCCTTACGCGCCCGCCTGACAAAAGCCGCCCAATCGGGACCGGGTACCGCCATCACGCTGCGCGCGCGACAGTCGGCCTCGATGGATCTGTCCGCTTCGCGCCCGCTGGACGACCCGCAATTGCCCTGGCAACTCGAGGCTGCGCCGCACGACCCCGCCGCGCTCGAACGATCGCTGCGCAATCGCGAGACGTTGTTCCTGGGCGGGCTCGGATTGGTGATGGCCGTGCTCCTGTCCGGTGTCTGCCTCACCGCCCGCGCCGTGCGCCGCGAATCGGAATTCGCGCGCCTTCAGTCGGACTTTGTGGCCACAGTGTCGCATGAATTCCGGTCGCCGCTTACCGGCATCCGGCAGCTTGCCGAACTGCTCGATTCCGGAATCGTGAAAGCAGAGGAGCGCCGGCAGGAGTACTTTGGCCTCATCCTGAAAGAATCGGACCGCCTGGCGCACCTCGTGGAGAACCTGCTGGACTTCTCGCGCCTCGAAGCCGGGCGGAAGCAGTACAGCATGGATCGGATTGACTCCTCGGCGTGGCTCGAAGGGACCGCCGCGGCGGTGCGAAACTCCCGGCTGTGCGCCGAGATTCCCGCCGGACTGCCTGCCGTGCGCGGGGACCGCGATTCCCTCGCATCGGCCGTCGCGAACCTCATGGACAATGCGCTGAAGTACTCTCCACCCGAAAGCTCCGTGCGGCTGGCGGCGCACTCCGGCAGTGGCAAGCTATCGATTTCGGTCAGCGACCACGGACCCGGCATCGCGCTCGAAGAGCAATCGCGCATTTTCGAGAAGTTCTACCGCAGCGGCGGGGAACTGTCACGCCAGGTGAAGGGCGCCGGCATCGGCCTGAGCCTGGTGAAACGGATCGTTGAAGACCACGGCGGCAACGTGTCCGTATTCAGCCAACCCGGAGAAGGCAGCACGTTCACGATCGATCTCAAAGTCATCGGCGATCAGCCATCATGAAGCGAATTCTCGTGGTGGAAGACGAGCCGGCGATCGCTATTGGACTGCGGGACAGTCTCGAAGCCGAAGGGCATGCCGTGGAAGTGGTGTCCGACGGCGTGGAGGCCGAGACCCGCGCCCGCGAAGGCGGCTTCGACCTCATCTTGCTGGACGTCATGCTGCCGGGCCGCGACGGCTTCAGCATCTGCCGGATCCTCCACGGTGGTCGAGAGCGGTCCGCATCGTGCCATAACCACCCGCGCCTTGTTCGGATTGCAGCCGCGACTTTCGCCCGATGGCCGGTACCTTGTCTTCGGTGAAGTCGCCATGAAAGAGCCCACGGATCACAACCTCTACATTCAGCCCCTGGAGGGTGGGGCGAAGGCAGTACTGGCGGAGAATGTCGCGCGCGCTGTCACGACCGCGGTGTGGGCGCCGGATGGGGGCCGGGTGCTGTTCACCAACGACCGCGACGGGGGCGATGACATGTGGAGCGTCCGCGTGCAGGAAGGCCGGCCCGCGGGACTGCCGGAGCTCGTGCAGAAGGGAGTTGGCAGGCTGTTGGACGTCACCCGCGGCGGCGAGTGCTACTACCAGACCTCACCCCGCACCGAGGACCTTTACGTGGCCGGTGTCGATCCCCAAACAGGCAAGCTTGCCTCGCGGCCCAAGCAGATCACCACCAGCGGAGCCCATGCCGGCGCCGCCTGGTCGCCCGATGGCGAGTACCTGGCCTATTACGCAGTGCCCGCGGACCGCGGACCCTCCTCCCCGATGCTCCGCTCCATAAGGACCGGGCAGGAGCGCGGGCTGGTACCCCGCTTTGTCAACATCGGCATAACACCCCAGTGGTTCCCGGACAGCCGGTTTCTTTTTGTCAGTCCCCCGGCCGGGAAGCTAGCCCAATTCGACATCCAGGCAGGCGAATCCCGGCCGTGGCTGGAATCGGTGACCCTCCCTCATTTCTATCAGGACGACAGTGGCATGGCGAACTACATCAGCGTGGTTTTGGCGCCGGATGCGCGTGCGGTTTACTATCTGACTAACGACCGCGAGGCCCATCAGACCAGCATCTTCCGCCTGGATGCGCAGGACGGGTCGAAAAAGGAACTATGCCGCACCGATCTGGTCACCGGTCTGGCGGTTTCTCCCGATGGCAGCCGGATCGCGTTTGTCAAAACCCGCACGGAAGCCGCGCCCGGCGTGGAGCCGAAGCCGGTGTGGTCGATCATGACCTTGCCTACCAGCGGCGGGGAACCGAAGGAGGTCTACAGGGTCGCTCCACCGTTCTTGAGCTATCCCAGGTGGAGCAAGGACGGACGCCGTGTGTTCTTCCTCCGGGGCGGTCCGGCATCCGATGTGTTCAGCATCCCCGCCGAAGGAGGCGAAGCGCAGCCTCTCGGAATCAGTCTGCACGCACTCAGCTATCTGAATATCCACCCGGATGGGACGCAGATCGTCTTTACCGATTCACAATCGGACAACCAGCTCTGGGTGCTTAAGAACCTGTTCAACGCAGCGAAGGCCGGGCGGTAGGAATCACGGGAGAGGCCGGCGCGAACCGGACGAGCCCCAGTCTCGCGCCGGATTACTCCGCCCTAACGGCGCAGCGTTTACCTGACGATTCGAAGCGTGGCGGGGGCGACGATCGCGGCGGACTTCAGGTCAATGGCCAGGGCGGGGGCCGCAAGGAGGAGTGCGGCACAGAGGCGGGGCAGCAGCATTCCAATATTATAGAGTTTGTTCTTTTGTTACCGTGATTTTCGGCGACCAGTTTTTGGACTCCTCAGAAGAAAAAGAGGAACCACCTTGACCGCACCAGGGAGCCGCAGGATCGGTAAACGCTGGGCGACCAGGCAGGATCTATCGCTCAAGAACGGCCCGGATTCCTGCCGACCCGGCAGGGGCGAGTTCCGAGTCGACGTTTTCCTTCACCTGGCTTACATCCTGTTCGCCGACGATTCGCAGCGACGGATTTCCGAGTGGACTATCCTCGTCGATCTGGAACGCCATAAGCCTGTTGACCTGCTGCCGGATCACTCTGTTGATAGCCTTCGGGCGACCTCCTTCGCACCTGCGGCAGCAGGCTGGTCCGGGAGGGCGAACAGCCGCAATCCGGGTGTGTACGCGGGGGGAATCGGACTGAATGCACGAAAAACCGGCGCTAGGGATATGAAATGCAGCTTCAACATCCAGCGGCAATTTCCGAACACCAGCGTAATCGAGCCGGCGAAGCTGTACTGGTTGACTTGCACTTCGGGGTGGGCGAGCGCCTGCATCGAGATTCGATTTAGATTACATTATGTGATGAGAGAAGGGACCGGGTTCCCGACTACCAGTAGTTTTTGGAGACGAAAAGGAGAGTAAATGTCCATAGAAGAAAAAGGATTTGGGCGACGTGCGCTTCTGAGCACGGGCGCGGCAGTCGCGGGGCTTGGCCTCTTGGCTGACCTCGAAGCTTATCCCCAGAATGTCAACCGGAATTCAATTCCGTCGGACTTGAAAGTCACTGACATGCGCATCGCCGTTCTAAGAGGGCCGCAAGGCCAGGCGCCGGCGGGCGGACGAGGCGGCAGGGGACCGCTGCTTCCTGCGACTCCCGGCGCGGGTGCGGCATCGGGCGGCACGATCGTCGTCCGAATCGATACCAATCAGGGAATTTCGGGGTACGGCCAGACGATTGGGGACGGCCCCCAGCCGAACTACGTGCTGACGCATAAGACCCGAGTGGTCGGCGAGAATCCCTGCAACGTCGACAAGATCTTCCGCAAGATGAAGATCCACGGCGCGTATAACCGCCGGGGGAGCGGCGTCAACGCGATTGAGAATGCGTTGTGGGATCTGGCCGGCAAAGCTTATGGCGTGCCGATCTATCAAATGCTTGGCGGGAAATTTCGCGACAAGGTCCGCTTGTACAGCGAGGGTGACCCGCGCTCGAACTCCATCGCAGACATCGCCGCCGATTATAAGGAGAGAGTCGCCGCGGGGTTTACGATGCTCAAGTATGATCTGGGCGTAGCTCGCGTCCTCCAAGGCAAGCGGGGCACGATGTCCGCGCCGGCAGGCTACAACGGGGAACCGGGGGAGAACCCTGAGAACTACTATCAGGGATTCGAGCTCAGCGTCAAGGGAGCTGAACTCGTAGCCGACCATGTCGCTGCGATTAAGGAGGCCATGGGCGACGCCGCCGACGTTCCCATGGCGCACGACCATTTCGGGCACCTCACCGTGAAAAGTTGCATCAAGCTGGCCAAGGCGATGGAGAGGGTCACCCCGTCTATGTTGGAAGACATGGTCCCGTGGTTCCGGGTGGAGGAGTGGAAGCTCATCGCCAATTCCGTCAATGTGCCCACCTTGACCGGCGAAGACGCCTACCTGGTGGAATCGCTCGAGCCGCTTTGCCAGGCGCGTGCAGTCGATTATATCCACCCGGATCACCTCGTTATCGGCGGCTGTCTCGAATTGAAGAAGACCGCCGACATGGCGGCCAAATATTCGGTGGGGATGATGGTCCACAGCAACGCTACCCCGATCGGCTACGCCGCCGGCGTGCACGCGATAGCCGCCTGCCAAAACTTCCTCGCCATGGAATGGCACCAGCCGCAGCCGGCCTGGCACAAAGACCTAACCGACAAAGGGGACCTCGTGGTTAAGGGTTACATCCCCGTTCCGACGGGGCCCGGCTTGGGCATCAAAGTCAATGAAGAAGCGATGCGCCCCCTCTGCAGGCAGGGTGAGTTCTTC
>OMOG01000197.1 GCA_900290305.1 Candidatus Sulfopaludibacter sp. SbA4
GCGATAGGAGGCCCGGAAGAGCGACAGATCGGGGGTTGGGGGTTGGGGGTTGGGGGTTGGGGGTTGGTGCGTTCAGGCTGGTACTTTTTGGATCGCCGTCCGAATTTCCCGGATGAGCGTGGGCAAATGGATCGGCTTGGTGAGGATTCCGTCCATTCCGTGGGCCAGACACTGCTCCTGGTGCGGGAGGGAGGCGTGCGCGGTCAACGCCAGAATCGGGACCCTCTCTACGGGGACCCGGCGCTGCTCTTCCTCGCGGATCAGCCTTGTGGCTTCGAGGCCGTCTATTTCGGGCATCTGCACATCCATGAGGATCAGATCGAAGCGCTGGCCGCGGAAGTGGCTCAAGGCCTCTGCTCCGTTGGCGGCCAGGGTGATGCTCCAGCCCTGCCGGCGGAGTATGGCACAGATTACTTTCTGATTGACGAGATTATCCTCGGCCACCAGTACATTGAGGACGGGAAGCGGGATCTCGCTGGGCGGAACCTCTTCCGCCGCCGCTGCGGGCCGGCTGGCGCTCTCCAAAGGCAGTTCGAATGAGAAACGGCTTCCCTGGCCTATGGCGCTTTCGACCCACAAGCGGCCTCCCATCAGGTCGATCAGACGGCGCGTGATGGCCAACCCCAGTCCCGTGCCGCCGAAGCGGCGGGTATGCGAGCCATCGGCCTGGGTGAACGCGTCGAAGATGGCGCCCAGCTTTTCCGGCGGAATCCCAATGCCGCTATCGCGCACTGCGAATCGCAAGAGGCCCTGACCGGCCGGTTCCAGCAGCACCTGTACCCCACCCTGATTGGTAAACTTCACCGCGTTGCCAATCAGGTTCACCAGCACCTGCCGCAACCGCGCCGGATCTCCACGCGCCCACTCCGGACAGCCCGGCTCCACAGCGAGGCGCAAGTCGAGCTGCTTCTGCCGTACCGAGCTGTCGAAGATGCGCATGGATTCGCGGAGGGTGCCGGCAAGATCGAACGGGATCGCCTCCAGGGTCATCTTCCCGGCTTCGATTTTGGAGAGATCCAGGATGTCGTTCAAGATGTTGATGAGGGATTGCGCCGCGCTCTGTGCCACCTGCAACTGTTCCCGTTGCTCGCTGTCGCTGCAACGGTCCAGTACCAGCCCGATCATCCCCGTGACGCCGTTCATGGGGGTGCGGATCTCGTGGCTCATGTTGGCCAGGAATTCGCTCTTCAGGCGGGCGGCGTCTTCCGCCCTGTCCTTGGCCACGCGCAACTCCTGGTTCACCCGGTTCCGCTCGGCGATCTGTTCCTCTAAACTCTGCCGATGATGTGCCAGCTCCGTATCGCGACGCTGGATTTCTCCCAGCATGGTGTTGAGCGACTGGGCCAGAACTCCAAGTTCATCCACCGAGCTGACGGTCACGCGTTCCTGAAACTGATGAGTCTCAGCGATGCGCTCCGCCACTTTCGCGATTTCGAGAATGGGCGACGAGACTCGCGACTGCAGCACGATTCCCATCACCCCTGCTACTACCAGGCTCAACACGACGATCAGAAACGCTCCGGCCGAATATTGCCACAGCAGCGCCAGCACCGAAGGCACAGTGGCGCTGAGCACCAAGGTACCCAGGCGATCGCTCGCTGCCGACACGGGCAGCGACACCACCATGCGTTTCGGGCCGCTGCGCACCGACCCCAGGGGCTCCGCCGGACATCCGCCTTGGCCGCTGCGCCAGTAGACTGCAAAGCAAGCTCCGGCGGCATTGTAGAGGACCGCATCCTGGATCAGGCTGTCGGAACCGAGCGACCCCAGGATCTCGACTGCGGCATTCCGGTCGCCCAGCGTAATCGCCGGACCTGCCTGGTCCGCCACCACCTTTCCTACCGCCTGGACTTCATCCTGGCTGTGCTGCCAGAAGCGCCTCAGGTCGACCCAGGAGAACCCCGCCGCGGCGATTACCGCGGCTACCACGCTGCCCCCGGCGATCAGGCCCGTCAGTCTCCATCGCAACGAGGCGTATCTCCTCATTTCGCCACCGGCCCTTTTCCACGGTTGCGGATCTGTCCGAATTTGAGCAGGTTGGAACTGATGGTGACACCGCACCGGTCCAGGGCATCCAGGCTGGTTTCAAAGCCGATGTGCCCGTCCGAGATGAACAGATTCACGGCGCCGCCGTGCTCCAGGAAGCGATCCGACTCGCCAATGGTCAGGGTGTGCAGGGGTTGCGCAGTCTGCAGGACCTGCCGGATTTCCTCACTCTTGCCGGTGGCCAAGTACACGACCTGGCAACAGCGCAGGTCGGATTGGATCTCGACCACCCGGACCGGATGGCCGCCGCTCGATTTGCCCTCCAGAGTGCGGCGCAAAGCCTGCTCAAAAGATGCCCGGCCCATGACCCCCACCGTGACGGCTCCGTCCGCGCCGGGCGCCAGTTGCGAATACTGCATGAATAACCAGACGGTGGCGGCCCTCAGCTCGTCTTCGGAATCGGCCGCGGGCGAAGCCGGCCACCCCGGCATCAGAGAGAATGCCAGGACGACCGTCAGCCAGCGGATCTTGATGCTAACCCGGACGAGTCGGAACCAGGGAGACGGTGTCCTTGACGCGAAGGCGCGGAGCCCGCGGAGGAAGACGCAGAGAAGAACAAAGTCAAAGCCTGAGAGCGCCGGGGAAGCGGAGGGCGCTGAGAGACTCAAGCGCGTGGCGCCAGGCTCTGCCGATTTCGGCACGAATTCAGCTCGGTACGTCCCGGTGCTCACACCCCTCCGTTGGCTACAGCTTCTGCGTCCATCGAATGACGAAGGTCCTTCGCAAGGGAATGGCCGGCGTCATCAACTCCGGAAGGCACTCCAGTACCTGGCGGTTGGCCAGGTTCTGGACGGCCACGCTGAATTCCCCGTTGCGGGTGGGCCTCCAGGCCAGGCGGGCATCCATCAGAACCACACCCGGCAGGTCCATCGACGTGTTATGCGAACGGGCGCGAGCCATCAGGTCCAGCCGGATGGTTCGGGAGAGATCGTGTTGGGAGCGCAATAGTGCCTGGTGCGGCACATCGGCAGGTGTGCCGTCCCAATAGTACTGCCAGTAGGCGGAGGCTGCCGGCAGCCACCGGGTCTCGTTCAGATACGAATAGGAAGGAATGAGCCGCCAATGTTCCATTACCTGAAACGAGCCCCAGACTTCTCCGCCGTAAGAGCGGCCGGCCCCGCCGTTGCCGGTGTATAGGTCCATCAGGAGCATCGGCGGCGTCCCCGGAAGAATGGCGGTGGGCACCGCGCTCATGTCAAGCACCCTCAGACGCTCGTAATAGCTCCAGAAAACCGAGGCGTCCACCGACCAGCGCTGGCCCGATTGCACGCGGTACCCGGCTTCCAGACTGCGCTCCACCTCCGAACGGAATGCGAGGTTACCCACCAGGTACTGGGACGCCACGGCTGGACCAATCTGCAAAAGTCCTTCATTGATATCGGCGTTCCGGTCGAGCCGGCTAGGCGTCCGCACCGCGCGCGACACGCCGAGCCATGCCGACTGTTTGGAAGTGGGCGTGTACAGCAGCCGGAGGCTGGGCTGGTATTCGAGCCTGCGGTAGGAGCCGTAATCCAATCGCACGCCCGCCGATGCCATCCAACGGCCGGGCACGAACTGCCACTCGTCACGGATTACCGCGTCGCCCGAACGATAGGTGTAACCGGACGGAGAAAAGCCCACGGCGGGTCCGGTTTGGGTGTCGTCCCAATACTGTTGATAGCCCGCGCCCCAATACAGTTCGTTGTGCTCGCCGGTCTGGGTCCGCTTCTGATAGTTGACAGTCAGGTTGTTCACCTGTCCCGAGAGAAACGGGTAGGTCAAGTCGTCTTTCGAATACGTAAACTGCAATTCACTCTCATTGCCCGCGGAAGCCGTGCGGGTCCATTTCGCCTGGATGTCGCCGCCCTCGTAATCGGTGTGTCCCTGCGCCTGCTGAATCGTGGTGGGAAGCAAAACGGGATAACCCAGGGCATCCTGCCGATCCATCTTGTAGACGTCCGCCTGCAACATCCACTGGTCCTGGTCGTCCGGTTGTCCCTCCACGCGAAACCCCATGCGCCCGGTGCCGGCATCCAGGTTCTGAATGGGGGATTCCCGAAAAGTGAACTGATTGTCGAAGCGGAAGTAGCCGGGGGAGTCGAACGCGGGGGTCCGGTAGTCGAATTTTCCCCATACCCGGTATGCCAGACGGTCGCTCGGAGCGTCGCCCCAGCGCGCTTCCGTGCTATTCAGAAGTTCATTGCCCGTGGCCACGCTGACCTGCCCGCCCCTGGTGGCGCCGGCCTTCCTGGTGATGATGTTGATCACCCCATTCACGGCGTTCGGCCCCCACATTACGGCCCCCGGCCCGCGGACCACCTCGATCTGCTCGATATCCGCCATGGGAACATCAATGGCGTCCCAGATCACTCCCGAGAAGAGCGGAGTGTAGAGCGACCGCCCGTCGATCATCACCAGGATTTTGTCCGCGTAAAGGCGCGCGCCACCGCGGGCCGATACGACCCACGAGCGCCCGTCGAGGTGCAGAACCGTCAGACCCGGCACCCATTCGAGCGCTTCGGGAATGCAAGTGGCTCCGGACCTGCGAATATCCTCCGCGGTCAGCACGAACACCGCGGCGGGGGCCTTGGAGAGCTGTTGGGCTTTGCGGCCCACGGACGTAACTTGCACACTGAACAGCTCGTCGGCGGTCAATTTGTCCAGGTCATTGGTGGGAACGCCTACATGCTGCGGCCAGGCCGGCGGCAAGGCGCACACGGCAAGAGCGAAAATCCGGAGGGACTTCATATTCACCATATCGGCGGCAAGGCCCATTTCCCTTAGGTGGGACAGGCGATCGTTTTTTGTCGCCTGTCACAGGCTGCCCCACTGGAACGGTTGGCAGGCGGAAGGCCTGCCCCACCAAGACTGGGCAATCTGTCCAACAAGGCAGGCCACAGAAAACGATGGCCTGCCCCACAGAGCAGCAGAGCCGCAACCAAACCGGAGGGCGAGGAGCCAGAACTCAGGAGCCAGAAGCCAGAGGGGGGACGGGCGTAGCTGTTCAGCAAGCGGCGGCCCCAGCCGCTTAAAGAAAATCTTCTCAAGGAGGAAAGAAATGGAGCTACTGTAATAC
>OMOG01000192.1 GCA_900290305.1 Candidatus Sulfopaludibacter sp. SbA4
TGTAGGGGGCTGGCTGGCTCCTAGAACCGCAGATAGCCGCCCACCTCCAGATAACGCGGGGTGGATTGTGTGCCGGTGATCACGGCGAAGCCGTTGTAGTTGGTGGCGCCGTTCGATCCGGGAGTCCAGCAGCAACTGCCGCCGGGGTTGGAAAACACCACCGTATTCGTCAGGTTGTATGCCTCACCCACCAACTGGAACTTGACCTTCTCCTGTTTGAACGCAAAAGTGCGGGAGACGCTGGCGTTCATCTGGAAGAATCCGGGCCCGATCAGCAGGTTCCTTCCCGTGGTACCCAGGACGCCACCCGGCGGATTGGCAAAAGCCGTTCCGTCGAAATAAGGATCAGTGGAGGCATGCCCGCCCAAAATCGCTACGACCGGATTGATCTGGCTGGCGCTGGTGCCCTGGCCGCCGGCGTTGATGCTGGAAGTGGTCCCGACGGTGAATGGCAGGCCGCTGAACCGGCTGAGGATGCCGGAAATCTGCCAACCGCCGGCGATCCAGGCTGCCGGTCCGCTGTTGAGCATGGTGTGCCCTTTGCCGAAGGGCAAGTTGTATACCCAATAGATGTTCAGGGTCTGGGCGCGGTTGATGCCGGACAGTTGCTTGTCCAGCGCGTACGATACCGGGTAGGCGCGCCACAGGGTGCCGTCGCCGTTGTCGCCATTGGTGTCATTTATGGACTTGGAGAAGGTGTAGCTGGCGCCGATCAGCGAGCCGCCGATGCGCTTCCTCACGGTGGCCTGCAAGCCGTTGTAGGTCATATCGCCGAACGGCTCATACGAGTTCATGTCGCTGGTCACGTAAGGATAAAGCAGGCGCCCGGCGGTGCCCGTACCCGGAGCAGACCCGTTGATATTGACTCCCATGTTCAGATGAACACCATGTGTACCCACGTACGCGACCTGCGCCGTCAGGGTCGGGGAGAGGTCGCGCTGAATGGCGATATTCCAGCTCTCGTAATAACCACGGTCGAAGTTGGCCGGGAAAGTCACGGTGCTGACACTGGGCAGATAGGTAGTCAACGACGCCGTGGGCGATGGCTTGATCGTGCCCGTTGCGATAGTCGGGAAGTTGGGCAAGGGAAGGCCGTCCGACAGCGCGACCTGGGTGGCGCCGTCCGAGAACGGAACGCCGGCATAACTGATGAATTGGTAACTATTCAGCGGCTGGTAGACCTGGTTGACAATAGCCGGGTACTGGTTCCGCTGGTTGCGCATGTTGTCGGGATCGACGCTGATGCCGTAACCGGCGCGGATCACGGTTTTCTCGTTGAGGCGGTAGGCCGCGCCGAGGCGCGGAGCGAAGTCCTTTTTACTGGCCGTGGCGCCGGTGTTCCACGGCACGCCACCTTCGCCACCGACTAAAATGTTATCCGTCGAAGGATCGAAGCGGACCGCGCCGAAATGGTCGTGCGAGTAGATCGGGTAGTATTCCCAACGCAGGCCGTAATCGATGGTAAGGCTCTTGTTAACCTGCCACTGATCGCGCGCGTACACCGACCAGTTGGCAAAGCGCAGCGCGATGGGATTGGTGAATTGGGTGACCTTGCCGGTCTCCGACGGAAAGCCGAGGAGGAACTGCGCCCAGGAGTTGGAAGGGCTGCCGGTGTTAATCGCCGTGCCGCCTTTCAGGGCCGTCAGGGAGCCGTCAAAGCCGAAAGTGCCGCGCGCCGTGCCGAAGGTCCCGCCTTGCGGCTGGAAGTGATTGAGCGCGAACTTCTCGTATTCGAAGCCGGCACGGATATTGTGCGCGCCCTTGATTTTGGTCACGTTGACGACGCCGGTGTATTGGTTGTCGCGGAACTGGAAGGGGCTGCCCGTATTGGTGTTTCCAATATTGGCAATGCCGGCGATCTGGAAGCCCGGAATGCCTTCGTAGTTCGGACCGACGCCATTGGTGCCCGGGATTTTCAGCACGCTCAATCCGTAATCGCCATCCTGGGGGTCGCCATTCGCGCCGATGTTCTGCCGCGAGTAGCCTACGTTGCCGTCCACCAGAAGGGTGGGCGAGATGGAATACGTGAGGCCCGCAGCCACCACCTGTACGCGGCCGCCGGCATGACCCGGATTGCCGCCGTTAAAGGCGTCGCCGCCCGCGGGGCCAAGAACCAGCGGGGCTACGATATCCATGGGGGAAATGCTGTACCGGCCCCAGACCATGGCCTTTGGGTTGGGATTGCAGTTGACCTTCCAATCCCAGCGATCCACGCTGTACGTCGTGCCACCGTAAGCATCGTAATTGGCGGCGTACTGATTCGGCCTGGTCAGCGCCGGCAGAAGACCCGTAAGTGTGGCCGAGGCCGCCGCAATACGGTTGGCGGGAATTATATTGCCGGGGAAGGCTGTCCGGCCGGTTCCGTCGGGATTGCCCGTCAGCGGATCGTAGATGGTGGTGGGGGTGCCGCTGAAATCGCCGGTACGCATGGCAGCGTTGGGCAGAACGAGGTTCGGATCCGACGCGTACTGGCTCTGCTTGGTGCCCTCATAATCCATGAACCAGAACAGCTTGTTCTTGCCATGAACGATTTTGGGAATCCAGACTGGACCGCCAATCGCGAATCCGTACTGGTTTTGGACGTTTTTGGCCAGGCGGCCGGGGTGGCTGAAATAGTTGTTGATCGCGTCAAAATCGGCGTTCGTGTTGCGTTCGAACAAAACTCCGTGCAGATTGTTGGTGCCCGATTTGATGATGACGTTGATGGCCGCGCCGCCCGCCGCGCCCTGCTCGGCGTCGAACGAGTTGGTCGACACGCTGACCGTCTCGATGGCTTCCGGCGAAGGCACGTACGCCACGTTGACCGGCAGCCAGGGATAGGAATCGGTCGCGCCATCGAGGCGGGTGTTGTTGGCTTGGGACGAAATGCCGTTCTGAGATACGGTAATCGCGCGTTGCGGGTTGCCGGCCGCCGAATTGGCTTCGCCCGTGCCCGCCGTGGTGTTGGCGCCCGGCTGCAGGAGCAGCAGCGCCTGGAAGTTTCTGCCTTCCGTGCCGTTGTAGGGCAACTGTTCCACTTCCTGCGACGAAATCTCCGCATGGATATCGGCCTTGTCGGTTTGCAGCACGACCGAAGAGGCCGAGACCTCCACCGACTGGGTGACGGTCGCGACCTGGAGTTGCACGTCCACGCGCCGCACCGCGCTGACCTGCACCAGAATGCCGGTTTCGATGAAAGTTTGGAACGATTTAGCCGTGACGGTGATTTTGTAGAGACCTTCTTGCAGGTTGGTGAAACGGTAGATGCCACGTATATCGGTGTCGGTCTCGCTCTTGACGTTGGTGCCCTGGTTCAAGGCTTCCACGTGGACCCCCGGCACGGCCGCGCCGGCTGGATCGGCCACATTTCCGGTCAGCGATCCATAAAGCACCTGGGCTTGTGCGCGATGAGAAAGCCCGGCGATCGCCAGGAGGATTACGACAACAGACACTCGAATGCGATGAATCGACATAGATTTGCCTCCGCTATTGTGCCAACGTCGAGGGGCTCCACTTTGGCGCCGGCAACGGCGGCGCCGCCAGGATCGAGCACGTTCCCGGTGAGCGATCCGTAAAGAACCTGGGCTGCGCAAGGGACGGCGAAGAAAACCCTTCTCTTGGTCCTAACCTCTCTTGACACAACAACTCCTGATTTCGTTTGAACCCTAAACTATATATACACTGCTCCAGAAAAAAGTCAAGCCAGGACTTCACTTGCGGGGCAGCCAATCCTGGCTGCCGCCGGCTTTCAGCCGGCGCTTGCCGGGCACGAAAAACTCGCCCACGGCCTCTAAGAGCCGCCTGAAAGGCGTCCCCAGAGGGGACCCCAGGGCAAGATTGCCCGCCCCACAATTTGTGCAAAATCCCAACGTAAGTGGCGTTGGCCCCACATTGCGGAGTTTGAGATCCCGAGAGCCGGTGTCGAAATTATGGGCAGTCGGCTCCTGGAACTTTTCGCGGCTCGTGGTTTCTAGAGAAATATGACCATAAAGCGACATCTCGCGATCCTTTTCCACGATGTGCGCTACGCCGCCCGGTGTCTCATGCGGAGCCGCACTTTCGCCGCGGCGGCCATTGTGGCGCTGGCACTCGGCATCGGTGCTGGAACGGCCGTGTTCAGCGTGGTCGACCGGATCCTGTTCCGCAGTCTTCCTTATCGCCAGGCCGACCGCCTGGTTTCCTTCGGCATGGTAGCGCCCATCATCCCCCAGGAATTCATGCTGAGCTACGACTACCTGGACTGGCGCGCCAGCCAGACGCCTTTTGAATCGATGGGATCGTGGATCGTGGGTGTGAGGGCCTGCGACCTCAACGACACCAAGCCCCTGCGGCTGGAGTGTGCCCGGGCGGACTCCACACTCTTGCCGACACTGGGGACCGAAGTGATTGCCGGCCGCAACTTCACCAGCGCCGAGGAGCGGCCCAACGCGCCCAAGACGGCGCTCATTTCCAACGCGCTGTGGCGAAGCCGGTTCGGCGAAGATCCGGGCGCGGTGGGCAAGACCATGCCGCTGGACGGCCAGGTGGTGACGATTGCCGGCATCCTGCCGCCGGAATTCGAGTTGCCGACGCTCGAGCGGGTGGACGTTCTCCTTCCGCAGGTGCTGGATGAGCCGGAACAGCGCTCGCGAAGATTGGCGATGCCCCTCTACGCGGTGGCACGATTGAAGCCGGGGATCGGCGAGGCGCAGGCCGCGGCGGCATTGCAGCCGCTCTTCAATCAGTCGCTCAAGGCCGTGACCCGGTCGTTCCGGAAGGATGTCAAGCTCCGCGTACGGCCGCTG
The DNA here is from genome assembly GCA_900290305.1 of Candidatus Sulfopaludibacter sp. SbA4. Classification (GTDB taxonomy): domain Bacteria; phylum Acidobacteriota; class Terriglobia; order Bryobacterales; family Bryobacteraceae; genus OMOG01. Next base: position 4,764 of record OMOG01000192.1, read on the forward strand.
CGCGACCGGCAGATCCAGGACTCGCGGCTGGCGTCGTGGGTCCTGATGGGATCGGTGCTGGCGGTGCTGCTGATCGCCTGCGCCAATGTGGCGAACCTGCTGCTGGCGCGGGCCGCCACGCGGGAACGAGAGCTGGCGGTGCGCGCCGCGTTGGGGGCCGGCCGTGGGCGGCTGGTGAGGCAGGTGCTGACCGAAAGCACGCTGCTGGCGCTGATGGGAGGCGCCGCGGGATGCGCCCTGGCTTTTGTGCTGCTGCGCTTTTTCGTGGCGATGGCGCCCGAAGGGATCCCGCGATTGGACCAGGCGGCGCTGGATCCGCGGGTGCTGGCGTTCACGCTGCTGCTGTCGCTGAGTTGCGGCGTCCTGTTCGGCCTCGCGCTGGCATTGCAGAGTCCACGAGTGCAAACACTGGGAGCGGGCCGGTCGGCGTTGGCGGGACGCCACCTGTTCCGGCAATGGCTGGTGGCGGTGCAGATCTCGGTCTCGCTGGTGCTGCTGGCGGGCGCCGGTCTGCTGCTGCGCAGCCTGTGGAACCTGGAGAACCAACCTCTTGGTATGCGGACCGGCAACACCATTTCGGCGGCCGTGACGCTGGGGCGCGCGTCGTACCCGGAGACGGCGCAACGGCTGGCCTTTTTCGAAGAAATGGAGCAGCGCCTGCGGCGCATTCCGGGGGTTGCGGACGTGGCCGTGGCCGAGTCGCTACCGCCCTCAGGCAACTCCATGGGGTCCATGCTGTACGCGGCGATCGACGTGGCGGGCCGGCCGCAATTCACGGACGGAACGGGCGGCATGGTGGTGTGGCGGCTGGTGACACCGCGCTATTTCGCGGTGCTCGGTATTCCCATCCTGCAAGGCCGGACGTTCCAGGAAGTGGATCGCGATCTGAACTGCAACGTGGTCATTATCAGCGACGCGCTGGCCCGCCGCATGTTCCCCGGGGAGAATCCCATAGGCAAGCAAATCCGGCCGGGGCGGCGGGGTGAGTGGCTGGCGGTGGTGGGGGTGGCTGGAAACGTGAAGAACAGCGGCCTCATCGAGAGAGAAAATCCGGAATACTACGTGCCTCGAAAACACTCTCCGGAAAACGTGGCCGCCAACGCGACGGCGATCATCCGCACGGATATGCGGCCCGAGGCCATGGCGAAATGGGTGCGCGGGGAAATCGCCGCGCTCGACCCGACCTTGCCGGTGACCATCGAGACCATGGACCAGCGGGTTGGCAAGATGGCGGAGCGGCCGCGCTTCAATGCCCTGCTGCTGGGAATTTTCGCGGGCCTGGGAGTCTTGCTGGCGGCCATCGGCCTTTATGGCGTGATCTCGTTCCTGGTGGCGCAGCGGGCGCAGGAGATCGGGGTGCGCATGGCGTTGGGCGCCACGCCCGGTGCGATTGCCCGGATGGTGCTGGGCCAGGCGGCGCTTTGGACGGCCGCGGGAACGGTTCTGGGGGCGATCGGATCGTTGTTTGCCGTGCGCCTGCTGGAGCGCATGCTGTTCCACGTCTCGGCCAAAGACCCATGGACGTTCGCCGGCGCCGTGGTCATGCTGCTGGCGGTTGCCCTCGCGGCGGCATGGATTCCCTCGCGGCGGGCGGCCCGCGTGGATCCCATGCAGGTGCTGCGGCAGGAGTAGAAGAAGGGGCCGGGGGCCGGGGGAGCGCAGCCGCGGCATGTAGTTTCATGCGGAATCGCACACAGCCTCCGAGCCTCGGAGAGACCCCGGGCATCTAAACATTATCAACTTCAAGGTGTGTACAGAAAGGAGAAAGCTCAATGCCGTACGTCACTGTCGGGAAGGAAAACTCCGGCAACATCGACCTTTACTATGAGGACCACGGCTCGGGTAGGCCGGTTGTCCTGATCCACGGATATCCACTGAGCGGCGCTTCCTGGGAGAAGCAGACCGCCGCGCTGCTGGCCGCGGGTCACCGTGTGATTACCTACGATCGCAGAGGTTTCGGACGGTCCAGCCAGCCCACCACCGGTTACAACTACGATACCTTTGCCGAGGACCTGCACAAGCTCGTGACGCAGGTCGAATTATCGGACTTCGCGCTGGCCGGTTTCTCCATGGGGGGCGGCGAAGTGGCGCGCTACATAGGGAAGTACGGATCGCAGGGCGTGAGCCATGCGGTGTTCATTTCGTCGGTGCCGCCATTCCTTCTGAAGACGGCGGACAACCCGGAGGGCGTGGACGGCAGGGTCTTCGAAGGGATCCGGAAGGCCGTCGCCGCGGACCGCTACGCATTCTTCACCCAGTTTTTCAAGAACTTCTACAACACCGATCTTCTGCTGGGCAAGCGCGTCAGCGAGCAGGCCGTCCAATCCAGTTGGAACGTCGCGGTCGGCGCCTCGGCTACGGCCAGCGTGGCTTGCGTGCCGACATGGCACGAGGACTTCCGGAAGGACCTGGCCAGCGTCGACGTGCCCGCGCTGGTGATTCACGGGGATGCGGACGGGATTGTGCCGATCGGCGCCTCGGGAGCGCGGACGGCGAAGCTGGTTCGCGGGGCTCGCCTGGTGGTGGTGAAGGATGGGCCGCACTGCATCACGTGGACGCACGCGGAGGAAGTGAATCGCGAGTTGGTCAAGTTCCTGGGGAAAGGAACGGAAAAGCGCGCGGGTTCGTCGAGTGAGGGCATGGCTAACCTTCCTTGACCCCTATGTAGATCGCCGCGCGATTTGCGTGCACGCCTTCCAGCTTGAGCCCCAGCCAGTGATTCTCCGCGCCCGGCGATTCTTCAGCAGCATCGGCGGCCCGCCGTTCACCCCGATCACCACGGTCTCGCCGGCAACCCC
>OMOG01000789.1 GCA_900290305.1 Candidatus Sulfopaludibacter sp. SbA4
ATAGCCGGGACGAAACTTCTGGAACTGCCCGGCGGTCACCTCCGTGACGCTCATCCAGAACGGCCGTGTGAGCGTGACCCTGTGGACGGGACTTTCGTCGTAGTCGCCGTTGGCGCTGGTGCGGTCGTACACCACGCCATTGGCCCCCGCGGTGAGGCTCTTCGGCAGCGGCGTCGAATCCACCCCCATCGCGAACGTGCCGGGCTCGATCCGCACCATCGCCATCCCGATCGAGTTGACCGTCCCCGCCGGCGGGGCCGCCAGCATCGCCACCACACCCATCAGGACCACCGTGAGAACCCCCTGGACAACCCACTGACTCTGAGGCTTGTGGGGCAGCCAATCTTGGCTGCCGCCGGCTTTCAGCCGGCCAGCCAATCTTGGCTGCCGCCGGCTTTCAGCCGGCGCTCCTCGCCCCCCCGAAGTTTTCGCCGCCAGAGACGCTCCCGGCGCCGGGTCCGTCCCCCGCTCGTGTCGACGCTCGACTCCAACGTATCGCGAACCTGAAATCGGCAACATCCTTCCACGCCATCGGGCGTGGCCTTCTCAGCGCTCTCTGCTACCTCAGCGCTCTCAGGTTTTGGCTTTGCTTCTCTCCGTGTCTTCCGCAGCGCCCTTAGCGGTCGTGAGGAAAATTCCTCCTGACCCGCCAGTGGGGCGGACCCCTGGTCCGCGCGGAACGCCCCCGTCCCCCTGCCGCCGGAGAACCTCCGCTCCCTCCGTTCTCTCAGGTTCTCTCTCTGTCTTTCTCCGCGCTTGTCTCCGTGCCTCCGCGCCTCCGCGGTGAAATTTCCTTTCCTATCGAGTTCCGGCTCGTCCGCGTTAGGTACTGATGCCATGTCTCCTGCCTCCCGCGCTTGACCACAGCCTATCACGCGGATATTCTCGAATGGCATGACCCGCCGGACCTTCCTGGCCGCCGCCGCCTCGCTGCCGCTCGCCCACGCCGCCCCCGCACGCCCGAAGCTCACCGAGTTTGCCTATGCCGGCGTGTCGCTCTCCGGCGGCCCCATGGCGGCCCAACTGGAGCGCCTCCGCCGCCACTATCTCGCCCTCGATAACGACCGCCTGCTCAAGGTCTACCGCCAGCGCGCCGGACTGCCGGCCCCCGGCGACGACATGGGCGGCTGGTACGATGCCGATGGCTTCGTCCCCGGACACCTGATCGGCCAGTTCATCTCCGGATTGTCCCGCGTAGCCGCGAATACGAAAGATGCCGCGGCCGCCGCCAAAGCCCAGGCCCTGGTGAGCGGATATGCCGCCACCCTCGGAGCCAACGACTATCCCTTCGCCGCCGCCAAAGCCTCCACCACCTGGCCCTGCTACATCCTCGACAAATACGAGATCGGCCTCCTCGACGCCGCATCGCTGATTGCCTGCGACCAGGCCCGCCGCCTCCTGCCGCGCGTCATCGCCGGAGCCGCGCCCTACATTCCCGGCCACGTGTACGATCGCGGCCCTGACAGTCCCAAACAGGCCCCCTATGACGAGCCCTACATCCTCCCCGAAAATCTCTTCCGCGTCTACCAGGCCACCGGCGACCGCCGGTACTTCGACATGGCGAAGCGCTATCTCCTGGATGTCGATCTGTTCGATCCCCTCGCCGCGGGCCGTAATGTCCTTCCCGGCAAACACGGCTACAGCCACGCGATCGCGCTCAGCTCCGGCGCCAAGGCCTACGAGATGCTCGGCGCCCCGAAATATCTGCGCGCCATTCGCAACGCGTGGGACATGCTGGAGCAGACCCAACAGTATGCGTCCGGAGCTTGGGCTCCCCAGGAAACCTTCGTCCGGCCGCACCAGGGCGAACTGGCGGCCAGCCTGGCTTCCACGCACGATCATTTCGAAACGCCCTGCGGCTACTACGCCCACTCCAAGCTGGCGCGCTATCTGCTTGCGTTCACCGCCGATGCGCGCTACGGCGATGGCTTGGAGCGCGTGCTCCTCAACACCGTCCTGGGCGCCATCGACCCCGGCGCCGATGGCGAGTATTTCTACTACTCCGATTACCACGCGCAAGCCCGCAAGGGCTACTACAAGCGCAAGTGGCCGTGCTGCGCGGGCACCCTCCTGCAATCGGTAGCCGACTATCCCCTCAATCTCTATTTCCGCGGCCCCGAGTCGATCTACGTGAACCTGTTCGCCGAATCCGAAGTGCGCTGGAGCGTGAACGGCGTGCCCGTGACCATCGCACAGCACACCGCCTTCCCCACCAGCGAAGAGGTGGAGCTGCGCGTCATCCCGCAAACCAGCGTCGAATTCACGCTGCACGTCCGCATCCCCGCCTGGGCCGGACACCGTGCGCGCATCTTGGTGAACGGGAAATCGGTGGACGCCGCGCCCGGAGCCTTCGCCTCCATCCGCCGCAAGTGGCGAAAGAACGACTCAGTCCAACTGACTCTGCCCTTCACCTTCCGGACCGTCCCCATCGACGACCGCAATCCGCGAACCGTGGCCCTGATGTGGGGCCCATTGCTAATGGTGGCCATCGACCCGCCGCCCGGCCTCGCGGCCCCCACCGGCGCGCTCCTTTCGGCCCGCCCGGTTCCCGGTAATCCGCTCGAGTTCCAATACCAGACCACCGCCGGCCCCATCCGCTTGAAGCCCTTCTACCAGGTGCGCAACGAAGTGTACAGCACTTACTGGTCAGTGAGTCTGTAACGTCAGCGGTGTTCCTGTGTGATCCGCCTTGACTAAACCCGGGCAGCCGATGTGGCGCAGGCATTCATGCCTGCCGTGTCGAGATTCGTCTCGACACGTGTTTGCGGATGCCGCCACCGTGTCCACGGCAGGCGTCGGCATGAGTGCCCGACCCCGGCAGGCATGAGTGCTTGCGCCACGTCACCACATCCGAATTGTGAGAAACGGAGCTTAACGTCCCGCTTCACCGAGGATCTCTCGCCGCAGTGCGGCGACGCTCTCCGGTTTCCCTCTGCGCCGGCCGGCCCGATCGAGCGCTGTCAACAAACGTCGCGCGTTTCGTGGCGACCGGAGCAGGTGAGCGGCCTCCATTAACCCCGCAAGTTCACCAGCCGGAATGAGAGCAACATCTCGCGACCCCCTGCGCCGCACGATGACCGTTTCCTGTTGATCCACCACTTGATCCAGAACGCTGGCCAGGTTCTCACGCAAGCTGGTATAAGTAGTTTCGGTCATCTGCGCCCCTTCCAAATTGTACAGGATTCCTTTACGGCGGCCGGGCCATCTCCTACTGCCCCGGCACCGCCCACGCCCCCAGCGCCTGCCACGCGCTGGTCTGCGCGGCCCCCATCGTCTGCGCCGCCAGCCACACTCCCTTGAATCCCGCAAACCCCGTTTTGAACGTAACCGGCAGCGTTACTACCAGCGTGTTCCCATTCGTCTGCACGCTCGCCCCCTCGGCCGAGATCGTGCACTGGCTGTTGCCGATCGTATTGTTCCCCGCCAGCACGATGTTGGCCGCCTGCGTCCCGTCGCCATCGTCGGGAATCAGGTACAACTGGTTGCCCGGCCGGTAATACGCCACGTAGCACGCGCCGCGGCCGTCGAGCCCCGTGTTGATCAGCGCCCACACCGTTTGCAGGTTGGTCGCGCTGCTCTGGTCCTGGTACGTGAAGCTGATCGCCGCCGCCGGGCTGCTCCCCGCGGCCGGGCTCATCCCCATCGGGTTCGGAAACATCGCGGGCAGCGGCGGCACGCCTTGTACTCCCGCAACCTGCCACCCCGAATTTCCCTGCGCCAGGTCGCGCGCGGCGGCGTACACCACCTTGTTGCCCCCGAACGACGCCGCGAAACTCACATTCAGCACCAGCGTCAGCGTGTTGCCGCTGGCCGCGGCCGACGACCCCGCCAGCGCCACTGTGCATTGGCTGTTGCCCACGGTCCCGGTACCGTTCATCACCTTGCCCGAAATCTGCGTGGCGTCCCCGCTATCGGCGACAATGTAGAGGGTATTCGAGGGGCGCGAATAAGCCAGGTAACAGGCTTGGCGCGCGTCGAGGGCGGTATTGATCAGCACGTTGACCACGTCCAGAGTCTGATAACCGCCGGGGGCGTTGAAGGTCACCGTGATCGTTTGGCTGCTTCCGATACCGGCGGCGGCCGCCGCCAGGTTGACCAGTGCGGGCGGCGGCGCCGGGGTGGGCATGGTCGGCTGCCCCAGCAGCACCGCAAACAACTCCGTCTCCGGCGCCTGCATTTCCCAGACGCTGAACTCGTTGAAGATGGGCACCGTGTGGACATCCGCATACCGCAGTGCCTCCGGCCGCTGGCTGAATCCCGGATAGAATGCGGCGACCGCCGGCAGCTCGTAAGGTTCGGCGGGAGCCGACTCGGCAGGCCCAAACACCGGAATGCCAGGCATCGGCCCGTAGCCTTCCTTGATGAAGACCAGGGAATCCTGGTGCAGAGGCTCCTGCACATTCCGCGACCCCAGCCCCGTAATGTACACCAGCCCGTTCGGATTGCCCCCCAGCACATAATCCGCCGCCAGGCTCAGCGCATCGGTGTATTGCTGCTGCACGCTCGCCGTGAGCCCTCCCAACTGCATCCGCGCCATCACTGTGTCCAGGAATCGGACCACCGAGGTGCCCTGCCCCCAATCCACCGGGTACGATTCCGGACGCGCGTTGCGATAGGCGTGCTCGTTCGCGGTCATGCTCACGGCCACGCCCGCAAATTGGGAAAACCCCGCATTGGCCGCCGCCGTGATGGCGCTCGACGGCGCGAGACCTTGCAAGTAGCTCTGCAGGTAATCCGGCATAGCCCGCGTCCCGTTCTGGTAGTCGTTCTCCAGGAGCTGCGCGGTGGCAAAGTTGCTGAAGGCCCCGTATTTTCCCATCGCATTCCACGCCGTTTCGAACGCAACCTTAAAGGAAGGGTCCTGGGTCAGGCGATACAGTTCGCCCGCGGCGTAGAGACGGTAAGGCGGGCTGGCTCCGTTGGCCGTCGCATAGTTCCACGCCATGACGGCCCGCTGCCGCAGGTCCGCTGCTCGCGCCGCATCGTACGCCGAGACCAGCCGCGACGCCTGGGCAAATACCCCCGCCACCCGCGCCGTCGTGTTCGCATCGCGCGAAAACGTCCAGTAGGGCAACTGATCGTCGCTCGCCAGGTAGAATCCCAGCGGAAACTGGTAAGACTGCAGACCCGCTCGTACCCCTCCATCGCTTTCCTGCATCTGCTCCCAAAACGATACGCCCCACAGCGCCTCGTCCAGGAGATCGGGAATGCCATTGCCGCTTTCCGGGATATTCAATTGTTTGTCGACAAAAGACTGCGGGCTCAGCTCCACCGCTCGCATCAGCAATTGCGGCACCACCGTGCTCATCGGCCGCTGTTCGAAATCTCCGGCATCGTGATAGCCCGCCGTGACCTGCCGCGCCCCGGTGAGCGGCGTATTCTTAGGGTAGAACTCCGTCTGTGACAAGTCTGAGTCCGCCATTTCGCCGGTATAGACCTGGTGGTCGTCGGGAGGCCTCGACCATGGTGTGAGTTGCGGCAGCAGGTTGCCTCCCCAGCGATTCAAAAACAACCCCCGAGTCACTGTGTAGAAGGCCTGAAACGCGCTGGCCTGGCTGATGGCCGTGGGCCACGACACCCCGATCCCCGGCAGCCGAACGCGCAGCGCCCGGCCCTCCGCCGCCGGGATACTGGACAGGTCGATTTGCCTCACTTCACTATTGGCCTCGGCGTCCAGCACCGACCGCACCGTTACCGGCAGGGTCGCGATCACCGCGGGCGCCGATCCGTCGGCGTTGGTGGCCAGAACATCCGCCGTGGCCGGAAAATTCGCCAGCGGGAGCGCGCCCCCATCCCCCATCCAGCNNGGAGAAATACGCGTACCGCTGCGCCGCCCGCGGATTGTATCCCACCTGGTTCAGGTGGATCGCCGGTGTCTCCAGGTAACGGTCGCTGAACGGCAGCGCGAAGCTCACTCCCGAAGGACCCGTGATGCTCAGCATCTCGAGGTTGCCAATGTTCTCGGCCAGCGTAAGGTAGATGCGGTGATCCACGTCCAGAATGTCATCGCGATACGTCGTCAGCCCGTAGCCCACCTGGTAGTCCGTCGCCCCCACAGGAATGGACTCCCGGCTCACCGAGTTGACATGGATTGGCGCTCCGCTGCCCCGCGTCACCTTCCATGGCCCGGCCTGCCACGCCGCACCGTCCGCGCCCGACGCGGCGGTGGTCATCATGTAATCGGCCAGAACCACCATCAGGAT
>OMOG01000220.1 GCA_900290305.1 Candidatus Sulfopaludibacter sp. SbA4
CCCGTCAGAACGACCGGCGCAGGACGAACATACCGAATGCCGGCAACGTACTGGCCGGCGCTTTCCAGCCGATCGGCGCGGCAACCGTCCACCCGGTCAGTGGCAGCGTAATGGCCCCTCCGGAAACCTGGAAGCTGCGGTGCGCTCCGTAGTAGTCCTCCGCGGTTGCTACCATCACCCACGACCCGTTGGCATACCCGAGGGCGGCGACCGGGACGGTAACGCTTTTCACCGCCTGCTTGGCGAGGTTCAGGACCGCGACATTGGCCCGCCCCGGCTCGTACAGGTCGGGTCTTACGACTACGGCCAGCGATGGCGCGGAGTAAGTGTTCGCCGGGAAAGACCTGGTGTTGAAGTCCAGGACCGGTGTGGTGATGTAGTTACTGGTGACTGTGGCGCTGCCCCGCAGGTTGAAGGAGTATGCGCCTCCCACGATGTAGTTGCTCGTGATCTTCGCGCTCGCGACGCCGGAATAAAAGCCCAGGTCCACGTTTGTGGGCCTGCCGCCAGCCGGGTAGTATGCGACATTCGAGTCGAGCACATCGTTGTGCGCCACCACGTAGCCATCCACGATGATGTTTTCATTACACCCGACCGTGGAGATACACCCATTCATCGAGAGCATATTCCCGCGCAGTGTGATGTTGTCGATGTTCCCGCCCTCGGTGTACGCCTGGATGCCCCAGCCGAATTGGTTCAGAATGACGTTGTCCTGGATCAGCTTGGTTGCCGGCGCCGCGTTCTGGACATAGATACCGTGTCCGTGTCCCCGGTCGGAGGCGTTGTACCCGTTGTAGTAGATGATATTGCCATAGGCAGTCGAATTCGGGTCTGACGACCAGAAGCCCACGCCATCCGACCCACAGTCGTGGATGATGTCGTGGATCAAGTTGACCGAGGGCGCTTCGAGCGTCAGGCAATCCGGTTCTGTCGTCAGGCTCCGGTTCGTGTTGGAGTTGAAGAACTCGATTCCTTCAACGGTAACATATCCGCCCGAGAAGAACCCCAGAGAGCCATTGATGCGTGGTAGAAAGGTCGGATCGGCAGGTTCGACGACAATCTGCGTGCCCTTGCCGTTGAGTGACGAGGTAAAGTTCCCGGCGTAGATCCCGCCGCCCAAAAGCAACTGGTCGCCGCCCAGCAGCGGCTTATTCAGTGCGGTCTGCAGGTCCCACGGGCAGGATTGGGAGCCATTGCAAGAGGCCGACCCGGCCGGCGCGGCGTAGTAGGTGGCCCCGTGAAGGGATACGGCCAGTAAGAAAGGTAATACAACCCGTAAGTCTTTTTGAAGTCGATGTCCGATGCGGATCGCGAGTTTCTTATCCATGGCCTCCTTATCGGTTAATTCCGAGAGGCCTTGAACACGAATCCGGAACTGCTTTCAATTGCCTTCCGCGGCCAGCTTCACTGAGTCGATCCACACCGTCCCGCGGATCTGATTGTCGATCCTGCCGGATTGCGGCCGCACCACTTGCACCTGGAGAAGCCGTGCCTCCTGGGGCGCCAGGAACTTCAGTTCGATTCGGGTCCACTCATGTGTGCCCGTCAACTGCTCCGTGCGGACATCCAGACGCTTCGGATTCTCGGCGTCGAAAATGCGGAAACCGATTCCCTGGTCCGTGGTCAGGTCCTCCGTCCGCACGTAAGCCTCGAACCGGTACCAACCCGGCGGGACTACCGCGATCTGCCGGATGTTCGCGTAACTGAGGTTCCATCCGCCGCGGAAGCGAATCCGCAGGGAGCGTGAGCCCGAATGCGCCACGTGTTCGTCCCGCGCGACGTCAACCTCAGGCTGTCGGTCGATCTGCCAGTCGAACGGCGTACCAGATGGGGCGGCTTCAAAATCGCCGTCGTACAGCCAGTTGGATTCACGATAGCCATTCCGGCGCGGACCCAGGTAAGCCGCCCAGGAGCCCGCGGCCTGCTCGTAAGCTTTCTGCTGCATCTGGAAATTCAGGAAGTCCCTGGCCAGCTCGTCGTCGGCGAAACCTCGTGCCAGGGCCAGGTTCCAGGCCCGTACGGAGCCGGCAACGTTGCCGCTCGCGATCAGGTAGCGAACATAGAAACGGGTCGGACGGGGGTCCGGCGGAATCCCATACTGCAGGATCTCTTCGAAAGGGAAGGCCCGGTCGGTATACCAGTCGAAGACCGCGCGGTCGTCGAGGGTGGACTTTCGCAGCAGGCGGGAACTGTTCTGCAGCGCCTTGCGGGTCTCGCCCTGGCCCGCGTAAAACACCGCCGCGCGCCACAGGACGGGTGGGATATTCGGACCCAGATCCAGGGCGCGCGCGAAGCAGTACGTGGCACTGTCCACCTGGCCGGCCGCCATCAGGGATTCCGCCAAATCTGCCCATCGGTGCGGATTGGCCGGGTCCCGGCGCAGAAACTCCCGGGCATCGGCCGCCGAGGGCGGGGGCGCGGCCGAATTCTGCGATTGGCCGGCGGCCAGCACCGCGTCGGTGTCGCAAATCCCTACCCGGCAGAAGAGTCGCTCCGCGCGGCGGTCGGTGTGGAATCTGGACAGGAACACAATCCAAGCCGCCGGGTAGACGATCAGCAGGGCGGCCAGGGCGATGGCCAGTTTTCGAAGCGGCATCCGGCTCGTACCGGAATCGGCTCCCGGAGACCGGGATGGCAGCGGAAGGGCGGATGCGATCCCCGCAATCCACGTGAGCACCAGGGCGTTGGCTGGTATATAGAGGTTGAAATCCACCAGGCTGTGCAGGAGCAGCGCGGAGAAGGTGCCGATGCAGGCGATGCCCAGATAACGGACCTGCGCGTTTCCCCGGCTCTCGGCGGCGCGCAGGGCCCGCAGCAGAACCATGAGTATGATCGCGGTGGGAATCAGAAAGCCGACCACGCCCAGCTCGGCCACGAGCTGGAGGAAATCGTTGTGGGCGAAGGCGAAGTCCAGGTCCACCACCCCGGTCTGGTATTTCAGGAAGGCGACGTCAAAGGTGCCGAAGCCGCACCCGAAAAGCGGATAAGCGCGAATCAGGTGCACGGTGTCGCGCCAGATGGTGAAGCGTCCGTCGCCGCCGAAGTTTTCCGTGGGGACGATTTTGGCAAACTCGGCGATGAGTGCTTCCGGGGGCAGCAGGACGAAACTCACCACAAACAGAACGGCGAGCACGGCGACCGCGACGTAGGTATGGAGGCGCGGCAGCCGCGTGCCAAGCGCCACCCCAGCCATGACAAACAACGAGAACAGCGCGGCCGAAAAGCCCATCCGCGACAGGGAATAAAGGATGGCGATGAAGATCAGGACGGCAACCGAAAGAAGGGCGCTGAACTGGATCGCGGGGAGAGCGGAGGAAAAGCTGCCGGACCCGCGGCCGAACAGGCGCCCGATTCCCCACATCACGGCCAGCGGGAGAGCCATCTCCAGCAGGCCCGCGTAATGGTTCTTGTTCATATAGGTTCCGTGAGCGAAGTCGGCGCCGGCTGCGCTTTGCACGATTCCCAATACGGCCTCGAGCGCTGCCAGGATCAGGATCGGAACCACCGGCGTCCAGGGCCGGGTGGATAAACGTCCCGCCAGTCCACGCGCCAGGAGGAACACCAGGGTGTACGCGGCGACTCGCAGAAGGTTCGCAACGGTCAAGGATGACGCGATGCTGAGCGGGGCAAACGTCACGGGCTGCATCACGTTGGCCAGAGCGCCGGCCAGGTGGGCACGGGTGGGGGAAAGGACGCGGAGCAGAAACATGGGCAGCGGAAGCAGTTGACATGCCACATAGGGGACAAATAGCAGCACCGCCCGGCGCAGGGTGCGGTCCATGGGCGGGCCGGGATCGGCGATCGAATCGAACGCGTAAGCGGCTGCAAGCAGGCCGAGGGCCAGCATGCAAAGGTTCCAGTCGAAGAGCGGAACACCCCCGTCCTGAAAGACCGCGTAGGCGGCGATCATCGTAAGGAGACCGAGATAGACTGCCGGCGAGGCGCGGGTCGACATTGGCTGGTGGGAGTCTGCGCTCGGGCGCCAGAGCGTACAGGGTACAACGTGTCTCGCCAAAAGGCAAACTCGGACGGGCGGGCAGGGGCACACCTCGATTTCTCAAAACCCCGGTCTCTGTAAATATTCTCAACAGCTCGATTCGCCTAATTGCCCTTCCAACGGCCTTCGCGCGTGTTCATACGACCTTGGGTCGATCCGTACTGAGCGCCCCCTCCCTAAAACCGCACTCGACCCCAAACATGGTAATGAGGACGTGGCGTCCAGGCAGTTCGCCTCCCGCCAGCTTCGTGCTTGGACCCCACCGGCAGTTTGCCGCGCCTGTTGACGAACAGGCTGAAAAGCCAGCCAGCCCTTTAGCAAGTACTGGAAAATGGCCCGCTGAACTGGGCAATCGATAGTGTCGGCAAGCCGACTCGTTCTGGCAGTTGGGTTCCTGACCAACAGGGCTGGCCCTTGGGGTGACTGAAAACACGGTCATCTCCTCGAGCAATGCCCGCCGCAAGCTCCGGTGCCATCACCCCGTTGTCGGCAACCTCGAGAGCCAGGCGGCGGATGGCTGACAGGCGGACGTTAATGCTGGCGGGCGCCAGGCCCTTGGTCTCCAACTCCGCGCGGTACTTTTGAACGGCGGCTTTGTTGAACTCGCGGCTGGGGTCGTCGTGGAACCAGATCAGAAACTCGTCGAGAGCCTGAGAGTACGCGCGCCGCGTGTGACGGGAAGAGAGGCCATCCAGTACCAGTGAGGTGATGATTCTCCAGCCATCATAGTGCCGTTGGTGCCCCTCTTCACGGACCATGACCGCAGTCGACCCCATAATCCGACTCTACGGCGACGCATACGGGAAGGGAACGGTCTGCCAGTTAGGCAGGCTCAGCGATTGATAAGCGGCATTATCATACACTAGAAAGACCCTTTCCCGGCACAACTGTGCGGCAACATAATGAGGCTGGGGAGACCGTCCCGATGCCCGCCAAAGCCCTATGGTTGTTGCAGATTCCGGAGATCGTGTCGTTACTGGAAACGTTCGACGTGCCGGTGGTGGACCGCGCCATCATCGAACGCTTGTTCGGATTGCGGCGCCGGCAGGCGATCGAGCTGCTGCACCGCTTCGGCGGCTACCAGGCCGGCCGGACCTTCCTGGTCGACCGGCATCTGCTGATCGAGCACCTGCGGCGCCTGGCCGATGGGGAACCGTTCCAGCGGGAAAGCCGGCGCAAAGAACTTCTGGACCACGCCGTCGATCAACTCCGCCGGCATCGCACGGCAGCGCGCGTGAAGGTCCCCGTGCAGCCCGATGCATGCAGCCGGAAACTGGCCGACCTGGCGCCGGGAGTAGCCTTGGAAGCGGGCCACCTGCATATCGAGTTTTCCGGGACGGAAGACCTGCTGGGCAAACTCTTCGAGCTTTCCCAGGCCGCCAACAACGATTTCGACCGGTTCCGGGCGGCGGCGGAACCGGTCGAACGGCGGAGCGCGTAAAGTGCTACACCGACGCCTGCTGGATCTTGGACGGGGCGGCGTCCTTGCCGAACAGGGTCGCATAGACCAGGGGGTGGAACTCCGCGAGCGCTTTGACGCACAATTCCTTGGCGTCCATCTGCAAGGCTTGGGCGATGCGTGGAAGCTTGGAGAGCTCCATGCGCCGGTGGCCGCTTTCCCATTGCCCGACGCATTCCGGGGTGACGTGGAGCGCCTCGGCGATTTGCGACTGGAATAGGGAGAGTTCTTGGCGGCGCCTGCGCAGCAGGATGTGCAGCGGCACCTGGGTGTTAGTGGCAGTTGAATTGGGGTTCATCGGCATGTCTCCGGTTTGGATAATTTCATCGTTATAGCTGAAACAAATATGGTACAAGAAAAAGGCCCTACTCTTCGGGCCGGATCAGAACGTGGTTCAGTTCGCAGATTGCTTCCAGCGTGGCTTTCAGCTTTTGGTAATTCTTCAGCCAGCGCTCGACCTGCGGCTTCAATTCTGGGCGGAGGCTAAATTGTTTGGTGCGGCCGCCCGGATAACCGACCGTCAGCACCCAGATGGGATGCCCTCCGCCGGTCGCGCATTTCGCGCAACCTGTCTTGTGACGAATGGTGCGCCGCAATAAGGACCCGCGCAAGATCTCGCCGGCAGCAGGAAGGTTCGCGGCCAGCTTCTCCCGCTGGCGGAGAGCCTCTTTGTGTTTCACTGATTATATAGAAACACGTGCCGTATGAAAAGTCAAGGCGCGCAGGCGCCACCCCAGGCTGGAGGCGATCTCTCTGCGGTCCATCTCACGGACAAACACCAGGTACAGTAAATTGCGCTCGCTGCGATCCAGGTCGCCCAAACAGAGTATCCTCGGTCTGCTGTACCCAATCGAGCGTCATCTGGCTGACGTCGAGCGGCTTGCGCATTCCTTCCGCCGGCGAACATCCCCTGCTTCTTCCTTCCGGGTGGCTCTTTTCGACTGCTGGCTGGCCGGATTTTCTGGATGATCAATTCGCTGAGGTGGGCAAGTACGGCCCCTTCGAACGGCTGTAGCTGTTATTGGTGGCAGGCGGCAATTGGTCCATGATGGAGCCATGAGACGGTACACGCATTCGCGTGACTTCAGGAATCCCAGAGTTTACTCTGGGAGCATCGACGCTCATGCGGTCCTGGGCAGCACGTCACGTCTCACCGCATTGCCCAGTTGGTCTTCCGCCACCTCCAACTCCCAGGAGGCCTGCATGTTCATCCAGAACTTGGGTGTTGTGCCGAAATAGCGTGACAAGCGAAGGGCGGTGTCCGCCGTGATGCCACGCTTCTCGTTGACGATGTCGTTGATGCGCGTTGCAGGCACCCGCAGTTCCATAGCCAACTCGTGCGCCGACATGCCGAGCGGAGACAAAAACTCCTCGCGCAGGATTTCTCCCGGATGGATGGGTGGAAGACGGTCCTTGTTAGCCATTCTGTATTCACCTCGCTAATGATAATCGACGATCTCGACGCCTTCCGCCGCGCCTTCGCGCCAGGTGAAGCAGAGTCGCCATTGATCGTTGATCCGGATACTGTGCTGACCCTTCCTGTCGCCAGCCAAAGCCTCAAGCCGGTTTCCTGGAACTGCCGATACGTCCTCCAGTCTCCCGGCGTCGTCCAACAACCGAAGCTTCCGCCGTGCCACGGTTCCAATGTTGCCGAATCTGCGGCTCTGCTGGCGGTGAAACAGCTTCTCGGTCTCCTTGCAGCGGAAGGATCGGATCAAACGGGCAGTATACCATGGGGACCGTTAAACGGAGTACCATAAACGGCATCACCAGGCATCACCGGCATGTTGCGAGGGCGCGGCGGCGGCGCCACCGCGGGAGGGAAAATCCGGCAAAAATTGCCGCGCATGGATATGTATGAAAACAAATGGCTTGACCCTGTGTTTTCGACGGTGACACGCTGAGCACCGACTCGCCTGCAGCAATGGCCTCCCGGGCCGGCTGCGATAGGCGGTCGGGAATTGCCAACGTCCACCAGGAGCGTGCTGGTGTCGAGAAGATTCACACTTACCTTCCCAGAACGTATCAGCCTCCTCGTTGGAGAGCGGCCGATCCCAGCCTTCCGGCAACTCGAACTCGCCCTGCATGGCTCCAAAGGGAGGCCGCCCCCAGGAGCCAGCGGCACCAGACGGGCGATCGGTTTGCCGTGTCGGTGAATGACGACTTCCTCGCCGTCCTGGATGAGGTCCAGAAGATGCGAAAGCTGGGTTTTGGCTTCGTGCACGCTGACTTGGATGGTCCTGCCCTAAGTTTAGTCTAAATTTCTGGTCCCAAACAATAGCCGGGAAGAAGGTGTCTGAGGTGTGCTCTTTTGTCGACCGGGTGAGGTTAAGCCTCCCATATCTGGATAGCTTTCCGTTTCCTGCCAGTAAAGTGGGACCGGCACCGGAGGGCGCCCAGGATGTCGAAGCGCGTGCGTCCCGTATGGCATCGAGGGATCCGAACCGCCGGTTCAGGTACCGCCGCCAGCCATGCAACCGGCGGCAGTGATGGAAGTGATCTCGGCTTGCCGCCGGCCGGCTACGGATCTGATCAAAGTCCTCAAGACCATGATCTCGTTGGCAGCGGCGAAGCAGCGTCAGCCTGTTCCACGGCTGGTCGTCGGAAGCGACGCGGCGCCGCAGGCAGCACAGCCGTTCCAGTCGACCAAGTCGATGGCGCCGAAAGAGGCCACTCTTGCAGATCTCATGACGTAAGATCTCAGAGAAAAACCTGCGGGGAAACATGGAAGAACTCGGCAAGCCGACGAATGTGGGCTTTGCTGAAGTCCCGTTTTCCGTTGATCACGTCGGAGGTTACACTGCGAGAGCCGAAGATAGGCAGCAGGTCGGCTTGTCGGAGGCCGCGCTGTTCCATGAGGTACTGCAAGATCTGAAGCGGAGGGACGTCGGGCAGTTCCACACGATCGTCATAGTCTTGGATGAGTCGCTCCAGCAATGCCACGAGTGCGTTTTCTTCCGGGCTAAGCGATCCGCCGTTCTCCACTCTCCGGTCCAACTGCTCCATCGTCGCGACGTAGCGGTCGAATTCCTTCCGGTTTTCGATGACCTTCGGGAGGGTCGTCGCCAGCAATTTGCCGTATTTGCGCGGACTAATTTCGGTTAGGGCCATTGATGTTGCCACTCCTTCGTATCGTATTCCTTATGAGTCAGCAGCGCTTTGAGGTAGAGCTTGCGTCGGGAGAAGACCGGATAGACGATCAGGCGGTACCGATTGTGCCGGATATTGAAAACCAGCAGGCCGTTCACGAAGTCCGCATCCGGAAATGTTTCTCGCACGGCGGCGAAGCTGGACCAATCCGCATTCTTAGCCAGCAGGTACCAGGCCAGCGCCTCGTTCTGTACGTCTTGCGATTTGCCTTGCAGCAGGTCCATCAAGCCTGTCTTGCTGACCACGTTCACGAATATCTACATGTTAGCAATCTGCGAACAACAGTGCNNGTATATTGCTTTTGAAAGTTCGCCCGCGTACAAATCCTTCATGCCACGCGAAGTTCCCGCCACTCCCGGTTGATGATCTCCTGGAGGTGCTCGAACGAGCAGCTCTTCAAACATTTTCGGTTTCATCCCTGAACTGGTCGTCCTGGAGGGAACACTATGTTGGCCGCCGGCGATTACAGCCTGCGACCTGTCATCGCTGGCGAGAATATGGAGGAGCTTTCCGAAGCTCAGGGTGATGGCGCCCAAAGAGGCCACACTTGGGGAACTCATCGCTGAACGCGGCGGCGAAAGGCAGAAGCTCTCGGAACGGATCTCCCCTGACTTCTTCATCCCGGCTACCGGTCTGCCGCGTTTAGCGTTCCCAGGCTGGAAGAGCCCGGCGGCCGAGAATCGAAGTGGCTGACGCTCCATCGTCAGGATTGAGCCCACCCAGGGAGGGATTCCATTCTCGGAGAAGCATCGATCCTGTGGCCGGCCTGGTCCACGCCGCGCTACCTAACGGCCGGGGCAGACACGAAGTTTTGGTGCTGACGGCAGGAACGGGGCGGTGGGTTGAGGGCTTCGCGTGCGAAAAAAGGGGGGATGCGCGTCGCGGGACCAGGTGTTTTTACGGAAACACAACGACTTCGAATACACCCCAAGCCGTTTCTGAAGTACTTCCTGCCCAAGGGTCACGACCTGACTCGGAAGAATATGCAAAAGGTGGTGAAGCATTTCCACCTGGCTTTTAAGGGCATGGAGACGGATGAGATCTACGATGTCCTCATGGAACAATTGATCGCGGCGATCGACGGATACGATCCCTGCTACAAAGCCAAAGTGAAGAAGGTTGTCGAGGTAATTAACCGTGAGCTAGCGAAACGGAAACAGTTCCGGGTCATTGACGTCCGGCGCCGTCTGGAGTTTGATTGCGATAAGCATTTGCGCTTGCTGTGTCGCCGTGGTTTCCTCGATGTGGTACCGGCGGGAGAAGGAGAAAGGGAGCGCGCTTTCAATGCCGCGATTGGCCGCCGCCCGTGGAGTTCACCGAGGGAGATGGAGATGTCATCGGGCTGGCGTACTACTTACAGAAGTGGTTTCGATTCGGCCTCCAGGACTGGATCAGCAAGCGATCGCGGGAATTGGAATCCAAAGAGGGCGTCTACAGCCTGGAAGACTGGAACCTTACCCGCGCCAACAATGCATCTGAAGATGGCAACCAAACGGGAGGAAACGACAATTCCCTTGCTGAGCAAATGGTTTCAGCCGACGGCGATTATCGAAACGATCGTGGGACGACTCTTTCCGCCGATGTCGGAATGATGCGCAAGCCGCTCGATGTCAGCCAGATGACACTCGATTGGGTACAGCAGACCGAGGATACTCTGTTTGGCGACCTGGGTCGCAGGCCCGCCTGCTTCAAGTGTCGGTGGCCTGGGTGCGCGATCACTCCTCACGCAAGCAGCCCCGGTTGCCCGTGGTGCACATCGGTGCCCTGCTGCGATACTGCCGTGACGATATTGACGCGTGGATTCAAAAGCAGCGTGAACGTGACGCGCGGAGGGCAATCTGATGCGCCAGGGTGTACAATTCAGTGCGATGGCACGAGACCGACATCAGAATGGCTGGCTGACCATCGTCGGCAAGCGCGTAAAGAAATGGCAAGGGCACTGGTTTGTATACCGGGTGATCGACGGGAAGGAAAAGCGGATCCACCGCAACCGGATCATCGGGCTTAAGTCGGAGCTCAAGAAATGGGAGGCAGAGGAGAAACTGCGCGCCAAAGTGGAGGAGGAGACGGGCCAACTCCGCGCAATCGAAGGTGACTGTACGTTCGGCTTCTTTTGGGAACATCGGTATCTGCCCACCCGGACATGGGAGCCAGCGACCAAGTCGGCGGTTGTCTCGGTGGTGAAGCGCCATCTCATTCCGGCATTCGGTCCGCGACGGCTCACCGAAGTCGACAAGTTCGAGATGCAGAAACATCTCAACGCGCTGGCGGAATCTTACAGCCGTTCGGTGGTGAAAAAGGTCCGCGTCCAACTGGCTGCCGTCCTCGAGGAAGCTGTCGAGCAGGAAATAATTCCGAAGAACATGGCGCGGAAACTCAAGATGCCGCCGACGAAAAAGCCGTGCGAGCGCTTTCTCTCGATCGACGACTACAACGCGTTAATGCTCGAACTGGAGTTCCGGGACCGACTCATCGTCCGCATAGCAGTTACGCTCGGGCTCCGGCCTGGTGAGTTGTTTGCGCTCCGCTGGAACGACGTAGAAGACGGCCGGCTTCGAATTGACGAGAGCATTGCGTTCCGCAACGACGGGACAAAGGACCCGAAGACCGCG
This sequence comes from Candidatus Sulfopaludibacter sp. SbA4, assembly GCA_900290305.1. Classification (GTDB taxonomy): domain Bacteria; phylum Acidobacteriota; class Terriglobia; order Bryobacterales; family Bryobacteraceae; genus OMOG01. Next base: position 11,219 of record OMOG01000220.1, read on the forward strand.
GGCAGTAATGGATATGTGCGACTGCCGCCAGACATTCAGAAATGGATCGAGCAATGGCACTCCGCAGCGCCGGGCGCGCCCGGAGACTTCATCTTCCGTACGGAGTCAGGCACGGCGATTTCCGCCCACAACTACGAGCGCGACGTGGTCGTACCAGCGGCGATACGGGCGGGGCTGATGAAATCCCGACCCAAGAACCTGCCAAAAGGCGAGCGGTGGCGCGATAAGGCCACAGCCGTAAACTTCCAGGCGTTCCGCCGCACGTTCGCAACCTGGATGCAGGCGACTGGAGCCACCGTCAAGGACGTACAGGGAGCGATGCGTCACAGCAGCCCGGACCAGACGGTGCGGACATACATGAAGGAAATCTCGGCTTCTGTTGCCACGTCTGTGGACGCACTCGACCGCATGCTGAATCTCGCCGACACCCCGGCGAAAGGCGGCGTGCAGTGAAAAACTTTAAACGTTTTGCACGTCAACTGCACGTTGAGAACATTGGAAAGTGGTACGCCCGGGCCGATTCGAACGGCCGACCTTTTGCTCCGGAGGCAAACGCTCTATCCAGCTGAGCTACGGGCGCACATTGTGGGGTGCCTTCATCCTGTATCAGTGTAGCAAATCCGGCGGGCCACGGCATCGGAGCTTCGAGGAACCCTTCAGGCGCATTCACAAAAGTTAGCCCCCCCTGCGCGACTAAAGAGAGCGCTCATTTTTAAGGCAGCACTCGATAACCTTTTTAGTGAATCGACTGTGGGTTCGGCGCTCACCTTGCGTTCCCCGGTTTGGTTGGAGACGAACACCCGATTGAAGAAGCGGCTCAAGCAGTTGGATGCGTTGCGCGCCGTGGCAGTCCTGTTGGTTCTGGGATGTCACGTGACATGGCACCCGCTCTGGGTTCGCTGCGGCTGGACGGGCGTAGACCTGTTCTTTGTACTCAGTGGCTTCTTGATTGCCGGTCTATTGTTCCGTGAATACAAATCCCACAACCGAATTCACCTGTGCCGGTTTATCGAACGGCGGGCGCTGAAGATCTATCCCGCGTACTACGTGCTTTTGATTGCAACCGTGGCATACGAGTTGCTCAGGGGCGGCCGTCTTTTGTGGAGCACCATCTGGCCCGATCTGCTCTTCGTACAAAACTACAGGATCGGCATGTGGCCGCACTTATGGTCCTTAGGCACCGAGGAACAGTTCTATTTGCTTTTGCCGTTCGCCCTGGTTTTGCTGACTCTTCGCAAACAGGCGGCGCCTTTTGAATGCATTCCCGCCGCTTCCCTGTCAATCATGGGAATCTGCCTTTTGTCGAGAGTTCTTTGGGCCTTCTCTACCCATCATCCAAGCTCATGGTTTCCGGGATGCATTCGTGGAATCGACGGTCTTGCATTGGGGGTCATGATTTCGTATTTCCACGAATTCGAACCTCAGAAGCTGGATTGGGTGTCCCATGAACGCCTGCCCTTACTGCTCATCAGTCTGCTGTGCCTGTTGCCTGCCATTGCCTATCCATTCGAGCATCGTTTCATGCAGACAATCGGCCTGACGCTCTTGTATGTGGGCTATGCCGGATTGCTCCTCTTCTATCTGAGGTTCGTCCATAGCGAAGGTAAAGTCATCGGCGCGTTCGCCTTTGTGGGTTCGTATTCTTATACGATCTATCTATTTCACATGCCGGTTGCGGACCACTTCGTTTCCGGGCTGGCGCCGTATGTCGGCCGAACGTCCCTGTTCGCCTTGTACGTGGCTCTCAGCATCACGCTGGGAATTGTCGTAGCGAAGCTGGTGGAACGGCCGGTTCTAAGAATACGGGAGAGGCTTCTTCCGAGCCGGATCTGACACGCCCGCACCCTGGTCAAACTACGGCCGCGCCGCCCATTCCGTGCCGCGCGCCAGCGTGGTGGTGAATACCGTGCTTTTCATGGCATCCGGATCGTGGCCCAGCGCGGTCACGAACACTCGCCCCTTTCCGTAATTCACGGTCCACAGCATCGGTTGGTTCAATCCCGGCCCCGGAACGGCCTGTTTCTCGTTCGGCCGGTACAGCGCATGGTCGTCCCACGCGGTTGCCAGCACATGGTAGGAGCCCTCCGGCTGCCATCGCAGGTTGGCGTACAACTCGTCGTTCGCCTGTGGATAGGAAGCCTCTAATCCGCGCGTGATGGGGTGGTCCGTATCCTTTATCTGCACCGTGAAATCGTGGCGGGCGGAGTGGTGGCCGTTGTTCGGCCTCCAATTGCCGCCGCACATTTTTTCGAACTCCGGCCAGCCGTCGAAGGCCGCCATCGCGAAATGATAGACCACCAGCCCCTTGCCGCCGCGGACGTAATTCACCAGGGCGGTTTCGGCGCGCTCGCCCCAACGCAGCTCCGGCTTGCGGCTCTCGTAATAATTGAGGATCACCACATCGTAAGGCGCGAGCGTCTCCGGCCCGGCCCCGCGGAATTCTTCCGTCACGCGCACCTCGAACTTCCCGGTCGCTTCCAGTATGCTGCGGAGCACCGGAGTACTGGCCCGCCAGTCGTGACCGTTTTGGCCGGTGACGATCAAGGCCTGGATCTTCGGCGCCGGCGCCTGGGCGGGCGCAAGCGATGTGGCTCCCAACAGGAGCGCGCAAAGGACAATCGGTTTCAAATATCCTCCTCGGTGAAGCACGATTGTAGCGCGTGTCGCCGAGCCGGTTATGCCGCCTGCCGCTTCTCCCGCAACGCCATCGCCAGCTCCGAAACCAGCCGGGCCAGCCCGTTCCGGTCTTCCGGCCGGATCAGTGCGCCCTCCGCATCGAACGCTTCGAACGCCCGCGGAATCGCGAGCTGCGCCGGAATCACGTTGACCCCGATCATCTCCAGCAACTCGCGCAGGTGGCGCAATCCCCGCTGGCCGCCTCCCGGTCCCGGTGACGCGCTCAGGATCGCGGCGGTCTTCCCACGAAATGCGGCCAGCGGTTTCTCGCCCGGTTCGGGCCGCGAAGCCCAGTCGATGACGTTTTTCACCAGGGCCGGGAACGACCCGTTGTACTCCGGCGAGGCAATCGCGAAAGCATCGTGGCTCTGCAGCAGTTCTTTGAAGGCTTTGGCCCGTTCGGGCAAGCCTTGCGCGGCTTCGACATCCCCGTCGTAAAGCGGCATGGGATAATCCTTGAGATCGGCGAAGGTGGTCTCAACCCCCGCGCTCCGCAGCCCAGCCGCGGCCGCCTGTGCCAGTTTTCTGTGGTACGAATCCGCACGGATGCTGCCGGCGAAAACCAGGACCCTGCCCATCAAACCCCGTGCCGGCTTCGAATCGCTCATTCCCATGTCGTCCTCCTATTATCTCGTTGTCAAGATATTTGATGTCAAGGGATGCCGCCGCGATTCACCCAATTGTCATGCGGCTCTGAGCGATATTAGAAGATTGTGATCATTACGACTCGCGCGTGCGTCATCCTCCTGTTTGCCATACCCCGGCTGGCCGCGCAGGATCCCCCGCCGCCGGAAAAGTGGAACCTGTTTTACCAGGCGACCTCCATCGGCCAGTATCACGGCAGCTTCTCCTCACCGTACTCCGACGTCTTCAGTTTGCAGGGACATCCCGAAGCCGAGGTCTCCCTTACCACCACCCTTTTCTTCGGGTGGCGGCCCTTCGCCAACACCCAGTTCTACTTCGACCCCGAGATAGCCGGCGGCCGCGGCTTCAGCGGCACCAACGGAATCGCCAACTTTCCCAATGGCGAGATGCCGCGCGTGAGCACCGCAACCCCCAAGCCCTACATCGCGCGCTTGTACGTGACCCAGGATTTCAGTTTCGGCGACGCACGCGAGACCTTCGAGAGCGACGAGAACCAACTCGCCGGCACCCGGCCCATGACCCGCTATTCGGTGAC
>OMOG01000188.1 GCA_900290305.1 Candidatus Sulfopaludibacter sp. SbA4
TCCCTGACGGCCACGATCTTTCTGGCGTATCGCGTCAATTCCTGGACGGAGCTGGTCGTCGATCCGGAGGTCGCCGGGGGGAAGGGCTTCGGCGCGGTCACGGGCATCGCCGGCTTCACCAATGGCGAAATCCCCCGGGTCGCTTCGGCCACACCGACGCTCTACCCCGCGCGGGCGTACCTGCGGAATACGTGGGCCCTCGGCCCGCAGACGGAGATAGTGGAAGGCGGCCCGAATCAGTTGTCCGGAGCGCAGCCGGTGTGCCGCTTCACCCTGATCACCGGCAAGTTCGCCATCACCGACTTCTTCGACAACAACCAGTACAGTCACGATCCGCGCCGCCAGTTCATGAACTGGTCGTTGATGTCCAACGGCGCCTGGGATTACCCGGCCGATACGCGCGGATACACCGTGGGCACGGTCCAGGAGCTGACGATGCGCACCTGGTCCTTGCGCGCCGCCAGTGTGATGGAGCCCACGGAAGCCAACGGTCCGACGTTCGACACGCGGATCGCCAAGAACAGGGGCGAGGCGGTCGAATGGGAGCAGCGTTACCGGGCGCTCGGCCACAACGGCGCATTGCGGCTGTTGGGATTTTTGAATCGCGAGCGCGCCGGCACGTTCCGCGACGCCATCCTGGAAGGCGGAACACCGGACCTGAGCCCGACCCGCCGGCCCGGCACGCAGAAGTACGGGTTCGGCGTGAACCTGGAGCAGGAGATCACCCGCGACATCGGGGCGTTCGCGCGATACGGGTGGAGCGACGGAAAGACCGAGGCGTGGGCGTTCACGCAGATCGATCGCTCGGTGAGCGGCGGCGTGGCCATCCAAGGGAGGCTGTGGGGCAGGCGCGCCGACCAGATTGGCGTGGCCGCGGTCCGCAACTATCTTTCCGGCGACGACCGCAGTTTCCTGGCAGCCGGCGGTTCGGGGTTCATCATCGGCGACGGACGTTTGAACTATGCGCCGGAGTCGATCGCGGAGACGTACTACGTGTGGCGCGCCACCGCCCAGTGGACGTTCACGCTGGATTACCAGCACGTGGTGAATCCGGCTTATAATCACGACCGCGGACCGGTGTCGGTGGCGACGCTCCGCGTGCATTGGGAGAAGTAGGGGCCGCCGGCCCCATCGGAGCCACGACCGTAAGGGAGTGGAGATCTACAATGGAAACTGCATGCTCGGCGACAAGCGATTTCTCAGAACGATCAAGCTGCAGAACATCCTGTCTTTCGGCCCCGACACCCCGGAATTCGAGCTGCTATCGCTCAACGTACTCGTGGGTGCGAACGGCGCGGGGAAATCGAATCTCATCGAAGCCATCAGTCTGCTTCAGGCCACGCCCCGAGATTTGCTCGAACCCGTGCGTACGGGCGGTGGCATTGCCGAATGGCTGTGGAAGGGTTCCGATCAAGTTCCGATTGCGGAGATGGACACAACGGTCTCCTATCCTGAGGGAATGCCGCTTCGTCACAAGCTGAAGTTCACTATGGTTGGGCAGCGCTTGGAACTAGTAGACGAAGCAATCGAGGACGAACGCCACCCTCCCGCTGGCATCGTGCCGAACGTGAATTTCTATTACCGATATTATGGTGGGCATCCGGTCCTGAAACCGAAGGCTGGCGCGCCACCGCCGGCGCGCCGCCAACTCAGGCGCCAGGATCTGGCGCTCGATCAATCTGTCCTGTCCCAGCGCAAGGACCCGGATCAGTACCCCGAGCTAACCTACCTTGGGAGTGCATACTCCAAGATCAGGCTCTTCCGTGAATGGAACCTCGGGCGTAACACCCAGCCCCGGCGGCCACAGCCGACTGACCTTGCGGCTGATTTCTTACTTGAGGATGCCTCGAACGTCGCACTCGTTCTCAACAACATCGAGGGCCTTCGAGCTAGTCTTGTGGAACGGCTCAAGGACGCCGACGAATCGATAAAGGGTATTTCGACCAAGGTCTCGGGGGGCACGATCCAGGTATTTCTTCACTATTCGGGTTTGCCCGCGATCCCTGCCACGCGACTCTCCGACGGAACAATTCGCTACTTGAGTCTTCTGGCTATACTATGTCACCCCGATCCGCCACCGCTGGTTTGTCTGGAGGAACCGGAATTGGGCCTGCATCCGGATCTGTTGCCGAGGCTCGCAGACCTGCTGGTCGAGGCGTCCCATCGATTGCAACTGATCGTGACCACTCACTCGGATGTACTCGTCGATGGCTTGACCAAGACACCGGAAGCGGTTGTCGTATGCGAGAAACAGAACGGTTCTACGAAAATGGGCCGCCGAACCGGTGCGGAGTTAACGAAGTGGCTGGAAGACTACGGTCTGGGACAGCTTTGGCGGCGTGGTGAGATCGGAGGGAATCGCTGGTGACTGTCAAAATCTACGTCGAGGGAGGAGGCGATCACAACAAGGCCTTGCAAACCGAGTGCCGCCGTGGCTTTTCTGAGTTCTTCCGAAAAGCCGGTCTGAAAGATCGTATGCCCAGAGTCGTGGCGTGCGGCGGAAGACGGCACGCCTACGATAGCTTTCGGACCTCTCACGAGAACGCTGGGCAGGATGACCCTCCAATCCTGTTTGTAGATAGCGAGGCCCGGTTATCGAGAAAGATCCGTGGGAACATGTCAGGCTGCGGCCGGGCGATGGGTCGCATCGGCCTCAAGGCAGGGCTTCCCGCCGGCCGCTCTGAGTCAGAATCCGAACATCGAGAACATCCCTAAAGCCGACCTCTCGCGGGCTACCAAGGATTGCCAAAAGGGTGAGTACTCGAAAGGGAGAAATTCCTTTGAGATTCTTGCCCGCATCGACCCCACAAGAGTCAGGGCCGCATCGTCAGTGCACGGCGCACGGCTTTTGAATGTGATGGACCAGATGTGCACGCCGTGATCGGCGCCGCCCGGGGATGATACCATTCCAGACAGCGGCGGCCATGATCCCCGAAACCATCGCCCACTACCGCATCACCGCCAAGCTCGGCGCCGGCGGCATGGGCGAGGTGTACCGCGCCACCGATACCAAGCTCGGCCGCGACGTGGCGGTGAAGGTTCTGCCGCAGTCTTTCGCCGCCGACCCCGACCGCATGGCCCGCTTCCAGCGCGAAGCCAAAGTGCTGGCCTCCCTGAACCATCCCAACATTGCCGCGATCTATGGCGTGGAAGACCGCGCCATCATCATGGAGTTGGTCGAAGGGCCGACCCTCGCCGAGCGGCTGGCTTCGGGCGCGCTGCCGCTCGACGAGTTGCTGAAGATTGCCGCGCAGATCGCCGACGCGCTCGAAGCCGCGCACGAACAGGGAATCGTCCATCGCGATCTCAAGCCCGCCAACATCAAGGCGCCGCCGGATGGCAGAACCAAGGTCCTGGACCTGGGGCTGGCGATGGTCACCGGCCCTGCGGCGGCCTCCGATGCCGCGAGCCCCGCCGACTCACCCACCCTCAGTATGGGTGCGACGCAGATGGGGCTGATTCTGGGCACGGCGGCCTACATGAGTCCCGAGCAGGCCAGCGGCAAGCGCGTGGACAAGCGCGCCGACATTTGGGCATTCGGCGTGGTGCTGTGGGAGATGCTCACCGGCGGGCAACTGTTCAACCGCGGCGAGACCGTCTCGCACACGCTGGCCGACGTGCTGCGGGCGGAGATCGATTTCGCGAGGCTTCCCGCCGCGACCCCGGCGCCGGTTCGCGAATTGCTGAAGCGCTGCCTGGATCGCGATGTCCAGACGCGGCTCCGCGACATCGGCGAGGCGCGGGTGGCGATCCAACGCTGGCTGGCGAATCCGGTGAGCGCGGTTACGGCCGCGCCCTCGCGGCCTCAGCGCAGCCGCGCGGCGTGGGTTGTCGCGGCACTGGCGGCGGTGTGCGCCGGCGCCCTGGCGTTCGTGCACTTTCGGGAGACTGTCGCGGAGGCGCCCGTCATCCGATCCACCATTCTTCCTCCGGACAACACGGAGTGGGAGTTCACCACCGGCCGGGGTTTGCCGGCTCTCTCACCCGATGGCCGCCGCATCGTATTTGGCGCCCGCACTTCCGATGGCAGGAACCCGTTGTGGGTGCGGCCTCTCGACGGGCTGACCGCGCAGCCTTTGGCGGGCACAGACGGCGGATCGTTTCCGTTCTGGTCGCCCGACAGCCGTTTCATCGGGTTCTTCGCCGACGGCAAGCTCAAAAGGATCGATGCCTCCGGCGGTCCGGCGCTCACCCTGGCGGATGCGCCGCAGGGCCGCGGCGGAAGCTGGAACCAGGATGGCGTGATCGTGTTTGCACCGCGCAATGCCGCAGTGCGTCTGCTGCGGGTCTCCGCGGCCGGTGGGGCAACAAGTACTCTGTCTGCGGAGGGCCGATTGCCCTGGTTCCTGCCGGATGGCCGGCACTTCCTGTGCCAGCCAGGCGCTGGCGCACGGGCCGGGAAGATTCTGGTTGGATCTGTGGACGACGCTCCCGTCAAGCTCGTTGGAGAACAAGTCACCACCAACGCGCTCTATGCGCAGGGACACCTGTTGTTCCTGCGAGAAGGCACACTCATGGCCCAACCCTTCGATCCGAATCGCCTGGTCACCACCGGCGAAGCCGTGCCACTCGCGGAGCAGGTGCAAAGCGTGTTGAACAGCGGGACTGCCGGGGCTTTTTCGGTTTCCACCTCGGGCCTGCTCGCGTATCGCGGGGGCGCGGCGGCAGCAGGAGAGGTGCCGACCTGGTTCGACCGGAATGGCAAATCGGGCTCAACGATCGGCGATCCTGCCGACATTCGCGACTTCGCATTCTCGCCGGATCGGAAAAGCGGCGCCGCTGCCATCAGGGACCGTGGAAACGTCGACGTCTGGACCTACGACATCACGCGCGGGCTGCGCACGCGGCTAACTTTCGATGGAGGTGCGAGTCCCGTGTGGTCGCCCGACGGGCGTACGATCGCATTTACCTCGAATCGGAAAGGGCATCTGGACCTCTACCGGAAATCGGCGGATGGCGCGGGAGCAGACGAACTGCTCTACGCGGACGATCAGGATAAGACCCCCACCAGTTGGTCGCCGGATGGAAAGATTCTGCTGTATCACACCAACACTTTGAAAACCGGGTACGACATCTGGGCCCTTCCGCTGACACCGGAGCGGCCCGGGGCTCCGCTGAGAGCGGCTCCGCTGTTGCAGACGCCCTTTGGTGAGGCGTCTGCGCAGTTCTCGCCGGATGGCCGCTGGATCGCCTATGCGTCCAACGAGTCTCAGCGCATCGAGCTCTATATCATGGCGTTCCCCGTTCCGGCCACCGGACCGGGCGCCAGGCGGCAGATCTCGACAGCGGGCGTCGGACCCGGCCCCGTCAGATGGCGGTCGGATGGCAGGGAGGTCTTTTACGTGGGACCGGACGGGACCTTCATGGCCGCCGAGGTGACTACCAGGGGCAACACCATCGATGTCGGCGCGGTTCGCCCGCTGTTCCGATTCGGAAGCGCACCGGTGGGTCCCGGTTTCCAATACGACGTTTCATCCGATGGCCAGCGTTTCCTGGTGGCCGTTGTTCCAGAGCAGAAATCCAGCCAGCCGTTGACCTTGATCGCGAATTGGCCGGCGGCGTTGAAGAAGTGACGCATGGAACTCGTCCAAGACCTGCGGTACGCCGTACGGACGCTCCGTAAGACGCCGGTGTTCACCGCCACCGCGCTGGCCGCACTGGCGCTCGGTATCGGGGCGAACACCGCGATCTTCTCCGTGATCGACGCGGTGCTGATCGAGCCACTGAATTATCCGGATCCCGGCCGCATCGTCCTCTTCTACGTCACCGCTCCTGGCGGTCCCATGTACGGAGGTTCCGCGACGAAATTCAACGCCTGGCGCCGGGTCGCGGGCTTCCAGGATGTCTCGGCGTACGAATACCGCGGCGCCGACCTCAACCTCACCGGCGGCGCTTTCCCGGAGCAGATTCACGGCATCCGCGTCTCGGCCGACTACTTCCGACTATTGGGCGCGCCCATCGTGCTGGGCCGAACCTTTACGGCCGAGGAGGATCGTCCGCACGGCGCACGGGCCGCGGTGCTCAGCTATGGCCTGTGGCAGCGGAGGTTCGGCGGCGATCCTTCCATCGTGGGCCGGAGCATTTCGCTAAATGGGGCGCCGCATGTGGTGGTCGGGATTGTGGGCCGCGGCTTCCAGACCGGGCTCGATTCGCCTCCCGACGTCTGGCTGCCTTTTCAAATCGACCCTGACAGCACCGACCATGCGCACTACTTCAACGTGATCGCGCGGCTCGGGCCGGGGGTCACGCCGGGCGCGGCCAACGCGCAACTGCAGCGCGCCGCGGAGGAATTCCGCCGCCGGTTTCCGAATATCATGGGGCATCGAGACGGCTTCGGCATTCAGCCGCTGCAGGACGCCATCGTCAGCGACGTGCGTCNNCGTGCTGCTCATCGCCTGCGCCAACGTGGCCAACTTACTGCTCGTGCGCGCGACGGGCCGGAAGCGCGAGATCGCCGTGCGTGCGGCCATCGGGGCGGCGCGCGGACGCGTCGTCCGCCAGTTGCTCACGGAGAGCGTGCTGCTCTCGATCCTGGGTGGCGCGCTGGGGCTGGCGCTCGGGATGGCGGGGGTCCGCGCGCTCCTGGCGATGAATCCGGGCGACATCCCGCGCATCGGCGAGCGCGGGTCGGCGATCGCGCTGGACTGGCGGCTGGTGGGCTTCACGCTCTTCGTCTCGCTGGCCACCGGCATTCTGTTCGGCCTCATTCCCGCGCTCGACGTGTCGCGCGTCGACTTGAGCGGGGCGCTGAAGGAAGGCGGCGGGCGCTCGGGCACGGGCCTGCGGCACAATAAGACGCGGTCGTTCCTGGTGATTACGGAGGTGGCGCTGGCGCTGGTCCTGCTGGTGGGCGCGGCTCTGCTCATCCGCACGTTCTGGGCTCTGCGCGCGGTCGATCCCGGCTTCGACCCGCACCGCGTGCTGACCATGCGGATGTCGCTGGCGGGCTCGCGCTTCGAGAAAACCGCGGGCGTGAACCAGCTCATTCACGATGGTGTCGAGCGCCTGGAAGCGCTGCCCGGGGTGGCTGCGGTCGCCGCCACTTACAATCTGCCGATCGAGGGCGCGTTCGGCGTCCCGTTCAACATCGTGGGCCGGACGCCCGCCGGCGGCCTATACGACGGCCGTGGGTGGACCGGCGTCTCGCCCGGCTACTTCGAGGTCTTCCGCATCCCGATTCTGCGGGGACGCGCATTCAACCAACGCGACGACGCAGCAGCCGCCCGTGTGGCCATCGTCAACCAGGCGATGGTGCGGCAATTCTGGCCGGGCGGCGATCCGCTGGGCAGCCAGATCCTTCTCGGCAAAGGCTACGGCCCGGAGTTCGAAGAGCTCGCCCGCGAGATCGTCGGCGTCGTCGGAGACTTTCACGACGCCGGACTCAATCGCAATCCGGTCCCGATGGTCTTCGTACCGCTGGCGCAGGTCACCGACGGCCTCACCGCGCTGGCGCACCGGGCCGCATCGCTGGCCTGGGCGGTGCGCACCAGTGGAGCGCCGCTCGCGCTGGGCCCTTCGGTGGCGAAGGAACTCGAGATTTCGAGCGGCGGCCTGCCGGCGGCGAGGGTTCGCTCCATGGACGAGATCGTCGTCGAATCGACCGCCCGCGCCGATTTCAACATGACTCTCCTCGCCATCTTCGGGTGCTCGGCCCTGCTGCTGGCGGTCATCGGAATCTACGGGCTGATGGCCTATTCCGTGGAGCAACGGACGCAGGAGATCGGAATCCGCCTGGCCCTGGGGGCGGACGCCGGCAGCGTGCGGAACATGGTAGTGCGGCAGGGCATGTTCCTGGCGTGGACCGGGGTGGCCATCGGGATGATCGCCGCATTGGGCCTCACGCGGTTCCTCTCGGGCTTTCTGTTTGGCGTGAAGGCGTGGGACCCGCTGGTGTTTCTGGCGGTGCCGGTGCTTTTGAGTGGCGCGGCCCTGGTGGCGGTGTGGATTCCCGCGCGCCGCGCCGCGCGCACGGATGCCGTGTCAGCGCTGCGGTAGGACGGAGTCCACAAACCGCAGATTTCCCTGCGGTCCAAATCGCGTAAGTCGTTTAGATTCAGCCTTGCTTGCTCCGAAAACCGCCGGGAAAGCGGCGGTTTTGGGGGGCTTGACACAGGCAGGAATGCCTGTGCTACTACTTCGATTCGATGCGCATGCCGTAGAAACTGCGGTACACGAACACCATCGAGACGGCGAAGAAAATGGCCGCCAGAACGGTGGTGAACGCGGCGCCCTTCGATCCGGTAAGGTCCACTGCCAGCGAGACCGCCAGCACGCCGAACAGCGTGGTGAACTTGATGATCGGGTTCAGCGCCACCGAGCTGGTGTCTTTGAACGGATCGCCCACCGTGTCGCCAACGACTGTGGCTTCGTGAAGCGGAGTGCCTTTGGCGTGCAATTCGGTTTCCACCACCTTTTTGGCGTTGTCCCACGCGCCGCCGGCATTGGCCATGAAGAGCGCCTGGTACAAGCCGAACAGCGCAATCGAAATCAGGTAGCCGACAAAGAAGAAAGGCTCTAGAAACGCAAACGCCAGGGTGGAGAAGAATACCACCAGGAAGATGTTCAACATGCCCTTCTGGGCATACTGCGTGCAGATGGCCACTACCTTCTTGGAATCCGCCACAGAAGCTTTTTCGGCGCTTTCGAGCTTGATGTTCTTCTTGATGAACTCCACCGCGCGATATGCGCCCGTGGTGACGGCCTGCGCACTGGCGCCGGTGAACCAGTAGATGACCGCGCCGCCGGCAATCAGGCCCAGCAGGAAGGGCGCGTGCATCAGGGAGATCGACCGCATGTACTTGTCTTCCAAACCGTGGGTCAGGGCCACGATGGTGGAGAAGATCATGGTGGTGGCGCCCACCACGGCCGTGCCGATCAGCACGGGCTTCGAGGTAGCCTTGAACGTGTTGCCGGCGCCATCGTTCTCTTCCAGGTTCTCCTTGGCCTTGTCGAAATTCGGAGTGAAGCCGAAGTTCTTCTGGATGTCCTGGGAGATGCCGGGCAGGGTCTCGATGGTGGAAAGCTCGTAGATGGATTGGGCGTTGTCGGTGACCGGGCCGTAGCTGTCCACCGCGATGGTCACCGGCCCCATGCCCAGGAAGCCGAAGGCCACCAGGCCGAAGGCGAACACCGCCGGAGCCAGCATGACTCCTTCCGGGAAAGTGGTGCTGACAAAGTAGCCGACGCTCATGAGCGCCAGCATGGTGAAGCCCAGCCAGTAGGCGCTGAAATTTCCGGCGACGAAGCCGGAGAGGATGTTGAGCGAAGCGCCGCCCTCGCGCGAGCTGGTGACGATCTCGCGCACGTGGCGCGAGTTGGTGGAGGTGAACACCTTCACGAACTCGGGAATGATCGCGCCGGCCAAGGTGCCGCAACTGATCACCGTAGCGAGCTTCCACCAGAGAGTGCTATCGCCGCCGAGCGTGGGGATCATGACCGAGCTGACGATATAGGTGAGGACAATCGAAAGGATCGAAGTGAGCCAGACCAGCGTGGTGAGCGGCGTCTCAAAGTTGAACTTGGAAGCGTTGCCGAAACGCGCCTTGGCGATGGCGCCGTTGACGAAGTAGCCGACGGCCGAGGAGATGACCATCATGACGCGCATGGAAAAGATCCACACCAGCAACTGGACCTGAACGAGTGGGTCGTGGACGGCCTGCAGGATGAAAATGATGAGCGCGACGCCGGTGACGCCGTAGGTTTCGAAGCCGTCGGCCGAAGGGCCGACCGAATCGCCGGCGTTGTCGCCGGTGCAATCGGCAATGACGCCCGGGTTGCGGGCGTCGTCTTCCTTGATCTTGAAGACGATCTTCATGAGGTCCGACCCGATATCGGCGATCTTGGTGAAGATGCCTCCGGCCACGCGCAGGGCGGCGGCCCCCAGCGATTCGCCGATGGCGAAGCCGATGAAGCACGCGCCGGCCAGCGGGCCCGGAATGAACAGCAGGATGCACAACATGATCAGCAGCTCGACCGAAACCAGCAGCATCCCGATGCTCATGCCCGCCTGCAGCGGAATGTCATAGCAGGGGTACGCCTTGCCGGTGAGCGAGGCGAAGGCGGTCCGCGAGTTGGCGAACGTGTTCACCCGCATCCCGAAGGCCGCCACGCAGAAGCTGCCGGAGATGCCGATCACGCTGAAGAGCAGGATGATCACCACCTTGTAGAACTCCATGCCCTTCAGGAATCCGAAATAGAAGATGATGATGACCGAGATGAACACTTCCAGAAGCGCCAGGAACTTGCCTTGGGTGGCCAGATAGGTCTTGCAGGTTTCGTAGATCAGCTCGGAAACTTCGCGCATGGACGAGTGGACCGGCATGTTGCGCAGCCGGACATAGATCATCAGGCCGAAGATCAGGCCGAGAGCGCTGACTACCAGGCCGCCCATGAGCAGGGTGCCGCCGGGGATCCCTCCCAGAAAAGTGGCCGTGTTGAGGCTGGGGAGATTGAGATCGGCCTCTCCTCCTCCCTGTTCCTGTGCCATCAGGGGCAGGGAGAGCGCCAGCAGCGAAAGAAAAATCAGAACCATGCGCAGAAGCGGCGCCGTACGCCCGCTTGCTGCGGCTTTTCGACGGCTGGTAAGCCGCCCGACACGAATCGTATCCACAATGGAGATCATCGGTGGAGATCCTCCTA
>OMOG01000140.1:0-6547 GCA_900290305.1 Candidatus Sulfopaludibacter sp. SbA4
GCTGTCTACATTCTTTCATCTAGCACTCGAATCGCATCTGACTCAATGTTTAAGCCTACACTACGAAGAAAACAACCCTGGTTTTGCGGAAGTCCCGCTAGCCCGGCTAGTGTTAGGACGGTGTACTAACCTTAGTAATCCCTCCACCACTCACTAAAACGCCTATTTCAGATCGCTAACTCCCGTATATACTCGTTGAGAACCTTTCGGCCCTGCGACCCAGACGGAGTCAGCCACCATGAAACTACGCCGCATCCCAACTCTGCTTCCCGTCCTTGTCATCTTCTGTTCCCCCCTGTTCGCCCAGACCGGCATCATCGTCTCGATTGCCGGCACCGGCGTTCCCGGCACCGCCGGAGTCGGCGGACCGGCGGTGAACGCCCAACTCACCGCCCCCGGTATCATCGCCATCGATAGCGCCGACAATCTCTACATTCCCGACGCCGGGAACAACCGCGTGCTGCGAGTGGATGGCGTCACCGGCATTCTCACCCTGGTGGCCGGTAACGGAACGGCTGGCTCCGGTGGCGACGGCGGGCCGGCCGCGCAGGCATCCCTCAATGTTCCATACGGCGTGGCGCTGGATGCCGCCGGCAATCTGTTCATTGCCGAGTCCGCGGGCTATCGGGTTCGCCGCGTGGATGCCCAGACCGGGATCATCACCACGGTTGCCGGCAACGGCACAGCCGGGTTCAGCGGTGATGGCGGACCGGCCGTCAACGCCTCCATGCGAACTCTCACGGGGGTGGCGTTTGACTCCGCCGGCAACATGTTCATCGCCGACTCCGCCAACGCGCGCATCCGCCGCGTGGACGCGCAGTCCGGAATCATCACCACCGTGGCCGGCAATGGCAACCTCGGAGTCACTCCCGACGGCGTCTTGGCGACTGCCGCCAGTTTGTCGCCGCCATTGGGAGTGAGCGTCGATCGTTCCGGCAGCCCGCTCATCTACGAATTCGGCAGCGCCCGCATCCGCCGCGTGGATGCCGTTACGGGCATCCTCGGCACCTTCGCCGGCAACGGCAGCACAAGCTTCACCGGAGACGGTGTTCCCGCCACCAGCGCCGGCATCGGAGTCAGCCTGGCCAACGTGGCGATCGATTCGGCGGGCAACTACTTCTTCGCCGATGGCACCGGGCGCATACGCCGCGTGGATGGAACCAGCGGCGTGATCACCACCGTGGCTGGAAACGGAAGCGGCCCGCATGGCCAATCCGAGTCGGCCGGCGGAGGCGGGGGATCGCCCTCCTGCTACACCACCGTCGGCGACAACGGCCCCGCCACCATCGCCACACTGGATGCCCCGTTCGGCGTGGTCCTCACCAGCAACGGCAACCTGGTCCTTTCGGACTTTTTCGATTGCCGCTTGCGGCGCGTCTACCTACCCTCTCCGTATCCTTATACCAACACGGTCCTCACTGGCATTCCGGCCACCGTCCCGTCCGGCCAGACGGTGACCTTCACCGCGACGGTATCGCCCATCGGCGCGGGCGGCGTTCCCACCGGCACGGTCACTTTCGTGGATGTGTCGCTCGGCGTCACGGTGCTTGGCAGCGTGCCGCTGAGCGGCGGCAGCGCGTCTCTGTCCATCAGCACTCTACCCTTGAACGCCCACCTGATCGTGGGGTATTATTCCGGAGACTCGTCGTTTAACGGCTCCGGATCGCCCGGCGTCCCGCTGAACGTTACCCCGGCGCAGCAGAAGGTGGCGCCGATCATAACCCTCTCCTCCAATCAGAACCCCACCCCGGCGCACACTCCGACCATCTTCACGGTTACCGTAACGCCGCCGGCCGGTTCCACCACCCAACCCACCGGTTCTGTCGAACTCTACGATGGTGCAACTGTTCTCGGTTACTCCTCACTGGCGAACGGCAGCGTGCAGTTCACGGCCTCATTCACTACCACCGGCACCCACGGCATGGGCGCGGCGTACCTGGGCGACAACAACTACTCGCAGGTCGGCGCCTCGGGACTGAGTGAGACCGTGAACCCGGCGATTACTACGACCACTCTGTCGTCCAGTCTATCGACGTCGACCTACGGACAGTCCATCGTGCTGACGGCATCGGTGTCCCCGATTGGGGCTTCGGGGACCGTACAGTTCCAGTATCCGGACGGCAGCGTGGTGTTGGGTACCGCACCGCTCTCGGGCGGGACCGCGGTGCTGGCAATTTCCAATCTGTCCGCCGGCAACCGCACCCTCACCGCGGCGTACTCGGGCGACAGCGCCGATACTCCCAGTACGTCTGCCCCGTTGACGCTGACGGTCGCCAAGGCCACGCCGTCGGTCACCCTCACCTCTAATGTAAACCCCGCGGTCTCGCCGGCTTCCGTGACCTTCGTCGCCACCGTCTCTCCCGGTTCGAACGGTGTAAGCGTACAGTTCCTGGATGGCCAGACCGTGCTGGGCGCGACTACCCTGGTCAGCGGACCAGTCTCCTTCAGCACCGCCTCGCTGACTCCCGGCACTCACTCCATCACCGCCGTCTGCGTGGGCGACGCGAACCTGAACGCCGCCAACTCCGCGGTCCTCACCCAGACCATCCAGGCGTCCACCACGGTTTCAGTGACTTCGCCCGGGGGCGCGACATCCACCTGGGGGCAGCCGGTCACATTCGCCGCTTCGGTGACGCCCGCCGCCGCCACCGGGACCGTGCAGTTCGCCGATGGGCCAACCACCATCGGTACCGCGACCATCGCCGGCGGGACAGCCAGCCTCACCATGCCGTCTCTTTCCGTCGGCAACCACCCGATTCAGGCTACCTACAATGGCGATGGCATCTATCTCGCCAATTCGTCCGCGGTGTGGGTACAGACGGTGAACAAGGCGGCGACGAGTGTCACGGTGGCCTCCTCCGCCAATCCCTCGGTCGCGGGTCAGTTGATATCCCTCTCGGCGACGGTTTCCCCGGCCGCCGCCACCGGCAGCGTGCAGTTCCTGGATGGCGCCACGGTCGTCGGGACAGCCACGGTGACCAACGGTTTCGCGTACGTGATGACGAGTGCGCTCACGGCCGGCGCCCACACCCTGACTTCGGTATACAGCGGCGACGCAAACTACGCCGGCAGCACCAGCAGCGCGCTGACGCAGACTGTCAAGACCGCCTCCAGCACCTCTATCGGCACTGACATTTCTCCGGTGGTCTACGGACAGCAAGTCACGATCATGTCGTGGGTGACCCCCAGCGCGGCCACCGGGACGGTGCAGTTTACGGATGGAACCACCGTGCTGGCGACCGTGACCGTCAGCGGCGGCACGGCCAACTTCCCGATCTCGACCCTTTCCACGGGCACCCACCTGATCAGCGCAGCGTATAGCGGCGATGCGTCGTACGGCAACAGCACCTCCCCACCCATGACGCTCATCATTGGTAAGGCCCCCGCGATCGTGGCCTTGACCTCTTCGCTGAACCCCGCTGTCTCGGGGCAATCCGTGACCTTCGCAGCGACGGTGGCCCCGGGCACCGCCACTGGGACCGTCCAGTTCCTGGATGGAGCCACAGTATTGGGAACGGCCCCGATCAGCGGAGGCGCCGCATCTCTCAGCACCGCGTCGCTGAGCGCCGGCAGTCACAACATCACGGCGTCCTACAGTGGCGATGGCAACTACAATAGCGCCTCGGCGGCCCTTACCCAGACCGTGAAGGCAACCACGGTCACCACGCTCTCGGCCAATAGCACGTCGATCGCTCTCGGCCAGTCAGTCCAAGTGACAGCGTCGGTCGTACCGGCTGCGGCCACCGGCACCGTGCAGTTCCTGGATGGAGCTAGCGCCCTCGGTGCGGTCACTCTGAGCGGCGGAGCGGCGGTGCTCCCCGTTCCAAATCTCGCGGTAGGCAGCCACAATCTCACCGCGTTCTACAGCGGCGATGGCAACGATACGCCAAGCACTTCGGCCGCCGTGGTGGTGACCGTGTCGAAAGCCAATTCAAGTGTGACGCTGACCTCTTCGCAGAACCCGGCAGTCTCCGGGCAAGCTGTGACCTTCACCGCGACAGTCACTCCGAGTGCCGCCACCGGGACGGTACAGTTCCTGGATGGAGCCACGGCATTGGGGACGGCCACGATCAGCGGAGGCACAGCGGCTTTCAGCACCTCGTCGTTAAGCGCGGGCAGCCACAGCATCACGGCCGCCTACAGCGGCGATGGCAACTACAATAGCGCCTCGGCGGCTCTTACCCAGGCCGTGAAGGCGACTACCTCGACAACGCTCACGGCTAACAACACGTCGATCACCCTCGGCCAGCCGGTCCAACTGACAGCGTCGGTCGTGCCGGCCGCAGCCACGGGCACCGTTCAGTTCCTCGATGGAGCCACCGCGCTCGGTAGCGTCACTCTGACCGGCGGCGGGGCGGCGCTCGCAGTTTCGAGCCTCGCGGTGGGGGCCCACAATCTCACCGCGGTCTACAGCGGCGATGGCAACGATGCGCCGAGCACTTCGGCCGCTGTAGTGGTAACCGTGTCCAAAGCCAATTCGAGCGTGACGGTGACTTCTTCATTGAATCCATCGGTCTCCGGACAGCCAGTGACCTTCACCGCCACAGTCACTCCGAGTGCCGCCACCGGGACGGTACAGTTCCTGGACGGCGCCACGGCATTAGGGACGGCCACCATCAGCGGAGGCACGGCGAGTCTCAGCACGTCGTCGCTCAGCGCGGGCAGTCACAGCATTACAGCCTCCTACAGCGGCGATGGCAACTACAATACCGCCTCGGCGACGCTTACGCAGGCCGTCAAGGCGGCTACGACTACGACGCTCACAGCTAACAACACGTCGATCGTGCTCGGCCAGTCCGTCCAACTTACAGCGTCAGTCGTGCCCGCCGCAGCCACAGGCACCGTACAGTTCCTGGACGGCGCCAGCGCTCTCGGTACCGTCACTCTGAGCGGCGGAGCGGCAGGGCTCGCGGTTCTCAATCTGGCTGTGGGGACCCACAATCTCACCGCGGTCTACAGCGGCGATGGCAACGATGTGCCGAGCACTTCGGCCGCTGTAGTGGTGACCGTGTCCAAAGCCAATTCGAGCGCGACGGCCGCCTCTTCGCTGAATCTGGCGGTCTCCGGGCAAACCGTGACCTTCACTGCAACAGTCACTCCTGGCACCGCCACCGGGACCGTGCAGTTCAAAGACGGCGCCACCGTGCTGGGCACCGTGACGGTCAGCGGCGGTGCGGCCGCGTTTGCGACATCCACGCTGGCGGCAGGCAGCCATTCGATCACGGCGGTCTACAGCGGCGACGGCAACTACAACGCCAGCACTTCGAGTGTTCTCACCGAGACCATCACTGCGCCGCTTCCCGGGGCTCCCTCGAACCTCACGGCGACGGCGGCTTCCACAAGCCAGATCAATTTGAGCTGGACCGCGAGCCCGACCTCCGGCGTGACCTACAACGTCTATTCGAGCACCACGTCGGGCTTCACACCTGGGGCGGGCAACCGCATCGCCACGGGGGTATCGGGCACGACCTACGCGCACACGGGCCTCGCGCCATCCAGCACGCACTACTACGTGGTCACCGCGCAGAATGCGAATGGCGAATCGGCGGGATCGAACCAGGCGTCCGCTACGACGGATTCAACCGTAGCCGGCTGCCACGTAGACTACCACGTGACCACGCAGTCGAACGTCGGTTTCGGCACCGCGATCACGATCCAGAACAAAGGGAGGACAGCGGTGAACGGCTGGAACTTGACCTGGACGTGGTCGGGCAACCAGCAGATCACGCAGTCGTGGGATTCCAACTACTCGCAGACCGGCGCCAATGCGTCGTTGACCAATACCAGTTTCAACCCGACAATCGGGGCGGGCTCGACCATCACCGGCATCGGCTTCAACGCCAGCTACAGCGGACAGAACCAGGCTCCGCACGCATTCTATTTGAACGGCACGCCCTGCAACTAACCGAGCCCGGCCCAGAGGGCCCCGGTGAGGGAGGGTTTTCCGCGACGCCAGGCCGCCGGCCCTATTCTTCGGTGTTCCAGTTCTTCCCGTTAAACATGCCCTTCATCATCTGGAACACGGACCGGGTGTTGGCCTGCTGATCTTTATCCAGCCCCTTGAAGATCTTGGCGAACGCGCCCAGCTCAATTCCCGCCATCTGCGATTCCAATGCGGCTTCGCTCGACACCAGTTGATTGATCTCGTCCTGGCTCTTTCCGCCCTGGATGGCGTCGCCGATCGCCGCCCGGCTCTTGGCCATCTGTTCGCGAACAGGGGTGGCTTCTTTCTGGGCTTCGTCGAGGATGCTCTTGACTTCCTTTTTCTGATCCTTGTTGAGCTTCAGGGTCTGGGTCAACTGATCGAGCCGGCTGGGCCGCCCGGCGCCCACCGAGGGCAGGTCCATCGAACCGCCCCTGCCGCCACCGGCGCCGCCTTCTCCCATGTCGCCGCCCATGCCGCCGCCACCTCTGGCCTGCGCAAAGACGAAGGTTGTTACGAAAATGCCCGTCAATAACAGTTTGCAGAACATCGGATCTCCTTTACTGCCTGCCCCTGCCGCGGCCGCCTCTCCCGCCACTCCCGCCACTCGCGGGACCGTCGAGC
>OMOG01000140.1:6557-11354 GCA_900290305.1 Candidatus Sulfopaludibacter sp. SbA4
ACATCGGCCTGACGCTCCGCCACTCCCGCCACTCGCGGGACCGTCGAGCACCTGGGCCAGCAAGTCAAACGACTGTCCGGCCTTAGGCTGTTGGTTGGGCTTGAGGGACGCATACAGCTTGGAAAAGGCTTTCGCCTCGACGCCCGTCATCTGGGCCGCGGCGGAAGTGTAGTCGTCCATCGTTTTCTTGACTTCGTCGGCGCTCTTGCCGTCGATCAGGGCGCTGGCGATCGCCACCCGGCTCTTCTCGAGCTCCTGGCGCATCGGCACCGATTCCTCCATCGCCGCATTCAGAATCGTGAGGGCCTCGTCCTTCTGCTCCTTGCTCAACTTGAGCTTGTCGGCAAAGAGCTCGAACTTGGTCTGGCGTGGCGCTGGGCGAAAATCGCCCATTGAATTCGTATTGTTCCCGCCCCCCTTCTTGCCTTGGGCGGATGCCAGCGTGGCCGCGAGCAGCGCGGCCAGCAACAGTCTTGCGAACATCAGGTCTCCTTTTCCGGCGGCGGCGCGGACTAACCCACACCGGCGCCGCTCATTCGTTCACCTTGGCGGTTTACTAGATTAAAACACGATTGCAGGCAGGATGTGGCAGGTTTGTATCGGTGGGAGAAAAAAAGAGGGCAGGCCCCCGAAGGGGCGCCGCCCTGCGGCCGCACTAGGCGACCTTGCTGGATCTGCCTTGCGCGCGCTCCCAATCTGTGAGTTCACGCTCGGCCTGTTCCTTGGAGTAACCGTACCGTTCCTGGAGCTTGCCCAGGAACTGGTCGCGTTTGCCGGCCACCTGGTCCCAGTCGCTATCGGTGAGCTTTCCCCATTTTTCTTTCAGCTTTCCCTTCATCTGTTTCCATTGGCCTTCCATTTGGTCCCAATTCATTGGATACCCTCCGCCATTTTTCCCGCACCCCGCCAACCAGTGGATGAACCCGAACATCGCGAGCGGGGTAAGCTACCGGTCCTGCCCGCAAAAGTGAGCAAACCACCCATCCGCGCCAGGCGCAGGGCGTTAAGAACCGCCCGCAGGGGTAGCGAACAGCAGGCGGTCGAGGCCGCGCACCAGCCCTTCGATGCGCATAACTTCGCGCACCGCCAGCAGCGTGCCGGCGACATACGGACCGGCGCCCGCTCCCGCATCGTGGCGGATGGTGAGGCGCTCGTCCGGCAGGCCGAAGACCGTCTCGAAAGCGAGCACGTAGCCAGGCAGGCGAATGGAATGCACCGGCGTGCCGCCGATCGAGGCGCCACGCGCCTCCTTCGCGCCGTGAGTCTGTTCGATGGGCACGGCGAGACGATTTTCGGCAACATGCGCCAGTTCCTCGGCAAGCTCGCGCGCGGTGCCGCTGGGCGCGTCGGGCTTTTCGGCGTGGGCGTAGTCGAGGATCTCCCACGATGGGATATGGCGCGCGGCAAACAACGCAAAGTACTTTGCCAGAGCGGCCGTGATCGAGAAATTCCCCGCCGCCACCACGCCCAGTTTGCACCGTAGCGCCGCGGCTTCGATCTCGGCATAGTCTACCGCCGTGAGCCCCGAAGTGCCGATGACGACGCACAATCCGCGATCGAGCGCCTCGAGCGTGCGCGCCTTCACCGAATCGGGCTGGGTATAGTCCACCAGGACGTCCGCCGGCTGGCGCAGGGCCTCGTCGAGCGTCGCCGCCACGGCGATTCCGGCGGGCGCGAGTTCCAGCACCTTACCGATGTCCTGGCCGGCTTGACTGCGCGCGATCGCGCCCGCGAGCGTGAACTCCGCCGCACCGAGGACCCGCCGGGTCAAAGCGCTGCCGGCCCAGCCGGTCGCCCCGGCGATGCACACTCGAATGCTCATGCTTTATCCTAATGCTGGTAAACATGCGAAAGGCAACACGCCGCGAAGTGGAGCGCCGCTTGATGCGCGCGCCGAAAAGCGAGAAGCGCGACGCGGCATTTCGGCGGGCGATCCGCCAGATCCCGCGCGGCAAAGTGGCGACCTACGGGCAAGTGGCCGCGGCGGCCGGCTATCCTCTGTATCATCGCCACGTGGCGCAGTTGCTGCACCGGTGCGGCAATTCACTCCCCTGGCAGCGCGTGGTGGGCGCCGGCGGCCAGATCAAGCTGAAGTACGAAGCCGGCCTGGAGCAGCGCACGCGCCTGGAGTTGGAGGGCGTGCGCTTTCGCGGCCGGCGCGTGGACATGGCGGAGCACCAGCACCGCTTCCGCACCTGGGAATTCGAGGATTAGCGGCACAGGCATTCTTGCCTGTGATTACATCCGGAAGTTCACCGCGAACGTCAGGCGGTTCTCGTGCCTGGCGACGTCCGGCACAAAGGGGCCCGGCGTGCCCAGGAAGCCATCGGGGGAAGTGGTGCCGCCCTGGCCCGCGAAAAACGGCACGTTCGAGTGCCGGCTGATGAACTCGGTGCGGAAATCCATGAAGTCGGTGGGCAGGATGTCGAACGTTCCCGTGACGCCCCAGATCTTGAGGCTGTAGTTGTCCGGCCCGAGGGGAAACCCGTTCGCAGTGGGCGCGGGCGCGAGATATCGCGACGGATTGGTGATCGCCTCGCCGCGCACCGTGAACGCCAGGTGGTCGCGGCTGAACCAGATTCGATTGGCGATCGAGGTCCCCGCCATGTACGCTTTCCTCCCCGGGAAGGGATTGACGCCGCCCGATTGGAAGCCGTAGTGATTGTTCATGCTCAGGGCCATCTTCGAGACTCCCGCGGATGTGGGGCGGTTCCAGTAACGAACCAGAATGCTGTTGTCGTGGTGGAACCGCTTCCGTCCGGGGTTGTCTTTGGTGTCGGTGCCGTAGTAGAAGTTGGCGGCAAAGGCCAGCCACTCGTGTGGCCGGTAGTAATTCGAAAGCCCCGCCGAGGGACTCGTGTTCCACTTGCCGTACGATTGGAAGCCGTTCATGATCCACGGCTCGATCTTGATCTTCTCGGTGGGAAAGATCTGCACCCGCGCGCCCGAAAAATAGAACGGCGTGAAATCGCAGACCAGCGACCGGTTGTAGTTCCAGTTCTCGGCGGTCAAGTAACTCTCCATGCCGACATACGAGTAGAAGATGCCGGCCTCGACGTTGATGCCGTACCACTTGTCGAAGTGATAGCCGCCCAGAATCTCGCTCAGGTATTTATAGTTCGCGGTGGAGAGATTCCTTCCCCGGGTGACCGAGGCGTCGGCATCCTGGATCAGGCTTTGCATGTTGCCGACCTGAAAAGATACCTTCCCGATCACGTTCTTGTAATCGGCTTCGATGCCGACACCCGCCGTGTTGATTTGAAACTCGGCGTTCCGGCCCACGGTGTTGCTGCCGACGATGGTGTCGTCCTTGGGATGGTTGAACGAGTAGCCGTAGTACGAGTCCAGGTAGAGGCTGACGGTGGCGATGCCGTTGCTCAGGGGCTGCGACTTCTGGCGGCTCTGGCCGTTCATCCAGGTGAAGTCGCCGAATGCAAACGGCACCTTGGGCTCGGCGGCCGGCGTGGATGGCGCTGCCGCCTGCACCACGGCGGCCGCGGGCACGGCGGCGGGCGCTGGGGGCACGGCGGCGGGCGCTGGTGCGGGCACGGCGGCGGGCGCGGGCGCGGCTTCGGGCAACGCCGCCACGCGTTGTTCGAGTTCCGAAAGTTTCCGTTTGAGCGATTCGATTTCCGCCCGAAGGGCGGCGCGGTCGTCCTGCTGTGGCGCGGCGGTCAGGAGACCGGCGCAAAACACCAGTATCAGTACTCGCATCCCTTCAACTTAGCGCATGTAGAACAGGCTCAATCGCGGCACCCCGGCCTTCTCCAGCAGGTGGCGCTCGTGGTATTGCTTCTCCAGCATGCTCAACTGCTCGGCGGTCATCTTGCCGCGGTAAGGGCGCAACTGCGAATCCAGCGCGCGGCGCGATTCCAGCATCTCTTCTTCGCTCTGGCGCGTGCGCGCCTGGGCGAGCATCTTCTCTTCGAGCACGGTGAGCCGCTGCTCCAGGCCTTCGAGATCGGAGTAGTGCTGCTCCGCCTCGGCGGCCAACTTGCGCAGAGACGCGGCCGTCTCGCCGTACTCCGGCGGCAGCAGGGCGGCATTGCCTTCGAGATAGGCGCGCAGTTCCTCGAGCGAAAACGGCGGCGCGGTCTCCTTGCGCACCTTGGGCTGCGCGGTCCCCGCCATGATCTGCGCCTCGGTGAGCACGGCCTGGGTGCAGAAGGCTAGCGAGTTGACCATTTGGGTCTTTCTCTTGCGGGCGCGCCACTTCTCGAACGCGATATCGATGCCGCGCAGTACGGCCTCAAGCGGAACGCCGGCGTCCTTCCAGGTCTCGGCCAGCGCCCAATCGAGCGTCGAGAGCATGAACAAACTGGTGCCCCGGGTGAGCCGGAAGTGATCCTCGATCTCGGTGTAGTAGTTGAAGTAGTTTAGCAAGGATGGTTGCGTTCCCAGATCATTTGCAGGCCTTCGAGCGTGAGGTGCTCGTCGACCGTCTTGAGAAAGCGCGAGCCGCTGACGATCAGGTGCGCCTGCCCGCCGGTGGCGATGGTCTTGGTCTCGGGCCCCAGCTTTTCGATGATGCGCTCCAGGATGCCGTCGATCATTCCGACGGTGCCGAAGTACAGGCCGGATTGAATGCTGGCCACCGTGTTGGTGCCGACCACGTCCTTGGGAGGCCGGAAATCCACCAGCGGGAGCCGCGCGGTCTTGCTGAAGAGCGCCTCGATGGAGATGCCGATCCCCACCGCGATGGCGCCGCCCAAATACTCGGCGTCTTTCGAGATGACGTCGAAGTTGATGGTGGTGCCGAAGTCCACGATGACGCACGGGCCGCCGTACTTGTAGAAG
>OMOG01000296.1 GCA_900290305.1 Candidatus Sulfopaludibacter sp. SbA4
AAACACCAGCGCAGCCGCCAGCGCCACCGCCAGACTCTCGAACCACCAACGCCTCCATACCGGCGGCAGCACCGTAAAATCGATTCCCGCCGGCGACGCGCTCTCCACCCCTTCGGATGTCACGGCCTTCACCAGGAAGTGGTATTTGCCGCCGCTAAGAGCCGCGTAGTTGACCGTGAGCTGGCTGCGCGGCGGACTCCATTCGGAATCCGCTGGGTCCAGCTTGTACGAATAGCGGAGAACTTCTCCCGGCTCGTAGTCGAGACCGACGAACTCGACTTGAAGCTGGTTCTGCGAGGGCTTCAACTCCAGTTGCGCGACGAGCGCCTCGCCGAGCTGCGATACCGGATGAGGCGCGCCGCCGATTCGCAGATCGGTGATGAAAACGCGCGGATTGACAGGCGGACGATCGTCCGCGGGAATCAGCCTCGACAGACCCTGTGTGGTGGCGAACCAGAGCGAGCCCGAGCGGTCGCGAACCGCCGACTTGCATTCTCCATGCGCCAGGCCGCTGGAAAAGTGCC
This sequence comes from Candidatus Sulfopaludibacter sp. SbA4, assembly GCA_900290305.1. Lineage (GTDB taxonomy): Bacteria > Acidobacteriota > Terriglobia > Bryobacterales > Bryobacteraceae > OMOG01. The sequence goes on from OMOG01000296.1 coordinate 525, forward strand.
GGATATAACCGGTCTTCGGGTCCAGGCGATCCACACCTTTGGTGGTGCCGGCGTAGATGCGGCCCTGGCGGTCTTGCACGATACAGTTCACGGTGTCGCTGGCCATCCCTCGAGCCGTGTCATAGATCTCTATCCGCGGTCGCTCATCCCCGGTGTTCACCACTCGGCCCAGGCCGCCGCTCGATCCGATCCACAGCCCGCTCTCGCCGGCAAGAAGCGCTGAGCCGGCGCCTGCCGGCATGCCGTCCCTCTGTTGGAAGTGCTGGAACCTGCGGCCGTCGTAACGATACAAACCGCCCTTGTTCAGCCCCATCCAAATGTTTCCCTGCCGGTCTTCGGCAAACGCGCTGACCAGGTCGTTAGAAGGCTCGCCTGGAATTCGGGGAGCCGGGAATTTGAACAGAGTGTTGGTGCGTGAGTCCCATCGCATCAGTTCGTCCCCCCGAGGGGACTGGGCCGACGCCCAGATGCCGCCCTTGGAGTCCTCGAAAATGCGGAAGACGCTATCATCGGGCGCATAGCAGATTCGCGGATTGCGGCCGTCCAATTCCGCCGCCTTCATGGCTGGATAGCGGCACAGCCCGTCCTTGGTTGCCGCCCACCATTCTCCATTCCGGGCCTGCAGCAGGACTTGATTCCATCCCCAACTGGCACGCTCGCCATAGGGTTTCGGAGTCACGTCGTGGAACCTCACTCCGTCGAAGATTGCGAGCGATTTATTCCGCTGGTCCCCTGGCCCCGTGGTCACGGTCAGGAGTTCTCCGGCCTGGTCTTCAAACACCGAAAACACACGGTCCGTTTCGAGACCGTCCTGCTCGCGATAGGTCGTGAATCCAAGGCGATCGATTCTTATCACGCCGGCGCCCTCGGTTCCGGCCCAGATATTGCCGGCCTGATCTTCGGCCAGCGCGGTGATTTGCCGGTCGCTCAATCCCTGGGCGCGGGCCAGGTTCTGGAAAACCACCGGTTCGCCAGCCCCCAATCTGAGCCGGCTGATTCCCAGGGCGGTGCCCACCCAAAGCGTTCCGTCGGAAGCTTCCAGCAGCGCCTTTACGTCCCAGCTAATGAGGCCGGACTTGTCCGTGAAGATCTTCTCGATGCCCCAGTTGCCCGCCGTGCGCCGGCTGATCAGTACCAGCCCGCCGCGAAGCGCCGCCCATAATCTTCCCTTGGAGTCCATCAACAACATCTCGACCCAATACCCCGGCAAGCCCTCCTTCACGTAAAAGGTCTGCGCCACTCCGCTCTTCCCCAGCAGGTAAATACCGCCGGTCGTGCCGATCCACAGATCGCCGTCCAGGCTTTCCACGATGCTGGCGATCTCCACGGCCGCCGGCAGGGACAACGGCCTGCGTCGAAAGCCGCTGGCCGCGTTCCATTCGAACAGGCTTCTCGGCGTTGCGCACCAGATCTTGCCGCTCCGCGACTCGATCAGCGCCGTCACATAGTTCTGCGCGGCGTTTTGGGCGGTTGGGGGCTCCGGAGCGTAGGTGGCAAATCGCGCGCCCTGCCCGGCGGGCCCGGTGGGGTTGACGACGCGCGAGATGCCACGCGCCGTTCCCACCAAAAACTCACCGGCACGCGTTTCGACGAGCGTCGATACCACGCGGTGGGCTAACCCTTCTTTCGCGCCGTAACTGACGAAATGGTATCCGTCAAACCGCGACAAACCCTCCGGAGTGCAGAACCACAGGAAGCCGCGGGAATCCGGGACGATGCAGTCCACGTGGTCCGCCGCCAGGCCGTCGGCGGTGGTGTAGGTGCGGATCGGCAGCAGCTCGCTTTTCAAGAGAGAGGGGAAAGCGCTCAGGAGAAGCAGAATCGCCCGCCATTCCATGCCGGCCTCCGGTACCGTACATTTTGAACCCTTTCGCCCTGCGCCGCAAGGCGGCGCGCGGGCCTACTCGAATCAGTGGGTTGTGGCAATGAAGGGGAGCGGTTAGAATCGCCCGGGATCCGGAAAAAACGGCCACATGAATTCACGCCGTTTGGAGGAAGAGATGCACACCAATCGTGTTCCCAATCGTTCCTGCCGCAGGGCAGGATTCACGCTGATCGAACTGCTGGTGGTCATCGCGATCATCGCCGTTCTGATCGGCCTTCTGCTGCCGGCCGTGCAGAAAGTGCGCGAGGCCGCGAACGACTCCGCGTGCCAGAACAATCTCAGGCAGATCGCGATGGCTGAGCTTGGCTACCACAAACCCTTCGGCCAATTCACCACCAGCTTGGCCGCTCTGGTGCGGGCCAACCTACTCCCGCAGGCGGCCATCAATTGGGGGGATGGCAGCACTGGTACCAGCGGTCACACGTTCCTCATCACTTTGTCAACCGATGGCGGGTTTCAGGTGAGGGCCACGCCGGTCCAACCTGCCTCGTTCGATATGTGCACCATCACTCAATCGACCAACCCGGTCTGCACGCCCATCCCGAATGCCGATGGTCTCCGCTCGGCGTTTCTCCTGCAACTCGGCTACGAGGGAGCCATGCTGGAACTGTACGACATCGGCTACAACTTTTTCACGGATGGAAATTTCCAAGCCGACGGATCGGTGACTCTCGCCGAGATTCAGGAACAACTGGAACAGCCGCAGACTGTCCCTGGCGTATTCCAAGCGCTGGATGTCAATGGCGACGGCAAAGTCACCATCCAGGAGATCTTCCCGCCGATTGGCACCTCGTCGGTCGACCCCGGCGGCAAATGTCCCGGCTGCGCCACCCTTCTCCCCGCCGTCCAGTCATTCCTCAGACCGTTCTTCAAACCGGGCGCCGGGGGAGAAGACACTTCTTCAATCGGGGTCCGGATGTCGGACCTCCCTTCGCAGCAGGTGTGCAAGCAGGATTCGGATCAGGGCAACGACAAGACCTGTCCGATCTTCGCGACCCCGGCAACCTTGAAGTAGACCCGTACCGCTGGTACGGCCAGCCCAGGCCAAAGTCGGCCCCGCCCGGGCTGGCCCATCCCGAGCCGCGGCAGTAAGTCACCCCTCCAAAGAGAGGGAAAAGCGCTCCGGCGAATCAGAATCGCCCGCCATCTCCTGTGGCCTCCGGTATCCGTAGATTTTGAACCGTCTGAACCGCGCCGCAAGGTGGGGCGCTGACCTACTCGAATAAGTGGCTTGTGGCGATGAAGGGGAGCGTCTTATGATTGCCCGTGGTTCGGAAAGCGGGGGGAACATGCAATGTGGCAAACGCACGAACTTCCGAACACTCAATTTAACCAACGAAGAAACGAAACGAGAATCGAAATGCACTTGCTGCGCAAAGCCTTAGTCCCTTTGGCGGGAGTCGCCGTCATCGCGCTGGCCATGTCAGTGGTCGGCCCTCGCACGATCACCAAAGATTTCAACACCGAGCTTCCCGTAGATAGCGTAAATCTCTATGTATCGACTCTTACCGGAGGTAACACGACCCTTTGGAGCGAACATACCACCGCGCAAGAAAAATCCGGCGGGGTAGCTAATTTCTATGGGAGCGCCCAGACGACGCTCTACCAGGACCCTGGTTCTTCGGCACAGATCCAACTCACAGAGTCAGGAGCGTCTGCAAAGAGCAGCATCAATGGTGCGGTTTATTTGATAGGCTACTACGTGTATCCCCCAGCGTCCTGAGGATACTTCGGCGCACCACGGGGTATCGGCTCGGGTGTAGGCGTGGATGCAGGAGGGCCAAATGAAAACGATTCTTCTCGCAACTGCCTTCTCGGCAGCGATTCTCGTTTCCTCAGCGCGTGCTCAATTCACACAACAAGGAAACAAACTGGTGGGTACAAGTTTGGGCGCGGCGGGCCAGGGACGCTCCATCGCTCTGTCGTCCGATGGCTCCACTCTCCTGGTGGGTGGGCCCGCGGACAACGGCGGCGCCGGGGCGGCCTGGGTTTTCACCCGTAGCAACGGTCAATGGAGCCAACAGGCCAAGCTTGTCGGCACGGGGGTCCTGGGCTCCACGCCGGCGGCGCAAGGCACCTCCGTTGCGTTATCGTCTGTCGGGGACACGGCTCTGATAGGCGGGCCCGGGGACAACGGCGGCGTAGGCGCGGCCTGGTGGTTCACGCGGAACGCCGCCGGAGTCTGGACCCAGAAAAGCAAGCTCGTAGCCGCGTCTAACCCCGAGGCCGGCACGCATTTCGGATCGAGCGTAGCGATGGAGGCGGATGGGTTGACAGTCTTCATTGGAGGGCCGGGAAAGAGCGCCGGCGCCGGGGCTGTTTGGCAATTGAACCTCGACGCGACTGGCGCCGTGTTGCTGGACAGCGGGCCGGTGACCAACGCCGACGCTGTGGGCAACGCTCAACAAGGCTCATCCGTAACAGTGGACGGAGCGGCCGTCTACCACATCGCGGGTGGCCCCCAGGACAGCGCCGGCGTGGGAGCAGCGTGGGTCTACACCGGCGGCGGGTTCAATAACAACGGAGTTCCCGTCGCCCTCAAGGAGGGAAAAAAGCTGATTGGCAGCGGCGGCGCAGGAGCTTCGCAGCAAGGCAGTTCGGTGGTGTTATCGTCGGACGCGAGCACGGCCCTGGTGGGCGGGCCTCAGGACAACAGCGGCGCCGGAGCGGTGTGGGTGTACACGCGTGGATTCGCATACACCCAGCAGGGCAACAAACTGACCGGCTCGGGCGCGCAAGGCGCCGCGGCGTTTGGTTCCTCGGTGGCCCTGGCCGCGGTCACCGAAACAGCCGTGGTGGGCGGCCCCGCGGACGGCTCCAATTCCGGAGCGGTGTGGGTGTTCACGACCGACGGCACCACCTGGAGTCAGCAAGGCAGCAAGCTAGCCGGTTCGGGCGCGCAAGGCGCTGCGCAGCAGGGCGTTTCCGTGGCGGTCTCCGGCGACGGAACTATTGTCGCCATGGGAGGCCCGGCAGACAACAGCGGCGCTGGAGCGGTATGGGTGTTTGGCCCCCCGCCCACCATACACTTCAGTGTGTCGGCGCCGGCCTCGGCCACCGCCGGTACGCCGGTGAGTTTCACCGTCACCGCTTTGGATACGTCCGACAATGTAGCAACCGGGTTTACCTTTACGGTACACTTCACGAGCACCGACGCCGCCGCCGTGTTGCCCGCCGATTCCACCCTGACCAACGGCACGGGCATGTTTTCCGCAACTTTCAAGACCGCCGGCAACCAGTCCATCACGGCCAGCGGCAAGATAAACCCATCCTTCACCGGGACGTCCGGGAACATTTCCGTGACCGCGCCTGCCGGGAACGGCACTCCGGCGCCGGTGTCCGTGGTCCCGGCGGCGGGAGTCGCATCCAGCCAGACGTTTGCCTTCAGCTTCCAGGACACCGCCGGATACCAGGATCTTGGCGTGGTCAACGTTCTCATCAACAATTTCCTGGATGGCCGCCATGCCTGCTACCTGGCCTACAGCCAGCCGTTGAATGTGCTGTACCTGGAGGATGACAACGGAGGCACCCTGTTGGGCGGGACCACGCTGGCGTCGAGCGGCAGCGTCAGCAACAGTCAGTGCAACGTGAGTTGGGGGAGTTCCGCGGTGGCCCACGCCGGCAACGGCCTGACCCTTACCTTGACCATCGCATTCACCACCAGCTTCGCCGGCAACAAAGTCGTCTATATGGCGGCAGGGAATGTGGCCGGGACCAACTCCGGCTGGCAGCCCTTGGGAGTCGCGAACGTCCCGGGCGCCCCGCAGACCACGACTACCGCGGTCGTGAGCATGAGCCCGGCCAGCGGAAGCGGCTTCGGCCCGACTGCGTTCACTTTCAGCTTCTCGGACACCAAAGGATTTCAGGATCTTGGTGTCGTAAATATCCTGATGAACAACTACATCGATGGCCGGCATGCCTGCTACCTGGCATATAGTCAACCGGGCAATACTCTGTACCTCGTGGATGACGCCGGCGATGGCGGCGGACCCTTCGCGGGGAGCGCCGTGTTGAACGCAGCGGGCAGCATACAGAACAGCCAATGCGTGGTGAGTTGGGGAGCAGCGCCGGTGGCCGCCGGCGGCAACGGCCTGACGCTGGCGTTGAATATCGGGTTTACCGCCGCATTCGGCGGCAACCGGATCTTCTATCTGGCGGCGCGCGACGTCAACAACTTGAACAACACCGACTGGCAGGCCATGGGGGCGCGGGCGGTTCAGTGAACAAGTTGTCTGGCATGGTGGTCGCATTTTTCCTTCCTGACGCCGGCTCTAACGGCTTTTGTGATAACCCGCATCGGAGCCGATCGCTGCCTCCGCAATTTCGCGGAGTCTCGGCGGCGGGGTGGCGTGGCTGTTCTGCTGGACGCAGAACTTGCAGGGAAGGAGACGATACGATGAATCGACTACGTGCTCTCTGGATGGCCGGCTGTTAGGCGCGTGGCCGGCAAGTAATCGCGCGTGAACGCGTAACCATTGCGATTCCCAGGAGTATTATCTCCATGGGCAACCTGATTCAGGACGCGCGTTACGGGTTCCGGAACCTGACGCGAAATCCGGGCTTCGTGCTGGTGGCGATGCTCACGCTGGCGCTGGGAATCGGCGCGAACACCACCATCTTCAGCGTGATGAACAACACGCTCTTGAAGCCGCTGCCGTTCCCCGGTGGGGACCGCCTGGTGCTGGTGTGGGAGACGTTCGGCAAAGGTCCTGACAACTGGAACATCGTCTCCGCGCCGAACTTCTGGGACTTCGAGCGGCAGAGCCATTCCTTCGAGAGCATGGCCATCTTCGATTCGGCAGGCCGCGGCTACAACCTTTCGCCTACAGGCAATTTGCAGGAGGCGGAACAGGTCTCGGGGCTGCGCGTGTCCGCCGGTTTCTTTTCCGTGCTGGGCGCGAAGCCTCTGCTCGGCCGCACGTTCCTCCCCGAGGAAGAGACTCTGGGCAGAGACCGCGAAGTGGTGCTCAGCTACGGACTGTGGAAGACGCGGTATGACGGCGATCCGTCGCTGGTGGGCAGGAGCATTCGCGTGGATGGCGCGGACTTCACCGTGATCGGGGTGATGCCGCGCGAGTTCGAATGGCAATTCTGGAGCGGGCCGCGGCGGCTGTGGGTGCCGGTGGGCTATACCAAGACCGACTTCGGCCGCGGCGACAACAGCTTCATCTCGATCGCCCGCCTGAAGCCTGGTGTGAGCGTGGCCCAGGCACGGGCGGAGATGGAGGCGGTAGGACGCGGGGTGGCGGCGCA
>OMOG01000187.1 GCA_900290305.1 Candidatus Sulfopaludibacter sp. SbA4
CTCCTGCTACGGCGACGCACCCTCATTTTACTCGGCATAATCCGGCACTCGGCATAAGGCCGGTTAACTGCCCCACCTACTCGCTACGGAGCGCGGAGACGGGGTCGATGCGGCCGGCGCGGCGCGCGGGCAGGTAGCTTGCCAGGCATGCCACTGCGGAGAGCAGGATCGCCGAGGTGGCTAGCGCAACGGCATCGGTGGGGGTCACACCGTAGAGCAGTTTCTCCGCGGCCCGTGCTAAAAAAATTGCGCCTGCGATGCCACCGGCAAGACCCATCGCGACCAGCCCCAGCGTCTGGCGGAGGATGCTCCAGGCCACCTGTCCGGGCAGCGCGCCGAGCGTCATGCGAATGCCGATCTCGGAGGTCCGCCGCCCCACTGCATACGCGAGGACGCCGTACAGGCCGACCGCCGAGAGCAGCAGGGCAAGAACCCCGAAGGCCGTCGCGAGGGTGGAAATGAGGCGCTCCTGCAGCAGGCTTTGGTCGATCTGACGCGCCAGCGTGTCGGTGCGGACGATGTGAATGTCGGGGCCCAGGCCGCGCGCCCGCCGCTCGATGGCGGCCATCATGCGCAGCGGATCGCCGGAGGTGCGAATACTCAGCATCATGAACGCGCCCTGATCCACGGGCTGCCGCATCGGAATGTAGAGAAACGGCACCGGCGGCTGCCGGAGGTCGGCCTGTCTGGCATCCTGGACCACGCCGACGATGCGGTATGGCACGCGGCCCCAGATGTTGACCACGGTGCCCATCGGATCGCGCCCGCCGAAGAAATGCCTCCGGGCACTTTCGTTTAACAGCGCGACGTGGGCCGTTTCCGCCCAATCGTTGGGTGTGAAGTCCCGGCCCTGGAGGAGAGGCGTTCCCAAGGTGCGGAAGTAATCCTCGCTCACGGTATTCAGGCCGATACTTCTGTCTTGATCGGAATGGCGCTGGAATCCGGGGACGGCAAAGCCCACTTCACGCGTTTTGCCGTCCATCGGCGTCAAGAACGACAAGCTCGCGGACTGCACGCCGGGCTGGCGCCGCACATCCGCGAGCAGCCGGTCCCACAGCTCGATTCGCAGAGCCGGATCGTGGTACGTCGGGTCCGGCAAATGGATCAGAATCAGGGCCACCTGGGCGGCGTGAAATCCCGCGTCGGCGGTGTGGAGGTTGCCGAGCGTGCGGAGGAACAGCCCCGCGCCCGCCAGCAGGATCATGGTCAGCGCTACTTGAAAGGCCACCAGGAACTGCCCCATCCCGATGCGCCCGCGCGACGCCGTAGCGCGCCCGCCATCCTTCATGGCCGCATGAGGGTCGACTCGCATGGCGCGCAGCATGGGCGCCGCACCGAAAATCAGAGTCGCCAGCAAGGACAGCCCCGCAGCGAAGCCCAAGACGCGCCAATCCCAGTGAACTTCCAACAGGATCGGGTGCGCGCCGGCGGCAAAGAAGGCGATCGCGCGCCGCGCCGCGAACCACGCGACCGCGATGCCCGCGGCCGCGCCCGCGGCGAACAGGAGGCCGGTCTCTACCAGCACCTGGCGGAACAGGCGGCTCCGCCCCGCGCCGATGGCGACGCGCACCGCGAACTCACGCTCGCGCTTCGCGGCGCGCGCCAGCAGCAGGTTGGTGATGTTGGCGCAACCGATCAAGAGCACCAGCGCGACCACCGCCATCAGCACCCAGAGAGGCCGGGAGAAGCGCTTTCGCAACTGGTCCATGCCGCGCGAAGCGCGAGTGAGGACCATGTGGTGAAAGTATTCGCGGCGGGCGTCCGCGGACACCGGGAATTCATTCATGAAGGCCTGGAAGATGGGGTCGATTTCGGCGCGCGCCTGTTCCGCCGTTACGCCTGGCCCGAGCCGCGCGACGCTGTCGAAGAACCACGAGCCCGTAGAGCGAAGGAGGTTGGGGCCGACCAGGGTAAACGGCATGGTGACGTCGTCGTGGCGGCCGGGCCCCAGGCCGGTGAACTCCTTGGGCGTGATTCCCACGATGGTGAAGGTACGGTCGTCCAGGGTGAACGTCTTGCCGATGGCATCGGGGTTGCCTCCGAAACGCCGCTGCCAGTAGGGGTAGCTGATCACCGCCACCGGCGGGTCGAGCCGCTCGTCNNTGGCGGGTCGAGCCGCTCGTCGCCGTAATCGAGCAGCCGCCCGGCGAACGGGGCGATGCCCAACAGGCCAAAATAATTGCCGGAAACCTCCGCGCCATCCACCTGCTCGACCGTGCCATCGATGCGGATGCCGTGGTCGTTGGGAGAGTAGGCCGCGATGCCGGTGAAGGACTTCGACAGCGCGCGGAAACGTTCGAAGCAGGGATACGGGGGCGATCCGCCAGTCTCGAGAGCGCCCGCGTTGTTCAGGAAATAGAGGCTGGCCGGATCCTTCACCGGCAGCGACCGCAGCAACACGGTGTCCATCAGGCTGAAGATCGCAGTGTTGGCCCCCATGCCCAGCGCCAGCGTGAACACTACGGTCGCGGTGAAGCCGGGACTTTTGCGCATGGCGCGGAGGCCGTAGAGGAGATCCTGAAGCAGATGGTCCAGCCACACCAGGCGGCCGCGCTGGTAGAAGCGCTCTTCGGCCGCGGTCACATTCCCGAAGGCTCTGCGCGCCGCGGCGCGGGCCTCCGTTTCGGGCAGACCGTCGCCCTTCCAATCGTCGGCTTCCAGTTGGAGGTGCGCGCGAACCTCTTCGTTGAAATCGGCCGCGGGCCGTTGCTTGCGGCGGAAGATCATCTCACCCCTCCTGCTCCTCGGGACCCAGAATGGTTCCGATGGCGCGAACCAGCCGGCGCCATTGGCTGGTCTTATCGACAAGCTGAGCGCGGCCCTTGGCCGTGAGGGAATAGAACCGCGCCTTGCGGTGGTTCTCCGACACGCCCCACTTCGCGCCAATCCAGGCCTTGTCTTCCAGGCGCTGGAGCGCCAGGTAGAGCGAGCCGTGGTCCACGAAAAAGACTTCTTCGGACTGGCGTTGGATGGCGCGGGCAATCCCCTGGCCGTGGCAGGGGCCGTGGAGTAGGGTTCTCAGGATGAGCAGGTCGAGCGTGCCCTGCATGAGGGCGATACGGTCGTCATCGGGTGTTCGGGTCGGCATCCGTCATCAGTATGCATCTACTCGGGTCGGATGTCAACCTGAGATCAAGGATTTCCTTGGGGAGCCAGGATCCGGGTCATGGCCTCGACGAACCGCTCCCATTTGGAGGTTGCGGCTACGAGTTGTTGGCGGCCCAGTGGAGTGAGCCGGTAGTACTTGGCCCGGCGCGCGTTGGGCGAGGTCTTCCACTGGCCGACGATCCAGGCACGCTGCAGCAACCTTTGCAGGGCGGGATAGAGGGAGCCGTTATCCACCAGGAACTCGTGGCCGGACTGGCGTTCCAGGAATTGCGAGATCCCGTAGGCGTGGTTGGGACCGCTTTGCAGGCTGCGAAGGATCAGGACTTCGAGGGTGCCTTGGAGGAACTCGAGTCTTTCCAGTGGATCATCTACGGTAGGCATTCTACCTGATGATGGTCCGGAGCGGTGGAAATGTCAAGCGGGCCGGCGGGCCGGCGGGCAAAAGGGGGTAGGCAGGCGGAACCGCCTGCCTACTCTACGCGCCGGGCGCGCGGTATTTCACCGTCTTGTCGAGGGCCGCATCCACCTCGTCCACCGTCAGCAGCGGAGTGGTCGTGGTCTTCACCATTCCGGTGGCCGACACCGCCAGGCTGAGCGCGGCGGCCGAGACGTTGTCGGGGAGATCGCACACCAAATAGACATCAGTGGCGCCAAACGCGTAGTACACGCTGTCCAGTTTGCCACCCAATGCCTTCAGAGCCGCCGCGATCGCCGCCTTCCGTCCCGAGGCTTTGTCTTTGGCCAGCCCTCGCAGACCTTCCGCCGTGTAATTTGCCGTTACGAGATATTTCGCCATCTTGGTAAATCCTCCGCCGTTCATGGTACATCAGGGGGACGGGTTAAAAGGTCAGGCGCAAGCCAAGCTGCACCTGCCGCATGGCGGATGCCGAACGGATCTGGCCGAACAGACTTGAGGACATGGTGGCGGTGGGGTTGCCCAGGTTCACGATGTTGAACGCGTTGGAAAACTCGCCGCGCGCCTGGAGCTTCATGCGCTCGCCGAACTGGAAGTTGCGGAAGAGCCCCAGGTCCACGTTCTTGGCGCCGGGTCCGGTCAGCAGATTGCGCGCCGCAGTGCCATCGGCGCCGTTGGCCGGGGAGGCGAATGCCGCGGTATTGAACCACTCCCCGGTTACGATGGCCTGGCCGCGGTGCGGATCAAGACCGGGATTGCCGATCAGGTTGCCGCGGTCGTTGGTGTTGCCGTCGAGGTTGTTGTCCTTGCCGGTGGTGACGGTGAACGGCAGGCCGCTCTGCAGCGTGACGATGGCGGAAAGCTGCCATCCGTTGACGACGTTGCGCAGGAACGCGTTGGTCTTCCCGAAGTAGTCCATATTCCAGATCACTTCGCTGACCATGGAGTGGCGCCGGTCGTTATCGGAACGGCCGCGGTCCTCGGCGAGGTTGCGGTAATCCTGGACGCCGCCGTTGGTGGTGTTGTTATCGAGCTGAAGGCCTTCGAGGTCCTTGCTGAAGGTGTAGAAGCCCTTGGCGCTGAAGTGGCGTCCCATGCGCTTCTCGGCGGTGATCTGAAGGCTGTGGTATGCCGCGTTTTCCATGGACTGCACCAGGAAGACCTGCGCCAGTTGTCCCGGATCGATCAAGCGGCGGTTGTTGACGTTGCCCGTGGTGGCGGTGCTGTTGTAATAAGGATAGTTCTCGTCGTACGCGAAGGGCAGCCGTCGCGACAGAGAGCCGACGTAGGCCGCGGTAACGCTCAGGTCCTTAGTGACCTGACGCTGCACCGAGAAGTTCAACTGGTAGGTGTAGGGCCAGCGGAAGGTAGGCGACATGCCATAGATTTCCGCGGGAAGAATGAACGACGGACTGGACGGGTTGTAGGAGTACGGATAGGGCGAGACGCCGCCGGGAAACAGGCCGTACACGTTACTCAACGATTGTATATTGTTGAACTGCTCGCGGACGGCGAATGGCTGGAAGTTGGAAGTGGAGTTCCACTCGTTGCCGGAGACGCTGCCGTAAAAGACACCGGCGGCCGCCCGGATGGAGGTCTTCCCGTCTCCCACCGGATCGAATGCGATCCCCACGCGCGGCGCGAAGTGCTTCCATTGGGTAGAGACGATGCCGCGGCCGATGCCCGGATCGCCTACCACCAACAGGCCGTTGGGAACGTTAGCGCCCTTCAGTACCTGCGACTGCACGCCCTGCTCGAAAGTTCCTTCGCGATTGAACGGGTCGGTGGGCGGCGTCTGGATCTCCCAGCGCATACCGAGATTCAAGGTGAGCCGCGGGGTGATGCGAAAATCGTCTTGCGCGAACAGAGAGCCCAGCCAGAAGTTGTCCAGCGCGGTGATGGGGGCGTCCTGATTCATGGTCACCGGCAGGCCGGTCAGAAAGTCGGAGAGCGCATTGGCGGTCTTGGAGCCGCTGAAGGAAAAGACTCCGTAGTTGTTGAGCAGGGTCTGCTGAATGTCCTTGTCGAGCGCCAACTCGCCGCCGAACTTCAGGGTGTGGCGCCCGCGGGTGTAGCTGAACACGTCGCGCGTGGAATAGAAGTTGGTGCCCGCTACCGGGCCGTCGATGGATTGCGCCAGCGTGAAATAGCCGGTCACCGTGATCTGGGGCAGCGAAGGGGGGCCCTGCGGCAGGAAGGTGGACCCCAGGTCGTGCAGCGAGATCTCGGGCGTGTTCAGCCGGCCTCCGAAATTCCGCGTGTAAGTCACCCAGAACTGGTTCACGGTGTTGGGATTGATGGTGAAGGTGTCGCTGGCATTGACGTTCTGCTGGCGCCAGTTGAAGGACTGCATGGACCACGGCAGGTTGCCGCCGGGCAGCACCGAGTTGTTGCCGCTGGTTTCGTAGTAGCTGCCGGTCAGCAGGTTCCGCTCGCTGAAGGAGTGATCGATCTTTACCAGCATCTCATCGGTGTTATACGGGCTGGGCACCGATCCCTGCCAGATGTTGCCGGGAAGATTGGCGGTGGGGATGTACTTGCCGAGAATGTTCATGGCGGTGGGGTCCAGCCGCGACGTGGGAATCACGCCTCCCGGAAACGGGGCATTGCCGTTGGTAGGATCGGTGGGCTTGGTCTTGGAGGCCGAGAAATTTCCGGCGCGCTCGAGAGCCGTGGGGACCACCGCGCTGTTCAAGAACGAGCTGGTGACCTGCCGCAAGCCGGAGTAGGTGCCGAAGAAGAAGGTCTTGTTCTTGATGATCGGGCCGCCCAGCACCCCGCCGAACTGGTTGCGGTGGTACGGCGACGGCGTCAGCGAGAGCCAGTTATAGGCGTTCAGATCGGTATTGCGCAGAAACTCGAACAGCGAGCCGTGAAACTGGTTGGTTCCCGACTTGGTAATGATGTTGACCACGCCACCTGCCGACCGTCCGTATTCCGCGCCATAACTGTTGGTCACCACGCGGAACTCTTCGACGGCGTCGGGATTGGGCGCGATGTTGCCGGTGTTGCGCAGCCCGGTCATGTTGTTGCCGCCATCCAGGTAGTAATTCACGGAGCCGGCGCCGCCATCGACGCCGCCGTTGATCATGGTCACCTGCTGCGGGTATCCCAGCACGATGGTGTTCACGTTGGATGACACGCCGGGAGTCAGTTGCAGCAGCGTGTACACATTGCGGCCCACGATAGGCAGGGTGGTCAGCTCCACGTTTTCCACGGTGCGGCCGATCTGCGCGTTGGATGTGTTCACCAACGGCGCGGCGGAGGTCACGTCGATCTGTTCGGTGACCGCGCCAACATCCAGCGTGGCGTCGGCGCGGGCGGTCACATTGACTTGCAGGACGACGCCCTTCTGGATGCTCTTCTTGAATCCCTGGGAGGCCGCTTCGACGGTGTACTCGCCAATCGGCAGAAACTCGATCCGGTATTCGCCCTGTTGGTTGGTCTGGGCGGTGCGCGACAAATTAGTGCCGGCGTTGATGGCGGTCACTTGCGCGTTGGGGACGGAGCCTCCACTGCGGTCGGTGACGGTTCCTACGAGCGTGGTGGTGGTCTGGCCGTTGGCCGGGCGGGCCGTCCAAAAACAAAGTGCGATGGCAAGGCACGCAAATGCTTTCATGGTTCGCATGCTGATCTCCTTGGCGCAAGGTACGCGTTTCACGATGTGAGACTACCTGTATCGTATGCTACTACTCAGTCTAGGAGGATTGGCGAATCGTGTCAATAGAAATATAGCAAAATCTGAACCGGTGCGTACTACAATGTGAAACGGCGGACGGGCCGGCCCGGCTCCGGGATACCGGATATCGAAGCCGTTAGGCTCGGGTCCGGTTGGCAGGCGGACCCAGAGGGTACCCCGCCTGCCCCACCTCGCTGCGAATAAGGTGTACAGTAGACCCAAAGGAGGGTGAGCCATGAGACGGCTACGCGCCTTGTTACTGTTGGCATTCTCCGCCCTGGCCGGTATCGCGCTGTTGGTTTCGCGCTCGGATGCCAATCCCGAAACCATCCGCCTGGTGGTACCCGGGGTCTGGTTCCGCGAAGGCGACATGCAGCAGGGCCATTGCAACAACGTGATCATCGAGATGAAGGACTACCTCATCGTGGTGGACGCCAACTTCCCGGACGGCGCGCGCGGCGCCATGGCGGACGCCAAGCGCCTGTCGTCGAAGCCCGTCAAGTACGTTTTCGACACCCATCACCACGGCGATCACCTATACGGAAACCCGATCTGGACGCAGGCCGGCGCGACCACCATCGCGTTCAAACAGGTGGCCGAGGAGTTGAAACGCCTGGAGCCCGCGCGCTGGCAGGCCTCCGCGAAGACCCGCCCCGATGTGGCCGAGCTGAAGCGCGACGGCCCGGAGCCTCCCAAGCAGGACATCAACGAGCAGATGTTCGTGCTCAACGACGGCTCGCGCAAGGTGGAGTTCCGCCACTTCGGGTGGGCGCACACGCGCGGCGACGGCTTCGCCTATCTGCCCAAGGAGCAGGTGCTGTGCTCGGGCGACGCCGCGGTGAACGGCCCCTATAACGCCACGATGGACGCGAACATCGGCAACTGGCCCACGGTCCTGCACGGCGCCGAGAAGCTGAAGGTGAAGTACGTTCTGCCCGGCCACGGCCTGCCCGGAGGCCGCGAGTTGTTGTCCGGACAGGCGCAATTCATGGCCGAGCTGTACAAATCCGTGAAGGCCGGAATCGACCAGGGGAAGTCCGCCGAGGATCTGCAATCCTCCGTGCAGTTGCCCGCCGCCGTCAGCGCCTGGGTGAGCGAAGCGTCACTGAAGAGGCAGGTCAAGGACGCTTACGACGAGATTAAACAGGGCAAGCCGCGCGGGGACATCACGCCATAGTGCCACCTACCAGGACAGGCGACAGGGTGGGGCGCAGCCAGACTCCGGGTAGGACGGGACGGCTGCCGGCCCTCGGCCGCATGATTTATCCGCTGGTTTCCGTTCTTCTCCTGATCCCTTGTTTTTGGCAATCCCGCCTGCAGGCCGGCGATCTGTCGAGCCACATCTACAACGCCTGGCTGGCGCAGTTGATTGCCGCGGGCCAAGCTCCGGGACTGACCATCGTGCGTCAGACCACCAACGTGCTCTTCGACCTGATGCTGAGCGGCCTGTTCGCGGCCGCCGGCGCCGAAGCGGCGCAACGCATCGCGGTGTCGCTGGCCGTCCTGATATTCGCCTGGGGGGCGTTCGCCTTTGTTTCCACGGTCTCGGGCCGCCGCGCGTGGCACATGCTGCCGGTCATTGCCATGCTGGCCTACGGCTGGGTGTTTCACATGGGCTTCTTCAGTTTCTATCTCAGCCTGGGATTGTGTTTCTGGGCTATGGCTCTGTGCTGGGCAGGAAAGCCGCGACGGATCGCCGCCGCCGTGCCGGTCCTGGCGGTTGCCTGGCTGGCCCATGCCCTGCCGGTGGCCTGGACCTTGATCGTATTACTCTACCTGTGGCTCGCCGGCCGCATGAAGCCTCGCGCCCACTTACTCCTGGCGATGGGTTCGGTGCTGGCGATGCTGTTTCTGTGCGTGGCGGTCGGAACCTGGATGTTCACGCGCTGGTTCTCCGCGCAGGTCAGCAAAGTTACCGGCCTCGACCAGGTTGCAGTATTCGACGATAAGTACTGGGTAGTGGTGATCGGCCTCTTAGTAATATGGATCGGTCAGTTTCGCGAGTCTGAGATCCGCAGCCTGATCACCAGCCCTCTTGCACAGGTCTCGCTGCTCACCGCACTCGGCATTTTCATCCTGCCCAATGCGGTGCTGCTGCCCGGCTACCAGCACGTCCTGGCCTTCATTTCGGAGCGCATGTCTCTGGCCCTGGCAATCTGTATCTGCGCCCTCCTGGCCGCCGCGCGTGCCCGGCCCTGGCACCGCTACGCGACGGCACTGGCGGCGGCCGTCTTCTTCGCCTTTCTTTACCGTGACGAGGCCGTCTTCAATTCGGTGGAAGACCGCATATCCCGCCTGGTATCGCAGTTACCCGCCAACCAGCGAGTGATCAGTGCGATCGGCGCCCCGGACCTTCGGGTCAACGCTCTCGGCCACATGATCGACCGCGTGTGTATCGGCAAGTGTTACAGCTATGCCAACTACGAACCATCCACCGGGCAGTTCCGCATTCGCGCCGCCGCCGATAACTCTATCGTGATCTCAACTTCCGTATCAACCTGGGAAATGCAGATCGGGAGTTATGTAACCAAAGAGCGGGACTTACCGCTCTACGAGGTCAACATAGACTCGAACCACCGGCTGGTGATGCTCAGCCTGCTGCCCGGCGTCCCCAGCGGCGCCACCCACTGGAACCCTTTGTAGGGCCTGCCCGCCGCAGGCGCAGCTCGAATCCAATGCGCACCGCGGCTGCCCAGATCGCTCCCGCCAGGTATCCCGCCAGCACGTCGGTGGGGTAGTGCACCCCCAGGTACACCCGCGAGAATCCGAGAGCCGCCGCCAGAAGTCCCACCATGGCCCAGGCGAGCACCCGGCCGCGCCACCCGATCCGCGCCGTCAGGATCGCCGCTGCGACCCCGTAGAAACAGCAAGACATCATCGCATGCCCGCTGGGAAAGCCGTAACCCCCGGGTTGCGCGTATCCGAAGAAGGCCTCGGGACGCACCCTGTGGTACACCAGCTTGAGCGTCTGGTCCAGGACTTCCCCTCCGATGGCCGCCGCCAGGAACAGCCACGCCGCCCGCTGCCGGCCGGTCGAGAACAGCCGCCACACCAGAAGTGCGCCCAGCGGAATCAGGATTTCCGGCTCACCGAGACTGGTGATGGCGCGCAGGGCAGCCGTGAGCCACGGGGAGGCCCAGGCGTGAACCGCGTTGCGGGCCGCACTGTCGAGCGCCATGGTTTCGCCGCGCAGCACGGCTCCCGCCAGCCATCCGAAAAGGAGCACCGCGCCTGCCGCCGACCCAATCCCCGCCGTGAGCGTCTGGTTCCGCTTCTCCACCCCTTCTACTCTACAATCCCCGAGTGTGGCCGATTTCACATCTCCGCCGCGGGGGCCGAGGGGCCCATAACCAAAGCTAGCTTGTAAGTAATATCCAGACGCCTACACAATCTGAAGCATGTACGTGATTCTCAGTTATGAATCCGGAAGAAGAACCGAAGGCATCCTGCTGGCGGTCAGCGCCGGCCGCCTGCGAGTCGTAATCCGAAGGCTCAATGACACTTTAGAGCTGCGTCTCACCGGCGGGCGCTGGATCTCGGAGGATGGCAGCCATGTCGAGATCGAGTCGCTGATCTCCGATGACGAGGCCGGCATGGCCGCCTTCTATTCGCGCTTCGTCCCGCTGACGCGCACGGCCTGCAACTAGGTTGGCAGGCGGAAGCGCCAGGCGGAAGCGCCTGCCCCACCCAGATGCTCAGGCCGCCTTCCCCGCCCTTTTCCGCAGTGCCCTCGCGGCCGCTGTTTCGGTTTCCTGAATCCGCTGCAGCCGTTCCAGGGCCTTGATGGTCCGATCGATCTGCCGGTAGTACAAGTAATGGTAGCGGAGCTGCTCGGCGGCATCCCGCTTGGATATTGGTGCCCTCATGGGGACTATTCCAAGTACACCAAGACTTTGCCTCCCCGGCAATACCCGCGTTCGCGGGGCTTGGGGGTCTCTGAAGGGGGGGCGGAAACCACCTCGAAAAATTGGCCGAAGAATTTCCAGCCCCACCCGTCATAGAGTAGTAGCGTAATCCGGGAATGGTGCTCGAAGGATCGGATCGGGAACTCGTCGCAGCCTGCCAGCGCGGAGAACGCGATGCTTTTCGCGCCCTCTTCGAAACCTACAAGGACAAGGTCTATTCCATCGCCTTGCGCTTCTCCGGCGACCGCGCCATCGCCATGGACATCGCCCAGGACACCTTTCTCAAGCTTTTCTCTTCCATCCGCGATTTTCGGGGCGATGCCAGGTTCGAGACCTGGGTCTACCGCCTGGTGGTGAACAGTTGTCTCGACCACAAACGCCGCTCCTGGCGCCTCATCCCCATCGCCGACGAGCTTCTGGCCGTCTTGCAAGCCCCCTCCGACAGCCTCCGCGATCTCCTCCGCGGCGAGATGCGCCAGCGCGTGCAATCCGCGGTCGAGCGCCTGTCGCCCGATCTGCGCATGGTCATCGTCCTGCGATACACCGAGGGCCTGTCCTACGACGAAATCGCCGAGGTGCTCGGCTGCTCGCCGGGAACCGTTGCTTCGCGGCTGAACCGCGCCCACAAAGCGCTGGAACGCCGCTTGTCGTATCTCGTCAACCAGAAGGGAGGCGGCCATGCCTGAGTGGCTCGAGCTCGAATTGGCGCATCAACTGTCCCCGGCCGCCGCGCCGGAGGATCTCTGGGAACGCATTCAAGGCGGCCGCCCGCCGGCGCGGCGCCCTCTACCGCGCTGGCCCATCGCCGCCACAAGGCGGCCGCCCGCCGGCGCGGCGCCCTCTACCGCGCTGGCCCATCGCCGCCATCCTGACTCTCATGGTCGCCGCCGCCACGCTCTGGCTGGCCGCCAAGGGCCAGGAGCCGGCGCTCTCGCTCGAACAGCTCGCGCTCCAACAGCTTCACCATCCGGCTCCGCTCGACCTGCTCTCGAGCGATCCGGCCCAGATCGCCGCCTGGACGCGCCGGCACGCAGATGTCGCCCTTGCCATTCCCGCCGGCACACCGGTCCGCCTGACCGGCGTGCGCGTGATCCGGAACGGCGGCGTGCGCAT
>OMOG01000739.1 GCA_900290305.1 Candidatus Sulfopaludibacter sp. SbA4
GGGCGTAGTCGCTCCCAACGGCCAGTTCCGTCCCGCCATCCGCACAAACAGCAGCGGTAACGGTCGCGATTATCAGATTCAAGTCCCCTTCGACACTCCGTTCTACTTCAACATCGTGCCCATCGGACTTACCGTGGCCGATTCCAACAACAACCCCATTCAGGACCGCCAGGCCATCCCGCAGCTCCATCAAAGCAACGGTCCCACCCCCACCGGACTCACCTTCACCGTGAACGGCAAAAAGTAGCCCGCCATGCGCCTGCCCACCCTTGTCCGGCATGGCCTGCTGCTGGCCGTCCTGGCTCTGCCCGCGGCGTTCGGGCAACCTGCCTTTGATTCGATCAGTTCCCCCGGCTCGTCGTACCCCAATCAGTCCGCTGCGTTCTCCGCGGGCTACTCGGATACCGCCGGCAACGCCGACATCCTGAACGCCCAGGTTTTCGTCGGGCCCGGTAGCTGGCCCGGCAGCGAGTTCGCCTGTAACGTAGGTTACAATTGGTACATAGACGGCAGCGTTGGTCTGCTCCTGGTGGACAGCGATGGCCACACCGTCCTCGGCCCGGTCCCGATCGGTGGTTCGCTCAACAACAATGCGTGCAGCGTCACCTTCAACGGCTCCTCCCATCCGACAGGCACACAACTCACCGTCAACTTCGCAGCCACTTTTACCGGCAACCTGCTCGGCGACAACGGTATATGGGGATACGCCACATCGCTCACAGGCTCGCACGGAGATTGGGTATCAGGAGGCCGCTACACGGTAACGCCAACCAACATCACGATCTCGACCACACCGTCCGGCCTCTCCGTCACCGTGGACGGGCACGCACAAACCACGCCCTACACCAACCAATGGGCCGCCGGAGACACCCATACCCTCGCAGCGGCAGATTACCAACCGGCCGGGACCGGATCGCAGTACCGGCTAGCCGGCTGGTCCGACCAGGGTGCAGACAGCCACACCATCACCGTCCCCACCGCCGCCGACACCACCTACAACGCAACTTACGCCACGCAATACCTACTGACCACCGCGGCGTCTCCCGGCAGTGGGGGAACCGTCAGCCCGCCCGGCGTCTTCTACGACAGCGGCTCGCAGCTTTCCATCGCCGCTTCGCCCAGTCGCGGGTACGTATTTGGCACCTTCCTTGTCAACACCGTGACGTACGGCGCCAACCCCCTATAGGTCACCATCAATAGTCCCCTCAACGTCACCGCGAACTTCAATGCGCCGCCACCGCAGCCTTCCGGGATTACGCCGGCCACAGCCACCATACCGGTGGGCTCGACGCAGACGTTCAGTGCCACCTTCACCGATTCCTTCGGAGCCGCCGATGTTCAGGACGCACAGGTCTACATCTCGGCTGCCGGCGGCTGGCCCTTGCCCCCTCCTTGCAACATTGGCTACTCCATGCCCGGTGACGTCCTGTACCTCGTAGTGCTCGGCCCCGACGGTAAATACGACGCGCTCTCGCCCTACATGAATCGCGGCGATTCGAAAACCAACGGCCAGTGCACCGTCACATTTAACGACGCCACCCGGTCCGGCAACACACTCACCGTGGAAGTCACCGTCCAGCCCACCTCCGTTCTTGCCGGCGACAACAACCTCTGGGGATGCTCCACCTCGTTCGAGAGCGCCAGCGGCCCATGGGTCCAGTTCGACGTCCCCAACACCACCAACCCCGCCACCTGGAAGGTGACGACGCCCAATCTCCAACTCCAAATCACCAACCGCCATACCGGCAGCTTCAACGTGGGGGAAACCGGCGCCATTTACCTCTTGAACGTCTCCAACGTCGGCAACCAGAACACCAACTCCACCGTCACCGTCGCGGATACCGTTCCCGCCGGATTATCCGCAAGCTCCATCGCCGGCAACGGCTGGACCTGCGCGCAGCCCGC
>OMOG01000592.1 GCA_900290305.1 Candidatus Sulfopaludibacter sp. SbA4
CTCGGAACCCGGCACGCCTCCCCACCACGATTCAATCCCGTCGAATCCGGTGCGCCCCCACATCGAGCGGCTGGTGGGATACTACTCTTCCATCTTACCACTACCCGTTTATAATCGGAGTATGCGTATTCGGGGCATCACCATCCGCCGCCTTCTGTTGCCGGCGCTGCTGCTGGGCGTTCTCGCGCTCCAAGCCGCGCCCATGACCAAACTCAACATCCAGATCAAGACCCAGGCCGGCCGTCCCGTGGACCGCGCCAGCGTCATCGTCCGTTTCGTGGAGGGCCATTCCGTCGTCAAACTGGGCAAGGCCATCCGCACCACCTTCGAATTGCGCACCAACCAGGACGGCGAGGCGCATGTGCCCGAGATTCCCCAAGGCAAGATTCAGATCCAGGTGATCGCCAAGGGCTACCAGACCTTCGGGCAGGTCTTCGATATCACCGAGGAGGAAAAGACCATCCCCATCACCCTCAATCCGCCGCAGCAGCAGTACACCGCGCACTAGGCATGTTTCGGCATGCCGAGCAACAGGTTCCCATGATCTTCCCTTCCGACGCGGTCGTCGAGCGCCGCCGCAGCCTCTTCGCCCGCATGACCTCGGGCAAAATTACACAGGAAGAGGCCTTCCGACAGGCTTTGCAGGCGGATCCCGACGACATCACCGCCACGCGGTTTCTCGCGGTCTCGGCCCTGGCGACGGAGGACTACCCCCGGGCCGAGCGATACGCCCGCGACCTCATGCGTCTTCATCCCAGCAACTATGAAGGATACTTCTTGCTGGCGGGAGCCCTGGGCGAGCGCGATTCCGCGTCCCCCCTGGCCAATGCCTATTTGCAGCTCGCCTACGAGAGGATGCGGGATGACGACGACGCCCTGGAGCGCCTCGACACCGACAAGGTCGCGAAACGCCTGGGCGTCCCCGGATTGATGAAAGGGCTTTCCAAGGACGAGGCCCTGACCGCCTTCATCGACCTGCTGAAGCATGCCGTGGGCACCGAGTCCGAGGACGTCGCCCGCGAGCTGGAGCCCTATCGCCTCATCTTCAAACTCTGCGACTCCTGGGACGACCTGATGGAGCCGGGCGTCGTGGATGCCATCCTGCGGAATGGCGAGGCCTGCGCTCCCCTGCTCCTCGGCATTCTCAAGGAATGGGGCCAGGATCTGCTCACCGAAGACGATTGGCCGGTCGTCGAAAGAGCTTTGGCCCTTCTGGGAGAGATCGGCGACCCCGCGGCTCTGCCCGCGATCCTCGAGTTCCTGATCCGGCAGGACGACGACTTATCCGGCCCCGCGGAGTGGGCTTTCCGGCGCATGGCCTGGCAGGACCCGGTGGCCACCCTCAAGAAGATCCGCGAGATTGTCCCACAGACGGGAAGCGCGGAACGCGTGACCCTGGCGCACCAGATCGGCCTGATGCCGAACGTGCCCGGACGCTCCGAGGTGCTCACCAGTCTCACCCAAGGCATCGGAGATCTGCACAAAGACGAGCAGGATGCGGTGGCGGTGAGCGCCATTGTCGCCGTCATGATGGTCGAGGGCCGCCACAGCCCTCTGTCATCTACGCTCGAAAGACAGTTCGGCGGAGTTCTGTCGCGGGAATCGCGTGCCGGCATCCGCGATATCCGGAGGGACGCGCCCGACGGCCCGTTTGTCCCGGAGCCTCCAGAGATCCCCATTCACGAGATCTGCTGCGACGAGCCCGAATCCGAGGACGACGAAGAAGACTCCCCCCAGCCGTTCGTCCACAAGGCGCCGAGGCCCGGCCGCAACGATCCCTGCTGGTGCGGCAGTGGCAAGAAGTACAAGAAGTGCCATCTCGACCAGGATGAAGGCCGTTAACATCGCCATGTCGTGCCGTATATTATGTATGTGCGCTACCGAATCCTACTCTCAATGTGCCTCTTTCTCGCCCCGGTCCTCTCCGCCGATCAGGTGGTGCTGAAAAACGGCGACACCATCACCGGCAGCATCGTCAAAAAGGACGGAGCCAAGCTCACCCTCAAAAGCGAATTCCTCGGCGAAGTCAGCATGCCCTGGTCGGCCGTCAAAAGTCTCAAATCGGACGGGCCGCTCACCGTGGTGCTGCCCACCGGCGAATCCGTCTCGGGCAAAATCTCGACCAGCGGCGACAACCTGGAGGTCGCCACCGCGCCGGCCCCCAAGTCCGCTCCCCTGCTCGGCATCACCGCGGTCCGCAATGCGGCGGAGCAGCACGCCTTTGAGCGCCTGCAGCATCCCGGGCTGCTCGAGCTGTGGACCGGCTCCTACGATCTGGGCCTGGCACTGGCGCGCGGCAATGCCCGCACCGACACCTTCACCAACGCGTTCAACGCCAGCCGCGTCACGCGCAAGGACAAGATCACGGTGTCTTTCAGCCAGATTTTCGCGTCCGCCCGTGTGAACAACGTGTCCAGCACCACCGCCAATGCCCTGCGCGGCGGCTGGACCTACAATCGCGACCTGACGCCAAAATTCTTCGTAGCTACCCTCAACACCTATGAGCACGACCAGTTTCAGAACCTGAGCCTGCGCTTTGTGGCGGGCGGAGGGTTCGGCGTGAACGCCGTCAAGACCGACAAGGCCAATCTCAGTTTCACCGGCGGCGGCGACTACGAGCGTGAGAACTTCACCACCAACCTGAGCCGCAATTCCGGCGAGGCGAATTTCGGAGACGATTTCGTGTACAAGTTCTCCGCCGCCACCAGCGTGACCCAGGCGTTCCGGTTTTACCCCAACCTCACCTACACCGGCGAGTACCGCTCGAACTTCGATCTCTCCGGTGCCACCGCGATCAAGAAATGGCTGGCATGGCACCTCACGGCGAGCGACCGTTTCATCAGCAATCCGGTGTTCGGCCGCCAGCGAAACGACCTGATTCTCTCCACCGGCTTCCGCCTGACGTTTGCCAAGTGAGGGCCGGCGCGAAGCAGGGCCGGCCGTTTGGAACGACACTCATGACCTCCGAAGAATTCCGCCGTCACGGCTACCAGGCCATCGACTGGATCGCCGCCTTCCTGGACCACGCCGACCGCTACCCCGTGGTGCCGCCGGTCCAACCCGGCGAACTCACCGACGCCCTGCCCGCCCAGGGCCCCGAGCGCGGCGAACCGATGGACGCCATCGTCGCCGATTTCGAGCGCCTCATCGTCCCCGCCATGACCCAATGGAACCATCCGGGCTTTATGGCCTACTTCGCCAACTCGTCGCCGCCCGAAGCCATCCTCGGCGAGTTGCTGGCCGCGGCGCTCAACGGCAACGGCATGCTGTGGAAGACCTCGCCGGCCGTCACCGAGCTGGAGCAGGTGACGCTGCGCTGGCTCCGCCACTGGAGCGGCCTGCCGGACGATTGGTTCGGCATGATCCACGACACCGCCTCCACCGCCAGCATGCACGCCATCGCCGCCGCGCGAGAGGCGGCCGACCCAAGCTCGCGAACCCGTGGCGCGACGCCCGGCCTGGTGGTCTACACCTCCGAGCAATCGCACTCCTCCATCGAGAAGGGCGCCATCGCGGTGGGCATCGGCCAGGACAACGTGCGCAGAGTTCCCGTGGATTCCGAATTCCGCATGCGCCCCGACGCGCTCGCGGACCTGATCGTGCGCGATCTGGCCGCGGGCCTGCGCCCCTGCTGCGTCACCGCCACCGTCGGCACCACCTCGACCACCAGCGTGGATCCGGTACCCGCGATCGCGGACCTCTGCCGCCGCCACCATCTCTGGCTGCACGTGGATGCCGCCTACGCCGGTTCGGCCGCGCTCGTGCCGGAGCTGCGCTGGGCCTTCGAGGGGTGCGAGCGCGCCGATTCCTTCGTCACCAATCCGCACAAATGGCTGATGACGCCTATGGATTGCAGTGTCTTTTATACCAGTCGCCCCGAGGTGCTGCGGCGCGCCTTCTCCCTGATCCCCGAGTACCTCCGGACCGCCGACAATCCGCGCGCCGTCAACCTGATGGATTACGGAGTGCCCCTCGGCCGCCGCTTCCGCGCGCTCAAGTTGTGGTTCGTACTGCGCTCGTACGGACGGGAGGGCCTCGTCAATTCGATCCGCGAGCACGTCCGCCTGGCGCGCGAGTTCGCCTGCCGCGTGGATGCCGATCCGCGCTTCGAGCGCGTGGCGCCGGTCCCGTTTTCGGTGGTGTGCTTCCGGTACAAAGGCAGCGACGCCGAGAACCGCGCGATTCTCGACCGCGTGAATTCGACCGGCGAGGTCTTCATCTCGGGCACGGTGCTGAATGGCCGCTTCACCCTGCATTTGGCCGTAGGTAATCGCGCCACCACGCAAGCGCACGTCGACCGCGCGTGGGAGTTGATCCGGGCCTTATAATTGAATCACGGGGCGCATCATGCAGACCTTCGCGGAGTTTATGGCCGAATCCTTTCATTCCGACACCCGCTTGACTTGGAATTACTTGGACCCATCCCGCGCCACCGCCAGGTTCGACGTGGATGGCATCAGGGTCACCGTTTCGTTTGAACAGCGGGAGCTGAACGGCCCATGGCACGTAGTCTTTGAAGTGGATCAGGGCGAGTCGACCGAGGTCGCGCACTCGGCCTTCGAGATCTTCAACGGCGTGTTCCAGTCCGTTGAAGAATTCGTGGGTGTCCGCGAGCCCGAAATCGTGGTTTTTGCTACCAAGCGGGACAAACTCGCCGGCATCTACCAGACGTACCTGCGCAAGGAGTCGGCTACGTTGAGAGAATTAGGCTACGAGCTGGAAGGTCCGGTTCGCGTCGACCCGTTCATGGAATTCACGTTGCGCAGGATGAAGCCGTCCGGGTGGAAACCCGCATGAGCTTAGGCACCGTTTCATAAATACGCCAACGTATTTTGCGGACGCCGAACAAGCGTCGACACGAGCGGCGGACGGTCCCTGGCGGGAACGTCTCTGGCGGCAGAAACCTCCTCGATCGAGGAGCGCCGGCTGAAGCCGGCGGACGCCGGGCTAAAAGCCCGGCGGTGACAGGCGACAAAAAACGATCGCCTGTCCCACCTCGGACTCGGCAGAAATGGCCAATCTCGAGGCGCCGCCTGAAGCCGTCGGCAGGTAGAAGCCTGCCCCACAGGCAGCTCAGAATCAGTGGGTTGTCCAGAGGTTTCTGGAGAGTGTCGACGCGGCACGCTGAGAGCGTGTGCCACGGTTGGATACGACGCTGTATTTATGAAACGGTGTACTCGGTTAGGCCGCCGATGAACACAGATCAACGCGGATAGAACTCTTGTTCTTGTTTATCGGCGTTTATCGGTGTTCATCGGCGGCCAAATTCTTTCAGCCTACGCCAGGTCGAACTTCTCCAGGTGCAGTTGCTGGTCGCTCTTCACGATCACCGTCCGCCCCAGAATCTCCTCGATCTCCTGCAGGAACGTATTCTGGTTCGACTTCAGCAGCTTGGCCACCTCCGGCGCCACGCGCAGCATGACGTCCTTGCCCTCCACCACCTTGGCGATCTTGTGGGCTTCCTGCAGCACTTCGCCCACCACAGTCTGCGCGCTCTTCACGTAGCCCGCGCCCTCGCAGTACGGGCACGGCATGCACAACGTGCGCTCCAGGCTCTGCTTTACCCGCTTGCGCGTAATCGCCACCAGCCCGAAATCGTTGAACTGCAGAATCTTGTACGGCGCGCGGTCGGCGCGCATGGCCTCTTCGAGCGCCTGCATCACCTTCTGCCGGTTCTTGCGCTCGTCCATATCGATGAAGTCCACCACGATGATGCCGCCCAGGTCGCGCAGCCGGATCTGCCTCACGATCTCCCGGATGGCGTCCGTGTTGGTCTTGACGATGGTGTCCTCGAGGCGATTCGACTTGCCCACGAACTTGCCGGTGTTGACGTCTATGGCCACCAGCGCCTCGGTCTGGTTGATCACGATGTAACCGCCCGATTTCAGCCACACCTTGGGCCGCAGCGCCTTCTCCAACTCTCCGGTGATGCCGAACTCGTCGAAAATCGGCGTGGACCGCGTATACATCTTGACGCGGTTCACCAGCGCCGGCTGGAAGCGCTGCACGAAACGCAGCACGCTCTCGTAGGCGTCCTCGTTGTCCACCCAGACGCTCTTGAATGCCGAAGTGAGCTGGTCGCGCAGCACGCGCTCCACCACGTTCAGATCGTGATGAATCAGCAGCGGCGCCGGCCTTCGCTCGGCCTTCTGCCGCATGTCCAGCCACAGGTTGTAGAGGAACATCATGTCGGCGCGCAGTTCTTCTTCCGAGCGTCCCTCGCCCGCCGTCCGCACGATGTATCCGCCCGGAATGCCGCTGCGGTTGGATTGCAGCACGCGCTTCAGCCGCATGCGTTCTTCATCGCTCGGAATTTTTCGCGACACCCCGATGTGGTCCACCGTGGGCATGTACACCAGGAATCGCCCGGGCAGCGCGATGTGCGACGTGATGCGCGCGCCCTTCTGCCCCAGGGGCTCCTTGGCAATCTGGACGATGATCTCCTGCCCCTCCCTGAGGAGGTCGCTGATGGAAGGCGCTCCAGCCTTCTCCGGCCGCGCTGCCGCTGCTTCCTTGGCCGGCGGAGGGGGCGCCGTGCGATACTCGGGGACGTTCCTCGGACCCGGCTCGTGCGGGCGCGGCTCTCTCTGCGGCCGCCCGGACTCCGGACGCCCGCCCTCCTGCTGCGGTTCCCGGCCGTCGCGGCCGCCCCTGCGCCGCATACGCCGCGAAACACGTTGCAGATATCGCGGACCTTGCTCGCGGAGCGTGGCCGTCAGGCTGGTGGGAATGCGGGCTGGCTCCGGCCCTTCTTCTTCTACGATCGGTTCGCCCGCCGCCGCTTCTTCCGCCGCGGCCTCCGCAGGCTCGGACCCTTCCACCGGTTCGGCCGCGTCGCCCGGCACCACGTCGATATCCTCCGACGTTTCCATCAGTTCCTCGGACGCCGTGAATTCCACTGCGGCGCTCTCGCGTTCCGCGGGCGTTTCAGTTTCCTCCGCGGCCTCTTCCGCTACTTCCACCGCGGCCGCCAATTCCGGTTGCGGCTCGGCGGGCGGCTCGGCGGCGATTTCCGACAGCGTCTCGCCAGGGGCTGCGGCCGGCTCCTCAACTGGTGGCTCAGGTTCGGCTGCAGGCTCGGCGAATACCCAGCCCGCCAGCCCAGGCTCGGCCACAGGCCCGGCTTCCGCCACAGGCCCGGCTTCCGCCACCAACTCGGCTTCCGCCACACGCTCCGCGCGGGCTGCCGATTCCTGGACCTCCGGCTCATCCTCTCCTTCGTCCGATCCGCCCGTGTATTTGGCCAGGGACTCTCCCGGCAGCACGAAGAGATCGTCCGCTTCCTCGGGGGCCGTCGCGGTTTCGGCCGGCGCCATTTCCCTCGGAGCAGGCTCCGGCGCGATCTCCCTGGGCGCGGCATTACCTTCCCCGCCGCCCCTGGGTCCCGGAGAATAATACTTCGAATCCGGCAGGCCGCGTCCGCCGCCTTTCTGCCCGCGACGCCGCCGCGACCGGCGCCCCCGGCGGTCCCGATCGTCACCTCGCGTGTCGTCGCGCCGCGAATCGTCACGCCGCGAGTCCGGGCGCCGCTGATCGGGCGGAGGAGGAACTGGAGCCGCCATCGCCGGAATCGCCGCCGGCGCCGCCGCCGCTGCCTCGGCAACGGGCAGCGCGTCCGGCGATTCGGCGGCCTCCCCGGCATCTTCGATCTCGGCCGGCAGGGCCGCCACCGGCGGGGTACCTACCAGGGTCTGCGGCAAGGGACGGTCCAACTGCTTGAAGACCTTGTCCTCCACGCTGGTCACGATCTTGTCGTATTCTTCGTTGTCCTCGAAGAAATCCGATACGTAGAGAAACGCATCCCGGTCCAGGCCGATATCGACAAATGCCGATTGCATGCCCGGCAGCACCCGCGTCACTCTACCTTTATGTATGCTTCCCGCCAGCGAATACTCGTTCTCCCGCTGATGGTAAACTTCCACTACCTCATCGTCCTCGATCATCGCCACGCGCGTTTCGTGGCGGGTGGATGAGATTACT
>OMOG01000186.1 GCA_900290305.1 Candidatus Sulfopaludibacter sp. SbA4
GCGACGGGAGGCGGCTCGGTGGCGGTCGCGCGGATGTAGCGATCCTCGGTGCTGAGCGTCATGGTGGCGCGCCAGTTGTAGACCACGACATCGTTCGCGTTGGGACCCGGCGTGGCGCCAATGAGCGAATCGACCAGGCCGTGCGTCAGCCAGCCGGTGAGGATGCCGACGGGCGGCGCTGGCACGCCGGTGGGTGGTGTGAACAGGAAGCCCACGCGCACCTGCACTTCGAACTCGGTGTCGCGCGTGACGGCGAAGCTGCCGCCGGCCAGTTTGGCTTGGATCACGCCGGGCGTCGGCTCGAAGTGTCCGATGGCGACCAGGAACGGGCCGGTATTGGCGGCGATGATGCTGGCCGGCAACGCTCCGCCGAGCACCGCCTGGATGGCGCCGAGGACCTCGGGCGGCGGGGGCAGCGGCGGGAAGCCGGGCGGCTCGACGACATACGGCAGTTGCTTCACCGGGGCCGAAGAGGTGGCGACGTACCGGGTCGGATTGGGATCGGTGGGCGCGAAGCTGAAGGTCTCGCAGGGCGGCGTCAGAAAAAGCTCGCCGGTCGGCATCCCTGTGGCTGCATCGATGTAGATGCCGGCCGGGACGCCGGGGTCGGGCTCCTCAAACAGGGCATAGTGGGTCATGTAGAGCCGGACATGATCGACCCGCTGGACGAAGCTTTGCCCCACCAATACCTCGGCGGCACTGCTCCAGCGCGGGCCAAGCGCCGCTCCGCCGGCCACGCCCGCGTACTTCAGGAAATTTCGCCGATTCATTCTCCGCATGTTATGACTCCTTTCAAAGGACTGGGTCTCAACCCAGGAGCGATGGTACGGCTTTTCCGCGGCGAGCAGACCACATGTTCTGATAGGATCGTGGGGTGCAGGTGGACACACCGGCAGGAATGCCTGTGCCACACACAGGCAGGAATGCCTGTGCTACTGCCCCGCTTCGTGGAATGGGCCGGAGCCCAGCTTCTGGAGGGTCACGATCGCTTGCGACTCGGCGGAGCGGCCCTCGCCCACGGGTCCTACCTTCTCGGCGGTCTTGAACTTCACCGAAACCCGATCCAACTCGATGCCCAGCGTCTCCGCGATGCGGGTACGCATGGCGTCGCGGTGGTACTGGAGCTTGGGACGCTCCAGGATGACGGTGGAATCGACATTGAGGATGCGGTAACCCTCCTCCTCGACGAGATCCTTCGCGTGCCGCAAAAAGACCAGGCTGTCGCAGCCTTTCCAGCGGGGATCGGAATCGGGAAAGTGCATGCCGATGTCGCCGAGGGCGGCCGCGCCCAAAATGGCGTCGGTGATGGCGTGGGACAGGACGTCGGCGTCGGAGTGGCCCTCCAGTCCGAATTCGCAGGGCACGGTGACGCCGCCGAGAATGAGCGGCCGGCCGGCGGCAATGCGGTGGGCATCCCAGCCGAGGCCCGTCCGGTATTCGCTCAAGGGCGGGCTTCCTTGGCCATTTCCTCGCGCAGGAAGAGGTTGGCCAGGTCCATGTCGCCGGGCTTGGTGATCTTGATGTTGCGATCGCTGCCCGGAACGACGCTGACCTCGACATCCATGCGCTCGACGAGGCTGGATTCGTCGGTGCCGATAAACCCGTCGTCGCGGGCGGCTTGAAAGGCGCGGACCAGGAGGTCATGGCGGAAGACCTGGGGAGTCTGGGCCATGACGAGTTTCTCGCGGGGCAGGGTGGCGCGGATGCGCACGTGGCTGGTGCCGCGGATCACTTGCTTGACGGTGTCGACGGCCGGGACTCCGACGATGGCCGCGCCGGTTTCGGCGGCTTCGTCGAAGACCTTGTGGATGGTTTCGAGATCGATGAAGGGGCGGACGGCATCGTGCACCGCGACCAGGTCGGTCGACGGATCGACCAGTTTGAGCGCGTTCTGCACCGACTCCTGGCGGCTGTCGCCGCCTACCACGACGATCACGCGGGGCCCGGGGAATTCGGCGGCCAGCAGCTCGGCGACCCATGGCAGGTCTTCGAGCCGCACGGCCACCACGATTTGCGAAACGCGGGGGGAAGCGGCAAACTTGCGAACCGTGTGCAACAGGATGGGGGAGCCTTCCAGCAACATGAACTGCTTGCGGCTGGTGCCGGCCTTCTCAGCGGAATTCTTACCCATACGGGTGCCGAGACCCGCCGCGGGCAATATCACGGCGACTTTCATGGTGCTCTACGATTCTATCGTGGTTTTCTCAGGTCCGAGGTTGGTGACCGGCTGGGGATCGCTTTTGCGCACCGGCCGATCGTGCCGCTCCGCACTGGCAGCGGCGGCGTGCATCCGCTCGTCGTACTTGCCGAAGATCATCTTTCCGGCGGTGGTCTGGAGCACGCTGGTGACGGAAATATCGATGGTCTTGGAGATCAGCTTCTTGGCATTGTCGACCACCACCATGGTGCCGTCGTCCAGGTAGGCCACGCCCTGGTTGTACTCCTTGCCTTCCTTGAGGATGAAGACGCGCATGGTCTCGCCGGGGAGGACGATGGGCTTGAGCGAGTTGGCCAGCTCGTTGATGTTCAGGACCTCCACGCCGTGGAGCTGCGCCACCTTGTTGAGGTTGAAGTCGTTGGTGATGACTTTGCAGTCGTAAACTTTGGCCAGCTCGATGAGCTTCATGTCGACGTCGCGGACGTGGGGGAAATCCTCTTCCACGATCTGGACGTTGAGGTGGGCCATTTTCTGAATGCGCTGGAGGATGTCGAGGCCGCGGCGGCCGCGGTTGCGCTTCATGGAGTCGGCCGAATCGGCGACTAACTGCAGCTCGCGAAGAACGAACTGCGGGATGACCAGGACGCCGTCGAGGAAGCCGGTCTCGGCGATGTCGGCGATGCGGCCGTCGATGATGACGCTGGTGTCGAGGATCTTGAAGGACTTCTTGGAGGATTTTTCGCCCCCGAAGATACCGCCCAAGGCGGCGAGGTTGAGCATGTCGCCCTTCTTGGCGCCGACGATCAAGCCGCAGTAGGTCATCCAGAGGAGGATGCCGACCTGGATGAACGGCTGGTTGATGGCCGGGCCCAGCACGAGGGACATCCCGAAAGCGCCGAAGATGCCGAGGACCGACCCGACGGCTGCGCCGATCAGGCGTTTCATGCTGACCTGCTCCAGGCGGATTTCAAAGAAGATGATACATCCGCCGAGGACCAGTCCGCCTGCGGCCGCCACCAGCGGCTGCGAGTTGAAGGGATGGAGGGCGTATGCCGAAACGGTTAAGACGATTATGAAAATTGCCCGAATAACGATCAGATCGAACATCGAAGCACCCCCTTAGGGTGAGTACCGTGTTGCAGTACGAACTCGTCATACACCGGCTCTCGACGCGGGAGCCGCGCCAAGAGTATACCATCTATGGGGGCCGGAATCTCGAAAAGAGAGCGGCCGAGAGCGGCCGAGGAGCGGCGCAAGAGCGGACGCAGAAATCGGTCAGCCCGCCGGATTCAGCGTTACGACCGGCTGACGAACGCGCCGTTCAACATGTCAGGGGGGTAGCCGTCGGGCACCTCGCCGCTGACCGCATAGCGGTACAGGGCGACCTCGAAGATGCCGCTCACGGCGGTCATGACGGCGATGAGCACGAGGAAGTAGAGCACGGCGACCGGCAGGAGCAAGGGATAGGAGTACGCTCCGATGGCGCCGATCGCGATTCCGGGGATGGCGAAGAAGAGGACGATCCACCCCATGCAAATACCCACGGTCAACTGCTCGCCCCAAGTCTTGCGGAGCAGGCCGGAGGAGCGGCGGATGGAATCGACGGCGCCGCGGTCTTCGATGACGAGCACGGGCACTACCAGGTAGGTAGCCATGTTCCAGGCGAAGCCGAAGATCCGGGTGGCGATCTTGCCGAGGAAGCCGACGCGATGCTCGATGGCTTGCAGGAGGATGCCGAGAGTGCCGGACAGGAGCGCCCAGAACAGGATGGGCTGAATGCGCGACGCGGCGCGGCGCATACCGTCCGCCAGGCTCAGCTCAGCGCCGGCGAAGCGGGCTTGGGCGCAGGCGGCGAGGGCGCAGTTGAAAAAGACCATCAGGAAATAAAAGGCGAAATAGCCGAACAGGAGAGAGACATAGCCCGCGGCGCCGATGGTGTGGGGCTCGGACTTTCGAAACAGGCTGTCGCCGATGGGGGAAAAGAAATAGAGGGCCGCGAGTGCCAGTCCGGCCAGCGCGCTGAGAACGGGAAACAGGGCCAGTTTCCGGTCTTGCCGCAACACCGCGAAGCTCCGGGCGATGAGTTGCCAGGACATCGAATCCTCTTTCCAACCGGGATCACATGGTCCGAATCCCGGTCAGTCACAGTATACCGCTTCGGGATTCGGCGCAGCTGCGAGGTCCTTTGGCTGCAGTTCAACGGAGTAGTTGCTTGTTAAAATGTGTCATGCCAGTCGTCCCCCGCCTGCAAACGTACCGGCTTGAGCTGCGACCGTCGGAACTCGACGACGCCAGGCAGACACAAGTTTTATTTCCACATTGGGAAATCGTGAAGTACTTAGCCAGCATCGTCCCATGGCCGTATCCCGAGGACGGCGCGTTCACTCACTTCCGCGACCGCGCTCTGCCGGCGATGGAGCGTGGCGACGCGTGGCATTGGTCGCTGCGGCTGAAGAGCGCTCCCGATCAATTGATAGGCGGCATATCTCTGATGAGGGAACCGGACAATCATCGAGGGTTCTGGCTGGGCTTGCCGTGGCAAGGGAAGGGCCTGATGAGCGAGGCAGTCGAGGTTGTGACCGGCTATTGGTTCGACGAACTGGGGTTCCCTGTGCTACGGACGCATAAGGCGATCGTCAACACACCCTCGCGCAGAATATCGGAGAAGAGCGGCATGCGCGTGGTGGCGGTGGAAGAGAGAGACTACGTCAGTGGCCGCCTGGTGAGCGAGGTATGGGAGATTACGGCCGCGGA
>OMOG01000694.1 GCA_900290305.1 Candidatus Sulfopaludibacter sp. SbA4
CATCTACGACCAATCCCCCAAGCACAACCACCTCACCCAGGCGCCCCGCGGCGGATTCAGCGGCCCCGCCATGGGCGGGTTTAACAACCTCCCGGTCGCCGGCATGGCGCCCATTACGATCATGGGCCACAAGGCCTACGGCGTCTTCATCGCGCCGGGCATGGGACTCCGCCAGGACGACGCGAAGGGCACCGCAGTCGACGACCAGGCGGAAGGGCAGTATTGGGTCATTAACGGCCACCACTACAACTCCGGCTGCTGCTTCGACTACGGCAACGCCGAGATCGACAGCCGCGACGACGACAACGGCACCATGGAAACCACTTACTTCGGCAACGCCGGCGCCTGGTATCACGGGCCGCCTTCCGGCCCGTGGATCATGACCGACCAGGAGAACAATCTGGTCGGTTGTGTCAACCCCGATGGATCCAAAGGCTGCCCAAACCTGCCGAACATCACCTGGCGATTCGTGACCGCCATGGCCAAGGGCGAACCGCACCACTGGACCTCCATGGGCGGCGACGCGCAGCGGGGCGCCCTGTCGGTCATGTTCGACGGACCGCGCGTCAACGTAACCTATGACCCGATGCGCAAGCAGGGGGCCATCCTCCTCGGCAATGGCGGCGACAACAGCGTCGGCTCGCAGGGCACTTTCTATGAAGGCGCCATGACCGCCGCAGGCACCTTCCCGACGAACGCCACGGACCAACTCGTGCAGGCCAACGTCGTGGCTGCCCGGTACGACGTGCCGCGGCTGAGCCTGGCGCCGGCGTCGGTAATACCCTTTCCGCCAGGACTCCAGACGTTCTCACCGGGGTCCTCGCAAGACACAGCCGTGACGTTCACGAATACCACCGGGGCGCCCGCGGTGGGCCTCAAGTTGAGCATTTCCCTGCCCAGCAGGCAGTGGACCTCTGTCGTTCCGGGCGCCGGGACGTCGCTGACGTTCGCTGACCCGGTCGCGCCGGGTGGGAGCGTGAGCGCGATCTTCAAGGTCACTTCGGGGCCGGCGGCCTTCAACGGCGACCTGGTGGGCAATGCCTCGTGGACGAACCAGACCACCGGCAAGACGCAATCCGAGACAACGGCCGAGAAGGTGCGGAACGTCAGCCCAATCAAGATCAACGAGTTCCGCATCAGCTCCCCCGGCAACTCGACGAACTCGTTCATCGAGCTCTACAACGCCGGCGCCCGTGACGTCGACATCTCCAACTGGACTCTGACGGAGCACTCCAACCAGCAGGCCATCTTCTCGGCGGTAAAGATCCCGGCCGGGACGAAGCTCGCGGCTCGCGGCTTCTACCTGCTCGGCCTCTCCAGCTCCGGGCTGGCCGTCCCCGCGCGCGCGGGTGATGCCACCATCCACCTCAGGAACACGACTGGCATGTCGGCCGGCGATACGATCGCCATCGACGCCGGCTCGATCGTGGAGACCCGCAAGATCGTCAGCATCGGGACGGCAGCCGGCAACAATACGACGGTGTGGCAACCCCTCCCCGAAGGTCCAGTGATGACGATCTCCGCCGGCTCGGCCAACTTGCCTG
Source organism: Candidatus Sulfopaludibacter sp. SbA4 (assembly GCA_900290305.1). GTDB lineage: Bacteria > Acidobacteriota > Terriglobia > Bryobacterales > Bryobacteraceae > OMOG01. The sequence continues at coordinate 1,545 of OMOG01000694.1, forward strand.
TGACGAGCGTGGCCGGCTTCGTGGCCGGCGAGAAGATCGCCATTGGCTACGGCGCCACCTACCCCGCCGTCGCAAAAGACCGGGAGCGGTACGAGGTGGCCACGATCACCGCGGTCGGCAAGCCGGGCACGCAAGCACTCCTGGGGGCGGACGCGCCCGTCGGCTCAACCAACATCAAGGTGACGTCCGTCGCCAACATCTCGGCCGGCGACAAGATCCGGTTGGACATCGACAGCGTGGGCCATGGGATCGA
>OMOG01000281.1 GCA_900290305.1 Candidatus Sulfopaludibacter sp. SbA4
GGGTTGGGGGTTGGGGGTTGGGGGTCGGGGGTTGGGGGCCAGGGGCCGGGGGTCGGGGGCCGGGGGCCGGGGGCCAGGAGCCGGGGTTGTGTGAAAGACCTGGGTGACGATGTTTTGCGGGTGTGTCGTTCTTTTATTCATGCGGCTGGAACCTCTTCTGTTTCTGTGGGTTGCGGAGGCGTGGCGGAATCGGGTGACGATGATTCGTCATTTTGTGGAAAATCATCGTCACCCGGATCGGTGGAGAGGTCGATGATGCGGTTGCCTCCGTGTAAACGCCGGAATTTCAATTCGATACCGCTGTCGGCGAGGGTCAACACGCATTTCTTGAGGTGGTGCGAGACGCTTTGTGGGGATTGGGGACCCGCCCGGGGGTCCAGGAGCGGCCGGAGTAGGTCCCACAGTTCGGCCGCAGTGCCGTGGAAGCCACGGCGCTGTTCGAAGAGATTGCGGACGGCCGCGACTATGGGGTGGATCGCAGGCGGTGGGTCGAAGGCCCGCTGCATTTCCTCCTCGGTGCAGAGGTTTCCGCCTCCAGTGCTCAGAGCGGGACTGGCGGCGACGGCCCAGGCGAGAGCGTCGGCATGACATCCGGTTTGCGGGTTCATTGTGGGCATACGGCTGAGGGCTGTGCTGATGGCCGTGCAGAGCGACCCGAGGATGGCGGGCCAAGCGGGGTGGAGGGTTTCGAGGAAGGCCGCTTCGGAGCGGCGACTCTCCGGGGGGAGGGGCGGGAGGGTGACGACCAGGGCGCGTTCGGCGAGGCCGGCGGGGCAGGACCAGCGTTCGGTGACGGTGAGGAGCACAGGGCGCTTGTAGGATTGGAAGAGCGGTTCGGGCGCGGCGGTCTCGCGGAAGGTGGCGCCGAGGCCGGAGGAGAGGCGGCAGAGAGCATCGGCGAGTTGCGGGGAGAGGGTGGAAACGGGAGGACCCTGGAGGATAAGGACGGGGTATGGACCGGCGGGGCGGAAGGCGGCGAGGAGCCAGGCGAGGCAGCGGAGCCAGGCGGTGCGGGTAGGGAGGTTGAGGCAGGAGCGGAGCGTATCGAGGGGGGCTGGCGCGTCCGCCGGGGTCGCCACCGGTTCGGGGATGGAGAGGGCGGAGCGGGAAGTCTGGAGGAGAACGCCGGGGCCGGCGGTGGTCTTCCATCCGGTGGGATAGATGTCGACGAACTGGCGCGCGGGATTGGCGAGGTCGAGGAGGATTCCGGTGGGGTTGGAGCCAGGACCGCGGCATCCGACACGACGCCAGACGGAGAGGCCGCAGTTGTCATGGTCGTTATGGTTGGCCTCGGCCTCGAGGAGATGGAGGACAGCGTTGAATTCGCGGGGGGTGGGCAGGGAGTCGTGGCGGGCGTAGAATTCGCGGAAGAACCAATGGCGGAATTCGGGGGAGCGGACGGGAAAGATGGAGAAGCCTCCGGAGGAGTGGATGGGGAGGCGAAAGAAGGCTTGGCCGTTGGCGGCGGTGAAGGTGACGCCGAGGCGGACGATGGCGAAGTGCCGTTGGTAGGGGTTGGTTTGCATGACTTCCTCTCAATTCCAGAGTAAGGGGGTGTCGTCAGCATCGCAGGTGTTGAGAGGCGGAAGTTGTTGAAATCATTCAGAAAATTTTCCCGGAAATTTTGTGACCGTGTTTTTTGGAGGGGGCTTTTGGCAGGAGTTTTGGGGGTTGATGGCGGAATTCCAGGGTTGGGCGGGGCCGGGTTGGCTGGGGGCCCAAAGGCGATCTTATTCTTTTTCAGGTGGATTCGGCGTACCGTGCCGGGGTCGGAGCTGTGCGACGATTCGAGGCTGAGACTTCACCGCGGAGGCACGGAGAAACGGAGGTCGGCGCGGAGAAAACGAAGGGAAGTCAAAACCTGAGATAGCGGAGCGAGCGGAGGTCGCGGGGCAAAACAAGAGTTCCATCCGCGGTGAAGGCTCTTGCGCAAGTTTGGAGGGGGGCTTGTGGCGGGAGTTTCGGGGCTGGTGGCGAGGTCCCCGGGGTTGGGCGCGGGGCACGTCGGTCATCACTGCAATCACCGTCATCACCACGCCAACACTCTCCAGGTTGGCCGCTGAACGCACACAGCGCCTCTCATTTCGTTCGCCAACCGCCCGGTGGACCACACCGCGACAATCTGTGTGGCTAAAGTTTTTGGATGGTGGCGGGCACCAAACACCCTGACGCAGCAATCACGGATCCGGTCAAACCCGACGCCGGGAACCCCACTGTGGGCATCTTCCGTGTGTCCATAACCTTCGAAGGCACGATCAGACCCTTGTCCAACCCCTCCCACGCTTGTGCGACCAATCGGTGAAATGAGAACACACGAATCATGACGGGATCGCCGTTCGCTGCGAAATCGAATGGTGGTCCGTCATCCCCAGTGAGGCAGGTTCCGGGTGGAAGCGCCGCATTGTGGGCGAGACCATTTCGATACCACCGTTTCAGCCGCTTGATCTGCTCCGGCGTGAGCGTCAGGCCAACGCAGGGATGGTTGAGGACGAAAAATGGCTGCCCCTTCGGGATGTTGTTCCGCTTTTCCAAGGCCAAATACCGGCCAATGGCGTCAACCACGCAAAACAGCAAAAGCGTAGCGGGATAGCCCAAGCACCCGCCGTCGACCTTTCTGAAATCCAGGCACAACTCCGAAGCCTTAACGTATTCGTCAATCGCTTCGACGGACAAGCCACCGAGTTTCTGGTGAATCGCCATACTATTCGTTATGACAGAAGTTTGCGGATGATAGAAAGGTTGTCCCGGCTTCGGTGATATGATCCGAGTGTTCCATGTGACAAGGAATCCAGATATGCAACGACGTAAATTTCTGGCCCGTTCGATGGCGGGCGGCATGGCGGTGGGCCTCGGCGCGGCCGCACAGCCGGCGCGCGGCGCGCAATCGTCATCGGGACGATCTTCCGATCTGCCATCGACGTTCACGCCCGCGGCCCATTCGCTGCCCCACTCGCAGTACAGCCCTTTCACCACGCCCGATTACTTTACTTTCGCCGACGACCTGGCGATCGAACGCAATCTTCCCAACAAACCGCATCAGGGCAAGGTGCTCGCGGCCATCCAGGCCCATTCCGACGATATCCCGCTGTTCGCCGCGGGAACCGTCGCCAAGCTGATCGACGAGGGATATACCGGCTACCTCATACGCCTCTCCAATGACGAGGCTTCCGGAACCACGCTCGGTCACGGCGTGGTGCAGAACGAGGCCGACATTCAGGAAGCAGCCAAGGCCATGGGGCTCAAGAAGACCTATTCCTTCTATTACCGTAACCATCGCATGGACGACAACGCTGCCATCGAAATCCGCGCGCGGCTGATTTTCCTGTTCCGCATGCTGCAGGTGAATACGATCTTTGCGATGGATCCCTACGACCATTACGACGAAAACCCGGATCACATCGTGGCCGGCAAGGCGGTGGAGGGAGCGTGCTGGATGTCGGGCGGCGCCAAGGATTATCCGGAACATTACAAGGCCGGGCTCAAACCGGCGCATATCCACGAGAAGTATTACCATGCGCGCTCGCCCCAGGGGCACAACCTGGTGAACCGGGTGGTGGACATCGGCTCCTACATCGATCACAAGGTACGCACCAACATGGCCAACAAGGGGAAAGGTCCCGCCGGCACGGCCGGAGCGCGGCTCCGCCAGCAACTCGCCCGGCAAGGCAAGAAGCTGCCCTTGCTGGGGAATGACGACGAGACCGCCAACTTCGGGTACGTGAAGCATTTTTTGATGGACGATTTCCAGCTCCTCGGCCGGCGGTTCGGGCTGGAATACGCCGAGGCGTTTCGGTATATCGGCCCGGAACCGAACTACCTGGGGAACATCGTGAAGTACGCCGAGGAGCACGCCGTTCCGCTGTGAGGAGCCGACATCATGGATGCGCACAATACGCACACGGTCCGAGCCGGGGGCACCGGGATTGTTGTCGAGAAGGCTCAACCGGGCCAGCCCCACAAAGGCAAAGTCTTCGTCGCCGTACACGCCCATCTCCAGGACGTGCCGTACTATGCCGGCGGCCTGTGCGCCAAGCTCATGCTCGAGGGCTACACCGGCTACCTCGTGCGGACGACGAACGACGAGAAGTACGGCGGCCATACCATCGCCCAGAACATCCTGAGCAACGAGCAGGAACACTTGAAGATGGCGGCGGCTCTGGGCTTCAAGGACACGGTCGACCTCTACTATCGCGCGCACCGCATGAACGAGATCTCGCCCACGGAAATCCGCGGCCGGCTGATTCTGCTGATTCGCATGCTCAAGGCCGATACGGTGATCTCGTTTCATCCTTCGGCGCCCGGTGAGGAGGATGTGGACCACCGGGCCACCGGCCGCGCCGTGGAGGACGCCTGCGCGATGGCGTCGAGCGAGAGCGATTTCCAGGAACAGCTTGAAGCCGGCTTCGGGCCCCAGTCCGTGGTGGAACAATATTACTTCCACACTCACCAGGATCAGCCGTTCAACCGCGTCGTGGATATCGGGCCGCATGTCGACAAGAAAATCGATGCCATCGTCGAGTGCCGGTCTCAGGGCGGCGGAGCGCTCGGCGGCGAGCTGCGCGCGCGACTCGCGAAGGAGGGGAAACGCCTTCCCCTGCTGGGCGGCGACGATCGCACCGCCGACCGGGAGTACGTCCGCCAGTTCCTGCTGGACCAGCACCGGGATTACGGGCGGCCACACAGGCTCCAGTATGCCGAGCGGTTCCTTTATATGGATCTGCGTCCGGCGGCGAAAACGAAGGTGGACGAATACGTGGCAAAGAACGCCGTGGGAATNNCCTGACGTTCGGCTCCCTAGCAGTGCCGCCGCCTGCCCCACCAAAGAGACGCCTGAAAGGCGGCTGACCGCCGGGCTAAACGCCCGGCGGTGACAGGCCACAAAAAACGATGGCCTGTCCCACCTGTGGCTCGGCAGTAATGGCCGATCTTCCGGCAGGATTGCCTGCCTACAAGCATTGGCGCCAGATCGAAGGGTAGAGAACGATGAAACCGCAATCTTCGCGAAGAACGTTTCTGAAATGCGCCGCGCTCGGGGCCGGTATCTCGACGGCCAGCCTGCGAGCGGCTATCGACAACACGGAGCCCATGAAGATCACCCAGATCGATGCCGTGACCTTTCGCAAAGGGCTGCGCATCGGCGGTGGTCCCGGCGGCTCCGAAGATGCCGAGTTCTGGTGGGTGCGCCTGCACACCGACAAGGGCATCGCCGGTACGGGGGAGACTTACCCCTTCTCCAACGGTGAGATCGGAGCGCTCAAAGATCACGCGCACAGCCTGCTGGGCCGCGACCCGCGCGATATCGACGGCATCTGGCGCAACCTCTACTTCCAGGGAGCGATGCGCAACGCGGGCGGCGCGGACATGCGCGTCCTGAGCGCCATCAATATGGCTCAGCTCGACATTCTCGGCCAGGCTTGCGGGCTGCCCCTCTACCGGCTGTTGGGCGGAAGAACGCGTGCCCGGGTTCGGGTGTACAACACCACCACGGATTACTGGGCCATCGACGAGATGAAGATGGGGCGCGACACCATGAAGATCGTGCAGTTCCTGCTCGACCGCGGCACTACCGCGATGAAGATCTATCCTTTCAGCGCCCCGGACAATTACCTTTCCAGCCAGGCCCTGGAGAGCGGACTGGGCTGGATTCGCGAGATCCGGGACAAGGCCGGCAGCCGGATGGATATCGCGGTGGATTGCTGGGGCCGCTTCGATTTCACCAGCGCCCTGAGGATCGCCAAGGCCCTCGAGCCCTACAACATCATGTACCTCGAGGACGCCATGATCTCGAGCAACCCCGAGACCTACGCCAAGCTGGCTCGCGAGACCAGCGTGCCGATCTGCGTGAGCGAGACGCTCGCCACGCGCTACGAGTACCGGCCGTTCCTCGAAGCCAAGGCGTGTTCGGTGATCATGTACGACGTGACCTGGTGCGGCGGGGTGTCCGAGGCCAAGAAGATTGCCGATCTCGCGGACACCTACCTCATCCCTACGTCGCCCCACACCTGCGGCGGGCCGCTGCTGTACACCTGCGCGGCACATCTCTCGACGGCCGTCCCCAATTTCCTCATCATGGAGAGCAATTACTGGAAGTACGCTCACCAATTCCCGTATTTCGTGAATCATGCGCCGGTGCCGAAAGACGGGCACATTACGGCCCCGGAGGCGCCGGGAGTGGGCGCCGGCATCAAGCCGGAGTTGTTCACCAACGGCGACGCCCTGGTGGAGACTGTGGCGAAGGCCTGATCCCGGAGATGACGGCACCGACCACGCGTAACCAAAGTGGTCCTCTGGGCCCGGCTCTGTAACATTCTGCAAGAAAACAGGCGGCGTGCGAAACGGAGCCCGCCGGGTTGACACTCTCGAAAAACATCGGCCGCGACCCGGATGGAAGGAGCGCCGAGACGAGTCTCGGCGCGGCAGGCACGAGTGCCCGCGCCACAAGGGGCTGTCCCACGTTGGTGCGGAAGGGCTTGCGTCTTGGTGGGGCAGGCGCTTTCGCCTGCTGGTGCGAGTGTTTCCACGCGGAGCTTGAGGAGGGGCGATTTTTCACGCAGGTAAGGAACTCGGAAGAGGGCCGGCCGGCGCCATGACGACGCGCGGGTTGGCCAGCCACGACTGGATATTCGGGATGGCGGCCAGCGCCGCAACCTCGCCGGCTTTCAGCAGCGCGGCGCCGTGAGCGAATCCATCCCATTCGATGGCGCGCACATCCGGGGCGATCACCAGATCGCTGGCACTGCGCCAGCCCTGCTCGTTACGGCTCTGCATAATCTGGAAGCAGCGGTTCACCACCTGGAACACGTTGGCAGGCGGCCGGTCGCCCGGCTGCGCGGGCAGATGCACCGAGATGACGTGGGTGGCTCCCAACTGGCGAGCGAGCAGGGCGGGGATTTCCATGCTCATGGCGCCATCCACCAGCAGGCGGCCATCGTGGCGCACGGGCTGGAAGAGCCCGGGGTACGAGCAACTGGCGCGCACGGGAAGAAAGACATCGCCGGAATCGCGGAAAGACACCGAGTCGCCGGTGCAGAGGTCGGTGGCCAGCACACCAAGGGGAATGGGCATCTCTTCGAAGCGGTAGCGCTTCAACAGGCGCTCGAGGAATCGCTGCATGCGCTCACTGACCACGAAGCCCATGCGGTGCAGGCTCCAGCGGGCCACATCGCCGAAGCGCATGGCACAGCCGGCGCGGGCGATCTCGGCGGGGGAGGCTCCGCTGGCATAGGCCGCGGCGGCGATGGAGCCGGCGCTGACTCCAGTGATGCAGTGAATGGGAATCCGGTACCGCTCGAGGACTTCGAGGACACCCGCGTGGGCGATGCCGCGGGCGAAGCCTCCGCCCAGCGCGATGCCGATTTTGGGAGGCGCGAGCGGGCCTGCGGACTTGGATTTTGGGCGCGAGAAACGGCGGAGCGCAGCTAAGAAGCTGCCCACTTTTTGTGCAGCATTCATCGACCCCTCCCGGACGGGCGCGACGACCGGTCCTACGGATTGCGACGGGCAAATGGGCTGCCACGTTTCGTTCCATCGCGCGTTTTGTGCGCGGGATAGTACGGGCGATACGGAAACCGCGACGAGGGCTCAGTGCGCCGCGGCCCGCTTTTTGGCGGCCGTACGGCGAGGGCGCGGCGACGCAGGTGCGGCGCTCGAGGAATGCGAGCCGCCCGCGGCTTCGGGCGCCAGCTTGCTCAGGATGCGGTCGTGGATCCAGTGCTCGTCCCACCACTCGCGCGGGTTGGTCTGCACGCCGTCGATCTGCATGCTGAAGTGCACGTGAACGCCGCCGGCCAATCCGGTCTGGCCCGCGATCCCCATCTTTTGCCCTTTTTTAACCATGTCGCCGGCCTTCACGTCGATCTGCCGCAGGTGGCCGTAGATCGATTGCACCGCATATCCGTGGTCCAGCACGATGCAGTTTCCGTAGATGCCCAGGTCTGAGGCCCAGACCACGCGTCCGTCGTTAGCGGCGTTCACTGGAGCGTTCTGCACGTCGGAAAGGTCGAAGCCCAGGTGCACCTGCTGGTCCACCTTTTTGCCGTGATAAATATAGTTGCGCACGTCGGCGAAATTGGCCTCTTCCTTGCCGTAGTGGATAAACGGCCCGTTCCAGAGGATCTTCTCTTCGGTCTTGAAGCGCAGGTCGGACATCTGCTGGTTGTTCTTCTGCCGCAGCTCGCCGTTGATCTTGAGGAAGCGGGACAGGAGGTCGGGCCCGGGTGCGATCTGGCCGGTGGGGTCGACGGACGTGACGAGTTTCTCCATGAGGGCGTCGTCGATGGGGAAATCGCGCACGCGGAATTTTTTCGGAAACAGCTTGAACCAGAAGTGACCGGTGGCCTCGGTTCCCGCCAGGTTTCGCGCGTAGACCAGGGGTGTGACGTCGGCCGGCAGATCCCACGGGTAGCCGAACATGGAAAAGCGCTCGTCGGGACCTTTGCCCGGCAGGGGGAAACTGCGGAACGTGTATTTCCCCACCTTGACCCCGGCCTCGCTCCAGGAGCCGCTGGTGGTAAAGGTCGCGAGTTCCATACCGCCCTGGTTGATGTAGTGTTGGAAGCCGTCGGGGACGACGCGGGGCGGCGTGAGCACCACGTCCACGTCGAAGGCGGCCGCATTCGAGCTGCCGCGCAGATCGTTCGAGACCGCCTCCAACACCACGCGCGCCTTGCCTTCTTTCAGGTTGGGCGCCTTGTTCTTGCCGGCTTCGAAGGTCACGCTGCGCGGCGGTTGGTGACGGCTCCAGAACAGGCGGTGCGAAGGAGCGCTCTCGTCGAAGAGCGGAAAGCGGGCGCCGTTTTGCTCCACGTAGGCAGTCACGCGGCGCACGCCGTGCGGGTCCGTGATGGTGGCGGTTACGGGCGTGCCGATCCCGATGCTCTTCACCGCGGGATTCACGGCGACCACCGGGCTGGTGGACATCACCAGGAGCACGACCACGACGAGGACCACGAACAGGACTGCTGCGATAATGACTTTCACTTTTTCACCCAGGAATCGAGCCAATCGATGAAGGTTTTGTACCAGAGCAGGCTGTTCTGCGGCTTCAGCACCCAGTGGCCTTCATCGGGAAACACCAGGAGCTTGGAAGGGACTTTTTGCATTTGCAGCGCCGTGAAGAGCTGGAGGCCCTGCGTGTAGGGCACGCGGAAATCCTGCTCGCCGTGGATCACCAGGGTGGGCGTGTGGAAGTCCTTGGCGTAATGGCTGGGAGACCAGCGGGCGTAGTCTTCCGGCTTGTCCCAAGGAGTGCCGCCCATTTCCCAGATCGGGAACCACAGCTCTTCGGTAGCGCCGAACTCGCTCGTCAGATCGTACACGCCGTCATGCGAGATGAGGGCCTTGAAGCGCTGCGTGTGTCCGAGGATCCAATCCACCATGTAGCCGCCATACGAGCCGCCGGCCGCCACCACGCGTCCGGCGTCGGCATACGGGAGGTTGACGGCGCGATCGGTGGCTGCCATGATGTCGTCGAACGCGCGGCCGCCCCAATCGCCGTTGATCTCGTCGATGAACTTCTGGCCGTACCCGGTGGAGCCGCGCGGGTTGGGTTCTACCACCAGGTAGCCGGCGGCGGCGAACACCTGGGCGTTCCAGCGATACGTCCAGTTGTGTCCCCAGTTGCCCTGCGGACCGCCGTGGATGAGCATCAGGACGGGATATTTGCGATTGGCCTGGAAGCCGTAGGGCTTGACGACGAAGCTCTGTACGCGCGAGCCATCCGCGGCATCCACCCAGAACTCTTCAAGCGGTGTGAGCTGATAAGAGTCGAGAGTCTGGTTGTTGAGGCGGGTGAGCGCAACCGGTGTGCCGCCGGTGGATGCGGCGCGATAAATCTCGATGGGCGACATGCCGGTCTGTTGCGTGTAGACCATGGTTTTTCCGTCGCGCGTCAACACCATGTCGTCCAGTTCGGCATCGCCGCTGGCCGCGACGCGCACGGCGCCGCCCGAGACCGAAATCAACTGGATGGCCTGGCGTCCGCGATCGGCGGTGGTGAAGAAGAGGCCCATGGAATCGGGCGTCCAGGTGAAGCTGTTGACCCAGCGGTCCAGGGTTTCGGTGAGGTTCGTCACCTTCCCGGTGGTGCGTTCGAGCGCCAGCAGGCGGAAGCGGTCGCTCTCGTATCCGGCGCGGAACTGGGCGCGCCACGCGATGTACTTCCCATCGGGGGAGTAGTGCGGGCTGCTATCGGCGCCGGGAGTCGCCGTGATGCGCCGCGATTCTCCGCCGTTGATGGAGACGACATACAAGTCGGCATTCGTGCTGGCGGCGGGCACCGGGTCGGCATTCATGGAGTAGCAGACTTCCGTGCCGTCGGGTGAGATGTCGTAGTCGTCGGGGCCGCCGAGGGAGAAGGGCGGCACGTCATGCGCGCCGGGAGTGAGGTCCTTGGGTACGCCGCCGGAAACGGGGACGACCAGCAGGTGGCTGCGGCGCCTGGATTGCCAGGTGTTCCAGTGGCGATAGAGCAATTCGGTGTAGATGCGCGCGTGGACCTTGCTGTTCTTGTCGGCGTCGAGGTTGCGTTTGTTGCAGGCATCGTCGGCGCCGCACTCGGGGTAGACTTCGCTGGTGAACAGCAGGTTCCTGCCGTCGGGGGAATGGAGCACGCCGTCGGCTTCGGTGGAGAGGTTGGTGACCTGCTTCTGGTTCGCGCCATCGGGGTCCATCAGCCAGACCTGCGACGTGCCGCCGCGGTCCGAGATGTAAGCGATGTGGCGGGAATCGGGCGACCAGCGCGCGCGCTGATTGGCTTCGCCCTCGGTGGTCATCTGGCGGGGCGGTCCGCCCGCAAGCGGCACCACCCAGATCTGCTGGGGCTTCTTGTTCGCGGCGACGTCCACGGACTGCACCCCGAAGGTGACCCATCGGCCATCGGGAGAGATCTGCGGATCGCCGATCCGTTTCAGCTCCATCAGGGCGTTGACGTCGAACGGCCGCTTCTGCGCGAAGAGCATCGCGGCGGAAGCGAGCAGGAGGATGAGCCGGCGGCGCATAGGACGATTGTAACGCCTGCGGCGTGCCGGGCCGCGGTCAGGCGACTTTGGATTTCGGCGTGACTTGGCGCTCGATCTCCTTGAGCTTCTCGCGCCGCGCGACGCGTAGCTCGTAGTCGGCCTGAAGACCGACCCAGAATTCGGCGCTCGTGCCGAGGTAGCGCGCGAGGCGAAGTGCAGTGTCGGCTGTGATGCCGCGCCGCCCGCGCACGATCTCGTTCAGACGTGCGGCATCGACGGCCAAGGCCTTGGCCAATTGGTTGACGCTCATGTGGAGAGGCACGAGGACATCCTCTTTGATGGTCTCCCCAGGATGGATGGGCGCCAGAAGTCTAGGCATGCTCACTCCTCTCAGTGGTAATCGACGATTTGGCCTGGTTCAGTTGATACAGCTTTCTACGGGCCGTCTTTTCGATCGCCCGCCAACGTTTCGTGAAAAGGTCGTTGAAAAGTTTCTCGGCTGCAGGATCCCGAAAGGAACGGATCACCCCTCTAGTGTATAGCGATTAACGCTAAACGCAAAACCGGGCCAGGCAATTCAAGGGAACTCCTCAAGATCAACAGGGCATTTACCGGCGCGCCCCCTCTGCGGCATGCTAGCATGGAATCTTCCCACTACCTTGATTAAAGCCGTCAAAGGAACCAGAGACTTACTGCCCCCATCCACCGAGGTGTGGAACCGCGTGGAAGCGGTCACGCGCGGGATTTTCCGGGCATACAACTACCACGAGATCCGCACTCCGATCCTGGAGGAGACGCAGTTGTTCGCGCGCGGGGTCGGCGAGGAAACCGACATCGTCACCAAGGAGATGTACACCTTCACCGACCGCGACGACACCTCGCTCACCTTGCGCCCGGAAAACACCGCCTCCGTGATCCGCGCCTACATCGAGCACCGGCTCGACCAGCGGCCGGGGGTGCAGAAGCTCTATTACATCGGCCCGATGTTCCGCCGCGAGCGGCCGCAGAAGGGCCGCTACCGCCAGTTCTTTCAGATCGGCGCGGAGGCCATCGGCTCGGAGTCGCCGGTGGTCGACGCCGAGGTCATCGAGCTGGTGATCGAGATCCTGAAGGGCGTGGGGCTCGGCGGCTTCAAGCTCCTGGTCAACTCGGTGGGCGATCACAATTGCCGCCCGCAGTACGTGGAACGGTTGCGGCAGGAATTGCAATCCGTGGCATCGCAGATGTGCGGTGATTGCCAGCGGCGCGCGGACACCAATCCGCTGCGCGTGCTGGACTGCAAAGTGGAGGCGGACCAGCCCATCATCGAGAGGCTGCCATCCATCGTGGATCACCTTTGCCCCGCGTGCCACGCGCACTTCGAAGCGGTGAAACAGTTTTTGGACGACCGCAGCATCGAATACGAAGTCCGCCCGCGCCTGGTGCGCGGCCTGGATTACTACATGCGCACTACGTTCGAAGTGGTGCATGGGGCGCTGGGCGCACAAAACTCCGTGCTGGGCGGCGGCCGCTACGATGGTCTGGCCGAATCGCTGGGCTCGCCCGTACATTCGCCGGGAATCGGTTTTTCGATCGGCGAAGACCGGCTGGTGATGAGCGTGGAGGGAGATCGCATTACCATCCCGCTCGACCTGTTCATCGCGCCGCTGGGCGAAGCGGCCTTGCGGCATGCCGCCGTGATGGCGCGCGATTTCCGGCGCGCGGGGTTCTCGGTGGAGTTGGTGGAGGGCAAGCTCAAGCGCGTCATGGAACTGGCCAACAAACTGGGCGCGCGGTACACGTTGATCGTGGGCGAAAACGAAATGGCCGCCGGCCGGTATGCCCTCAAGAATATGGCCTCCGGCCAGCAGGAGAGCCTGACGCGCGAAGAAATATCCGCCAGGCTCGCCGTTCTGGATTGAACTGATATGGAACCTTCCGCTGTTGCACTGGATTTTCTCGGCGAACTTCGCCGTACCCATAGCTGTGGCGTGTTGCGCGCCGCGGACGAGGGACAGACCGTTGTGTTGATGGGTTGGGTCCACCGCCGCCGAGATCATGGCGGCGTGGTCTTCATCGATCTGCGCGACCGCGACGGGATCACGCAGGTGGTGGTTCACGAGGACGCCGACCCGGCCGTGCACGGCCGCGCCGAACAAGTGCGGCCCGAATACGTGATCGCGGTGGAAGGCAAGGTGGCGCCTCGCGGCCCCGTCGCGGTGAATCCCAACCTGGCCACCGGCGAGATCGAGGTGGTGGCGTCGAAGGTGTGGATCCTGAATGAATCGCGCACGCCGCCCTTTCCCATGGAAGAGCAGGTGGACGTGGCCGAGGACGTGCGCCTGAAGTACCGCTATGTGGATCTGCGGCGCCCGCACATGCAGCGCAATATCATTCTGCGCTCGAAGATTTCCTTCGCGGTGCGCGAGACCCTGTATGCGCAAGGCTTCCTCGAAATCGAGACGCCGTTCATGACGCGCTCCACGCCGGAAGGCGCGCGCGATTACCTGGTGCCCAGCCGCGTGCAGCCCGGCAGCTTTTACGCGCTGCCGCAATCGCCGCAGATTTTCAAGCAGCTCCTCATGGTGAGCGGGTTCGAGAAATATTTCCAGATCGTGCGCTGTTTTCGCGACGAAGATTTCCGCGCCGACCGGCAGGCGGAGTTCACCCAGATCGATCTGGAGATGTCCTTCCCGCAGCAGGAGCGCGTGTTCGAAGTCATCGAGCCGCTGGTTCAGCGCGTGTGTCGAAGTCATCGAGCCGCTGGTTCAGCGCGTGTGCGAAGTGGCGGGCCACCACGTGGAGACGCCGTTTCCACGCATGACCTATGCCCAGGCGATGCGCAGCTACGGCATCGACAAACCCGATCGCCGAATTCCGCCCATGCACCCGGTGGAGGATCTGGCGCCGGAACTGGCCAATGCTGGGATGCCGCTGGTGGCGATCCACATTCCCGGGACCGGAGCGCCGAGCCGCAAGGAGCGCGACGAGCTGAAGGCTTTCGGCCAGGAACGCGGCCTGCGCGTGTACGACGATTTCAAGCGCCTGGAACGCGACTACCCCGACGCGATGGCCAAGGTGCGCGAACGTTGCGGGATTTCTTCTGAAACGGGGTCGAACGACCTGCTGGTTCTGGCTACGTGGGCGGGC
>OMOG01000184.1 GCA_900290305.1 Candidatus Sulfopaludibacter sp. SbA4
TGCCCTTCCCATCGGGCAGCAGTTCTCGACCGCCGCCATGGTCTACCCCAGTTCGCTGAACGGGTACGGCGGATGGTCGCGCCTGCTTTTCAACGGCATCAGCACATTGAAAACCCAGCCTCAGTACGGTCTGGACATGCGCGTGTCGCGGACCCTGCCATTCACGGAGCGGATCAAGGGAACGGTGATGTTCGAGGCGTTCAACGTGTTGAACCATCAATTCGCCACCACGCTCAACACCATCGGCTACACGGGGGTCACTTCGCTGCCTCCGGGAGCGGTCAGCGGGCCGTTGAGCGGCGTGCTGAAGCCGGTGATCGGCCTGGGCGAGGGCATCGGCGCCCAGGGCTATCCCGACGGCACGAGCGCGCGGCGGGTGCAGGTGGCGTTCCGGGTGGTGTTTTAAAAAGCTTGGGGTTGGGGTTTGGGGGTTAGGGAAGGTGGCTCGCTGCGCTCGCGTCGTTCCTGGCGAGTCTAACGATGCGCCACGGTGTGGATTTCGATTTGCACTTTGTCGCTGACGCGCAGGACCAGGGTGCTGGGGTTCTTCATTCCCCATTTGACGTAGGGCACTACGAAGCGGCCGTTGGCGGTGAACTGGCCGTCGGCGGCTTCGACCTCCAACGGGATGGTGATTTCGTGCTCGGCGCCGTGGATGGTGAACATCCCGTGGAGTTGCACCTGCGAGGCGCCTTCGAGCGCGACCTTGCCTTCCACGCGATCGGGGCGGAAAACGATGTCCGGATAGCGGGCGCTTTCGAGGACGCTCGTGTTCATGCGGTGGTCGCGCGCGCCGCTGCCACTCGATCCGCTGGCGGCATCGACTACCAGTTCGCCCGCTGCCTTCCCGGTGGCGGTGTCGAAACGGATGTTGCCGCGCTTGAGCTGGAAGGCGCCGTGCACGGTGTGGAGCACATCGCCCAAGGTGAATTCCACGCGGGTGTGCGCGGGATCGATCTGCAGGGCGGTATCCTGCGCGGGAATCGAGTCGCCGGCCGCGAGCAGGGCGGCACAGGCGATGGGAAGAAAGAGGCGCACTGCCGAGGGTCGCAAAAGAGGCGGCCGGCGCCGGTTGCCAACCGCCGCGCAGGATTCCATCCTGCCCCACAAAGCAGGCTGCGAAGACTTGATCATTAATTTCATCATAGGGTCAAGAGGCGCCAGCCGAAGGCCAGCCCATTTGTAAAGAAATCGAGGGGTGAAAGCTGGCCTACGTGCATGGCGAGCATGCGGGCGAAGAGGCGGGGATGGGATGCCATGGTGCGCAGCGCGCGGCGGCGCAGACGGGTCCGGCGGTCGAGGAGGAGCATGACATCCGCCATGAATTCGGGGCGGCGTCCGATGCGGCGGTGCTCGGCCTGGTAGAGCGCGAGATCGCCGGCATCGAGCGCGGCGGCGAGCGCCACGGCCTGCTGAAAGAGGAGGCAGAGGCCTTCGCCGGTGATGGCATCCACGGAGCCGGAAGCGTCACCCACAAGGGCCACGCGGCCGCGGCAGACGGCTTTCAGGCGGCGCGAGGCGGAGACGCCGCCGCGTTCCAGCGTGCCGGGTCCGGAAAGCCGGCGGGCGACATCCGGGAATTGCGGGAGCGCATCATCGAGGCGCAGATGGGGATTGCGCGAGATCGACACCACGCAAATTTCCTCGGGTCCGACGGGGGTGATGTAGAGCTGGCAGGCATCGCCCCAGTGGATCTCCATGAATTCGGACCAGGGAGCGACGGCATAGTGGCGGCGGAAGCCGAAGCGCCGGCTGTCGCGGTGGCTGGCATCGAGGCCGGCCCATCGGCGCACGGCGGAGTGGCCTCCATCGGCGCCGACGATCCAGCGCGTGCGGACGAGGCGGCCATCGGCCTCGACGGCGGCGCCGGCGTCGGCGTCGTTTGGGCGGATTCCGGTGATGCGGGCGCCCCATGCGAATTGCACTCCGGCTTGGAGGGCGTGCTCGACCATGAGGTGATGCAAGGCGGTGCGGCGTAGGCCGAGTCCGTGGCCGCTGGGGAATGGAGCTTCGGCGGCCGGCACGCCCGGGGCACAGAAGCGAATGCCGCGGAAGGGCTGCGCTCCGGAGGCCGTCAAGTCGATGCCCAGCGAGCGCGCGGCGGCCAATCCATCCGGCATGATGCCTTCGCCGCAGGCTTTATCGATGGGCGGCACGGAGCAATCGGCGAGCAGCACCTGAAATCCGCGCCGGCGGGCGGCGATGGCGGCGGCCAGCCCGGCCGGGCCGCCCCCGATTACGAAAACGTCAGTGGAACGGGGGAGAAGATTCACTGCGGCACGCTCCGCGAGGCAAGCGCGGACATGCGCGTCAGTTCCTGGCGATAGAGCGGATTCTGCGGGTAGTCGCGGATCAACCCGGCGAGCAACTCGCGGGCGCGTTGGTTGTCGTGGTCGCGCATCGCGGCGACGGCCAGCAGGAGCTTGGCGAACGGGGCGAGGTAGTGGCCCTTCTCGGCGGTCAGTCGTAGCTTTTCGATGCCCATCGCGCGATCCGTCTGGCCGCCGCCCAGGCGCAGGAGCCAGCGAACCGGGGCGGGCTTGATACTGAGCATGTAATTCTCGACGCCCACGGCGAGCCACGCGTCGTAGAACGTGGGATCCTGCGCCAGCAGACGCTCGGCCGCGGCGCTTCCGGCTTTCATTTGCTGGAAGGATGCCCGGTAGCGCTTCTCGATCAGCGCCGCGTAATCGGATTCGAGGCCATCGCAGAGGAGGGCGGCAAAGAGCGCGTTCGTGTCATTGGGCGCGCGGGCCGCGAGAGTACGGCTGGCCTGGATGGCGGCCTCGAAGTCGCGCTTGAGGAGCGGATCGGGAGTGAGCTTGTGGTCGGTGACAAAGTGCTGATCGTGGGTGAAGAATTCCGATTGCAGAATGTGGAGGCGGTCGAATTCGGAGAAGAGGTACGCGGCCGCGTCTGAGACCGGACCCAGGGGATCCTGCGGATGGAGCCGCTCCCATTCGTGGAAGGTCTGGTGGGCCTCGGCGAACTGCAGATTGTACATCTGAGCGTAGCCGCGATCGAGGGTGTCGGGAGTGGCCGCCTGTGCGGCGGTGATGAAGGAGAAGAGTATGAGTGCGGCGTAGAAGCGTCGACACGAGTGTCCGGCCCAGAGGGCACCCGGCACGCTGAGAGCGCAATGCCGCTTACTTTGCGATTCGGCGCCTATTGTGGGGCGGACCCCCTGGTCGGGGTGCCCTCTGGGCCAGGACGCCCTCGTCCCGCTCTCGCCCATCGAGTCAAGTTCTGGCAGAAAGCGAGGAAGGCCGACGATGGCGTCGGCCGCGGACCGGGGGGTCCGCCCCACAGCCAAAGTAAGTGGCATTGCGCTGAGATCGTGCGCCGCGGTTGGATACGAGAGTGCAGTTATGACATGACGGGAGACTGTTCTCATGAATTCACCCCGATGGCGCGCCCGGCCAGGCCCAGGGCTTCGCTCCAGAAGCCGGTCGAGGAATGCGCCAGTTCGACCACCTGGCGGATGGCGGTGACGAACTCCGCAAGCTGGCCCTCGGTGACCACCAGCGGAGGGGCGACCTTGAGCACCATAAAGTTATTGCCGCAGATTTGGGTGAGGATTCCGTGGTCGCGGAACATGCGCATGACCAGCACCTGGCCGAACATGGCGGGGTGAATGCGCCGGAAGGTCTCGAACGCGACGCGCAGACGAAGCTGGCGCGGAGGGGTGAATTCGATGCCGGAGAGCATGCCCTGGCCGCGCACCGATCGCACCATCTCGTAAGGCGCCAGAGCGTCCGACAGGCGGAGGCGCAGATCGTCGCCGAGGAGGGCGGCGCGTTCGCCGAGCGATTCCTGCTCGAGGACATCGAGAGTGGCCAGGCCGGCCCGCATGGCGAGGCTGTTCTCGCCGAAGGTGGAGGTGTGGACGATGGCGCGTTTGAGCGAGCTGTAGACGGAGTTGGAAACGGCCTCGGAGGTGAGCAGCGCGCCCACGGGAATCAGGCCGCCGCTCAGGGCCTTGGCCAGCACCACCATGTCGGGCTCGACATGGGCGCGATGAGCGGCCAGGAAGGGGCCGGTGCGGTACATGCCGGTCTGCACCTCATCCAGCACGAACAGCGTTCCGAAGCGGCGGCACAGAGTCTCGGCGGCTTTCAGGTAGCCGGGATCGGGCAGGCGGATGCCGGCTTCCGCCTGGATGGGCTCCACGATGAAGGCGGCGAACTTCCGAGTGGACAATGCTCTTTCGAGGGCTTCGACGGAACCGAACGGCACCGCTTCCGTATCGGGCAGCAGGGGCCCGAAGCCTTCGCGCCAGAACGGATCGCTCATGAGCGAGAGGGCCCCGCAGGTGAGGCCGTGAAATGCGTGCTCGGCACAGAGCAGGCCGGCGCGCCCGGTGAAGGCGCGGGAGAACTTGATGGCGGCTTCCACGGCTTCGCTGCCCGAGCTGCAAAAGAACACGCGTTTCAATCGGCCGCCGGCGCGTTCCACGAGGCGCTGCGCCAACTGGCCGGCGAGCTGCGGCACGTGGCTCTGGAGCATGGCGGGGCCGCTGCGATCCAGCTCGTCCTTAAGCGCGGCCACGATGGCCGGGTGGTTATGGCCCGTATTGTGCACGCAGTAACCCGAAAGGTAATCGAGAATGCGGCGCCCGTCTGTTGCAAACAGCTCACACCCGGAGCAGCGCTCGTACGGCACGTTCATTTGCAACAGATCGAGCAGGCGTACCCATTGCGGATTCACGTGCTCCGCGTAGAGACGGTCGAGGGACGGTATGGTGGCGGTGAAAGACATCAGTTCCTTCTGGCGCGTATGCTAATTGGGACGGTTGCAACTGGTCTGCCGTTTCCCCGGGGGGACGTTCGGCGCCACGTAAGCTGTTGAAGATGGGAATGATATGGCATTGGGGCGGAGGGGAGCCCGATAGGGGCGCATGGTGGCGATTTGCCACCCTCAGCTTTCGATCCAGCCGCCGCCGAGCACGAGGGGGCCGTCGTAGAAGACGGCGCCCTGGCCGGGAGTAACGGCGCGCTGCGGCTCGTCGAAGACCACCTCGACGCGTGTGGGATCTTCGGTGCGATGGAGCGTGGCCGGGGCGGCGGTGTGCTTGTTGCGGATCTTGACTTGCGCGCGGACCGGCTCGGCAACTCCGGCGATGGAAATCCAGTTGACCTCGCGGGCGAAGAAGCGGGGACGGAGCAGGTCGTCGTTCGCGCCCACGATGACGCGCTGCGACGCGGGGTCGGTGGCGATGACGTAGAGCGGCTCTCCAGTGGCGATACCCAGGCCGCGGCGCTGTCCGACGGTGAAGTGGTGCACGCCTTCGTGCTCGCCCAGGGTGCGTCCATCGGCGGTGACGATCTGGCCGTGCGTGCGCGCGGGCTCGGTGCCGGTTTCCTCGAGATAGGCGCTCAGGAAAGCGGCGTAGTCGCCGTTGGGGACGAAGCAGATTTCCTGGCTGTCCTGCTTGGCGGCGACGGAGAGATCCATGGAGCGGGCCAGCTCGCGGACTTCGGGCTTGGTCATTTCGCCAAGCGGAAACAGGGTGCGGGCGAGCTGAGTTTGCGTGAGGCCGAACAGGAAGTAGGTCTGGTCTTTCGAGTCATCGACGGCGCGGAGCAACTGGTAACGGCCGGAGGGCTCGTCATAGCGGATGCGCGCGTAGTGGCCGGTGGCGATGTGATGCGCGCCCACCGCGTCGGCCATTTCGAGGAAGCGATCGAAC
>OMOG01000012.1:0-309 GCA_900290305.1 Candidatus Sulfopaludibacter sp. SbA4
GCTGGGCGATGGCGGTCCGGATATGGCACGGGAATTGGCCGACTACGCCACGCGCGTGTTCGGCGAGCCGTTCGGCGAGGACAGCCTGATCGGCGAATCCGTCCTGGCGCCCGACGAGTTCCTGAAGGGCTGCCTGATCAAGTACGTCCAGATCCCCGGGCACGAGCGCAAGGCGGAACTGGACCCGCTACAGTACGAAACGCTGGAGGCCTACGTCCGCGGGCAACACCGGCTGTGGCTGGGGACGGAGATCGCGGATTGGACAAGCAACGATTGGCGGATCTGCCTGGGCCTCTCGCTCAAGAGCCA
>OMOG01000012.1:319-17626 GCA_900290305.1 Candidatus Sulfopaludibacter sp. SbA4
CTGCTGGACGAGATCGAAAAACAGATCCCCAGCTTCGGCCATCCGGACCGCGAATACCTGGCGCTGCTGCTGGCCAGCTTCGTCAGCCTGGTCTCGGAAGCGCAGGTGCAGGGCCCGCGCAAGCCTGAGCCGCTGGTGCAGGTGCGCTACCAGCTCTGGCTCCGCGAGTTGCGGCGCATGGTCAGTTTGGTAGGGTCGGAGCCGGCGCTGGCGTTCGCCGGCGATCTGAAGCCGGAGCAACTCCAGCACAGCCTGCCGGTAATCCATTGCCGCGAGTGCGGACTCACCGGCTGGGGCGCCACGGTGAAGGACGCGGATAACAAGCTGAACTCAGACCTGAAGGAGTTCTACGTCCAGTTCTTCGAGAACTCTCCGCATGTGGCGTTCGTCTTTCCGGGGCAGGATTTCGCGCCGCAAGACCGGACGGAAATCCCGATCTGGCTCTGTACGCAATGCCTGCGCTTCGAACGCGCGCACGAGGCCGCCCAGTGCATCTGGTGCGGCGCGAAGCCGGAATTGAGCCTGCCGGTGTGGATGCCGGACCTCAACAAGAGGCGGGAAGCGGAGCATGGCCATCGCGCGCGCCTGGAGGGCACGCACGATTGCCCGTGCTGCGGCGCCAACGGGAGTCTCACGATCATTGGATCGCGGGCGGCCAGTCTGACCAGCGTGATGATCGCGCAGCTTTTCTCCTCCACCTTCAATACGGATAAGAAACTGCTGGCCTTTTCGGATAACGTGCAGGACGCCAGCCACCGCGCCGGCTTCTTCGGTGCCCGCACGTTCACCTTCAGTTTCCGGGGCGCGCTGGAGAAAGCGGTTCGCGATGCCGGGGGTCCTGTACCGTTCTCTGACGCAACCCGCCTATTCCTGGAACGCTGGGAGAAGGGGTGCGACCCGGCGCGGTTCATCACCACATTCCTGCCGCCCGATATGGACTGGCTCCAGGATTATGCCGAGCTGAGGAACAACGGCAAGCTGCCGGATGGATCGAACCTGCTGGATCTCCTGCGAAGACGCCTGGACTGGGAGATCTGGAGTGAGTACACGGTGGATTGCCGGATCGGGCGGACGCTGGAGAAGACCGGCTGCTCGACTCTGAAAGTGCGGGCCGGGGTTCTGGAACCGGCGCTGGAGCGTTTGCTGCCGGTGCTGCTGAACGAAATGGGCGGTCTGCGGGATCTCGACGCCGCCGGCTTGGCGCGCTTCGTGGACGGCGTCGTCCTGAACCTGAAGAACAAGGGTGGCGTGGAGCAGGCGGAGATGGGGCTGTTCCTCGAATCCCGCGGGAACTACTACCACCTCGACAAGCAAAAGGGCCGGTATCCGCACCGGCCGAACGTCAGCCCGGCCTCGCGCCTTCCGGTCTTCCTGACGAACCACCCAGGATCGACGTTCCAGGCGATGCTCCGGACATCGCCAGCGTCCCGGCAATCGTGGCACGAGAACTGGCTTTTGAAGTGCTTCGGTGGGCTCGATTCGCGGGTGGTAGACTGCGCTGGCGAGATCTACCAGCGCACGATTCAGGCTTTGGTGGATGCCGGCGTGTTCTTCGAGCGGCAGGCGAGGGGCGGCTTGGTTTGGGGATTGCGGCGCGATATCTTCGACGTGACCGGCGAGGTCCGGCAGCTTCGTTGCGAACGGTGCAGCTATTCCGTCTCCGCCGGTCCCGCCATGGCCGCCCGGATGGAGGGCGCACCCTGCCTGAGATATGGTTGTAACGGAAGCTTCCGGACGCAGGCGCCCGTGGAGGACTACTACCGGACGCTCTATCGCTCCGGCGATGTGGAACGCGTCTTCGCCGCCGAACATACCGGTCTGCTGGAACGGAAGGTTCGGGAACGCGTGGAACAGGGTTTCCTGTTTCACACCAAGCCTGGCGACCCCAACCTTCTGTCCTGCACGCCTACGCTGGAAATGGGCATCAACATCGGCGACCTTTCCTCGCTGGCCCTGTGCTCCGTGCCGCCGAAACCCAGCAACTACCTGCAACGCTCCGGGCGCGCGGGCCGGGTGGACGGCAACGCGTTCATCATGGCGGTGGCGAACGGCCGGCCGCACGATCTCTATTTCTTCTTCGATCCGGACGAGATGATTCAGGGCGTGGTGGAGACCCCCGGCTGTTTCCTGAACGCCTCGGCGGTGCTGGAGCGGCAATTCGCGGCCTATGCCTTCGACCGCTGGGTGGAGAGTGGCGCCGGCGACGGGGCGCTCCCTTCCAAGATGCAGCCGGTGCTGGATTCGATGGAGAAGACCGCGGCGGCGCCGGATCAGCCCTTGCCCGATGCGTTCCCCTGGAACGTGCTGAAGTTCTTCGAACTGAACCGCACGGCGCTTGAACGGGGCTTCCTGGCTATGTTCGAGGGCGAAGTGGCGGACTACACCCGCGAACGCGTGCTCGAATTCGCCCGCGACGAGCGGGACGAAGACCGGCGCGGGTTCCGCACGGCGCTGCTGAGAGCGCTGGAAGAGGCCGCGCAGGAACGCAAGAGCCTGCGCAGCCGCATCCGCCGGCTTACGGACCGTATCAGGGAAATGGATCGCAACCCGGCGAAGCCGCAGAACTTCGAAGAGGAAATCGACCGCCTGCGGCAGGAGAAGAGCGCACTGAACCGGCTGGCGGCCGACATGGCGGACCGCTACACCCTGGAGTTCCTGGCCGATGAAGGCCTGCTGCCGAACTATGCCTTCCCCGAGGCCGGAATCGTGCTCAAGTCCGTGATCTTAAGCGTCAACACTAAGACGCAAGACCCGGAGAAGAAATACGAGGTCCGCTATTACAGGTATCAACGTCCGGCGATCTCGGCGATCGAGGAACTGGCGCCGGCAAACAATTTCTATGCCGAAGGCCGGCGGGTGCAAATAGACCAGGTGAACCTGGACCTCTCGAAGGCGGGCGCCTGGCGGTTCTGCCAGTCGTGTACGTATATGGAAATCGAGGGCCGGTCAGAGCCGCACCGAGCGTGTCCGAAGTGCGGCGACGTGATGTGGATCGACGACGGCCAGCGCAAGAACATGCTGCGCATGCGGCAGGTCATTTCGACTACCTCTGAGCGCGAGAGCCGATCCTACGATGAGAGCGACGCCCGCACGCCGCAGTTCTACCAGCGCAACATGTTCGTGATCCCGGACGAGGCACAGATCACGCAGGCCTATGTCCTGGACTGTGAAGAGATCCCCTTCGGGTTCGAGTTCTTCCGCAAGATCACGCTCCGGGAGGTGAACTTCGGCGAGCGCACCGGCGGCGGCAACGGCACCATGAAGATTGCGGGGCGCAACTGGGTGGACCGGCCCTTTATACTCTGCAAACGCTGCGGGAAGGTCCAGAAGAAGGGTAAGATCGAGCACGCCCTCTATTGCGCGTACCGCGGGCAGGAGGAGAAAGAGCAGGTCGAAAGCGCCTGCTATCTCTACCGCGAGTTCAACTCTGAGGCGATCCGGATGCTGTTGCCGGTGGCCACGCAGGAAGTGGAGCTGAACATCCACTCCTTCCTTGCCGCGCTGGATCTGGGCCTGCGGAAATACTTCCACGGCGATCCCGGCCACCTGCTGACGACTACCTACGACGAGCCGATCGCCGGCAGCGACGCGCGCAAGCGCTACCTGGTGCTTTACGACGGCGTGCCGGGCGGGACCGGATATCTGAAAGAGCTGATGCGCCAACCGGCCAACCTCATGAGAGTCTTCGCGTTCGCCTACGATGTACTGGCGAACTGCGGGTGCAGGGACGACCCCGAGAAGGACGGCTGCTACCGTTGCCTTCTGGCCTACCGCGGTCGGCACGATCAGGAGAACACGTCGCGCTCGGCGGCCATGCGGCTGCTTTCGCAGATCCTGGCGCATCGTGACGACCTGAAAAGCACGGAGCGGCTCAGCCAGATCCGTCTGAACCGGCTGCTGGAGAGCGAGCTTGAGGCGCGCTTTATCGAGGCGCTGCGAAGGACCAGGCCGGGCGAGCCGGAACGCCAGTTCACCAACCAGGTGGTCAACGGGAAACAGGGCTGGTATTTGCGGACGCCCGGCGGGAGTTATCTGGTGGAGCCGCAGGTCCCGCTCGGGCCGGAGGAGCGCGTGAGCGTGCCTTCGATCGCCGATTTCGTGATCTGGCCGGAGCGGCCGCACGACGGCGAACTGCCGATTGCAGTCTTCACCGACGGGTTCGAATACCATGCTGATCCGGAATCCGGGAACATGCGGGTGGGGATCGACACCGCGCAGCGCCTGGCGATCGCACAGTCGGGCCGGTTCCACGTGTGGTCCCTGACGTGGGACGACGTGGAGAGCGAGTTCCGTGAGCACGCGGACAACATGGACCCGCCGGTAGCGGGGCATGCGGGCAAGCTGGACCGCGCGCTCGGGGTAATGGATACTGCGAACCGGATGGCGTGGTCGCGCGTGTACGAACGCGCTTCGTTCGACTGGTTGATCTTCCGTTTGGACGGCGGTCGTTCGCTGAATTGGGAGCGGCACGCGCGGCTATGGCTGGCGGCGATGCTGGACGGGCCGGAGTGCGGAGGCTCCGCGCTGGACACGGCGAGGAACGCGCTGCTCGATGCGGGTAACGCCGCATGGCCCGAATCCGCAAGCATACCCGCTGGCGCCGGTTGCAAGCGCGGCATCTTCCGAATCGGCGCCCCGCCGTTGGCCGCAGGGCTGGTGCGAGCCGAGAGCGAAGGGCTCCGTCGGATGGAAGGATTGAGCGCCACGTTCCGCCTGTTCGATGAGGCGGCGCCATCGGACCGCGCCGCTTGGAAGCGCGCGTGGCGGGCCTGGTTGCGGCTGTTCAACATCCTGCAATTCGCGGGGTTGGTGGACTTCGTCGCCACCACCGGCCTGCGGGAAGGCCTATACGGCGGGTTGCTTGAGGCCGAAGCGTCCCGCAACGGGCGGGAACAGGTGGCAGGCAAGCTGGCAACGCTGGTCGCCGATGTGGATGCAGCCCTGCACCCACTGGTGGAAGCAGTTGCCGCCGCCGGACGCGCGCTGCCCTCTCCGGGGTTCGAGTTGCTGAGCGGCGACGGCGCGATTGCGGGAACGGCCGAATTGGCGTGGGAAGACCTGAAGATCGCCGTCCTGATGGATTACGAAGTCGAATACCAGAGCCGCTTCACGCAGCAGGGCTGGACCGTCTACCTCGCTGCCGCAGCGGCTGAGTGGCAGAATAGCCTCATCGCGAACCTGCCTGGAGGTGAGTCTTGACTGTAGCGCTATCGAACGACTTCCTGCTGGCGTACTCCAGCGTTCAGAAGAACCACCAGAAGAAGGTGCGGGAGTTCATCGAGCTGTTTCGGGAGCGGCCCGATTCGCCGGGGATCCACTACGAACCAATCGAGAGCGCCAAAGGCAAGAGCCTGTACTCGGTGCGCATCGATCAGGCGTACCGGGCCGTGGTGTTCCACCCGGCATCGGCGGTTTATGTCCTGACGTGGGTGGATCACCACGACGACGCCTATGAGTGGGCGGCCAAGAAGACGTTCCAAGTGAACCCGCTCACCGGCGCGTTACAGGTCCTGAACACGGAGGCGATTGAGTCCGCGCCGACGGCTGCCGTGGCGCCAGCGCCCGAACCAGGCGGCCTCTTCGACGCAATCAAGGACAAGCACCTGCTCCGTCTGGGCGTGCCCGAGGCCCTCCTGCCGCTGGTGCGCGGAATGCGCTCAGACGCGGATTTGGAGAAAGCGGAAAAGGACATCCCGCAAGAGGCGTACGAAGCGCTGTTCCTGTTGGCCTCCGGGTACTCGCTCGACGAAGTCTTCCAGGAGATGGACAAGCGCGACGAGGAAGCCGCCGTAAACACCGGCGATTTCGTGGCCGCTTTGCAAAACGACGATTCCCGTCGNNATCTGACCGAGATTCTGAGCGCGCCGCTGGAGCAGTGGCGGGTGTTCCTGCATCCGAAACAGCGCAAGCTGGTCGCGATGCGAGCCGGCGGCCCGGTTCGCGTACTCGGCGGCGCCGGGACGGGCAAGACCGTAGTGGCTATGCACCGCGCCAAACACCTCGCGGAGCAGGTCTTCACCGGCAAGGATGATCGCGTCCTGTTTACGACGTTTACGAGGAATCTGGCCACTGACATCTTCGAGAATCTGCCCAAGATCTGTTCCGCCGAAGCCATGGCGCGCATCGAAGTGGTGAACCTGGACGCCTGGGTCTCCAATTTCCTTCGCACGCAGGGCTACCGCCACCAGGTGGTGTTCGATGAGGAGGGTAATGAGTGCTGGCGCAACGCGCTCAACCTGGTCCCCGGTGAATTGGCCCTACCGGAGAGTTTTTATAGGACCGAGTGGGAGGACGTGATCCAGGCCCAGAACATCACTAGCGCGGAGCAGTACGTCAAGGCCGCGCGCCTGGGCCGCGGCACGCGCCTGAGCCGGGAAGTGAAGAAACGGGTTTGGCCGGTGTTCCAGGAGTACCGCGCCCAATTGAACGAGCAGGGCAAGAAGGAGTACATCGACCTCATCCGCGACGCACGATCGCTCTTGGAGACTCGGAAAATCACGTTGCCGTACCGGTCCGTGGTGATCGACGAAGCCCAGGATATGAGTTCGGAGGCCTTCCGGCTGCTGCGCGCCATCGTCCCGGCGGCCGAGAACGACATCTTCCTGGTAGGCGATGCGCATCAACGCATTTACCATCACCGCGTAACGCTGGGGCAGTGTGGAATCAACATTAAGGGCCGCGGCAAGAAGCTGAAGGTAAACTACCGGACTACCGAAGAGACGCGCCGCTTCGCGGTCGCGCTGCTCGAAGGCCGGGAGATCGACGACTTGGACGGTGGCCAAGACCAGCAGAAGGGATACATGTCGCTTACGCATGGCGAGCCGCCCCTCATCCGATGCTTCCGAAATTTCGCCGAGGAAGCAGCATTCGTGAAGGTGCGTATCCAGGAACTGGGCGCCCAAGGCGCTCCGCTGGAATCCGTCTGCATGGTCGGCCGCACCCGCAAGATTTTGGAGGCGTACACGGCGTATTTGCGCGGTGAGGAGATGGAGATCTACGAGATCAAGCGGGACGCCGCCGAGCAGCGTGACAAGCCCGGTGTCCGCATCGCGACCATGCATCGGGTCAAGGGCCTGGAGTTCGAGCACGTGCTCATCGTGTCCGCCAACCGCGGCGTGGTACCCCTCGATCAGGCCATCCGCGGCGGCGAGGATGCCGTCGCCAAACGGAACGCCGAAACGGTTGAAAGGGCGCTCTTGTACGTGGCGTTGACGCGGTCGAAGAAGTCGGCGACCGCCACCGGCTACGGCGAGCTGAGTCCGTTTCTCACGGGCTCCATCTCGAAAGGACGGGCAACGGCCCTGTGATTTCGCGATATGGATGATTCAGATCCTTCCACTGCCGCTCGTGATTGCCAGGGGCGGCGGCTATCGCGTTTATTCCGTCCGCTGGGGGGTGTTCGAGGACGCTGAGGCGGAAGGTTTGCTCCTTGAGCAAGTCGGGGCAGTGAAGGCGAGGGTCGTTGCCATCCCCGATGCGGACTGGCCGCCGGAGATGCTGGTGGGTATGGCGCCGGGTGTCCCCTCGTCCGCAGAGTTCGCCAGGCGTCTGGCCGAAAACGGCTGCGAAGTCCTCGTCCCCGTACTTCTAAACCGTAGCGACACGTGGTCCGGCATTCCGGGCATCGGAACGACCAACCAGCCGCACCGCGAGTGGATCTACCGGATGGCCTTCGAGACCGGGCGGACCATCATTGGATACGAAGTGCAGAAGGTTCTAGCCGCGGTGGATTGGCGCGCGTCATACTTGCAACCGGTGGGTGTGGCGGGCTATGGAGAAGGCGGCCTGCTCGCCTTGTATGCGGCGAGCCTGGACGCCCGGATCCAGGCAACGCTGGTGAGCGGATACTTCCAACCTCGGTCTCGGGAACAACTGTGGAACGAACCGATCTACCGCGATGTCTGGGGCCTGCTGCGCGACTTCGGGGATGCGGAACTGGCGGGCATGATCGTACCGCGGGTGCTGGTGGTCGAGGCAAGCCGGTTTCCCGAAGTGGCCGGCCCTCCTCGCGCCATTGGGGAGCGGACGGGCGCGGCCCCGGGAAGGTCGATTACGACGCCACCGTTGGATCGAGTCCGTGCAGAGGTGGAGCGCGCGCGCCCGTCCTTCGAATCGCAGCATGTGGCCGGGAATCTTCAGTTCGCCGGTAGGGACGGGCACGGGCCACCCGGCACGGACGCAGCGTTGCGCGGGCTGCTGCAGGCGCTTGGGGTCAAGCCCGCGCCGCGGCTCGCGGGAAGCGCACCGCGCGACCTGCGAACGAAGTTCGATGCGGCTGCCAGGCTCCGTCGGCAATTCGACCAACTGGCCGCGCACACGCAGGCCTTGATTCGCAAATCGGAGCTGAACAGGACCTCAATCAACTTGCTCACATTGCGTACTATGCGTGTTTAAGCACACGCCACCGTCTGTCGGCTTCCTCAAAACGCATCGCACCGCATTCCTTCTTGCGTGTTAAGTGCGTACAAAGCGTGCAAAGCGCAAGGGTGTCGCGGATTGAAGGAGCTTAACGCGCATTGTCTTAGTCAGGAGTGGGTCGATCTAAGTGTCATATATCTATCGGTTACCCGCGATAGTGCGCTTAATACGCTTAACACGCACTGTTCTTTGTTTCAGCAAACCAGAGTTCGGCGGGCCGGCCACCTGTGTTAGGAACTGGTTCTCGTCGCGCCAGAGACCGACGCTCCAGTTCCGCCAGCGCATCAATGATTTCGTCCTTGGATTTGTGCTTACCCAAAACCTGTTCAAAAATGTGCTTGCGGGTCAGACCAGTGGGCGCAGACCTTAATGCGTTGAGAATCTCATTGGCGATTGGATTTTGAAGCTTTTCGCCGAAAATGAATCGTGCGGACTCTTCACAATATCGCCATATTTCGCGGGCGGCTGTCAGGTGGGTGGCGCTGATGAGGTCCTTGCCGTCCAACAGAGCTAAGATCAGAGCAAGGCGGAGTACCTGCGGCGCAGCTCGGGCGGTGACGGCGCCGAACAGTCCCGGGCGTTCCCGACAAAGCTCCGCGTACATGCCTCGATTCGAATTGTCGCGCCCCCACAGTTCTTCAGCCTCCGGATCTCGCCGAATATCCGTGTATTTCTTCACCTGGTCAAGACGCAAACCGAAGCGGTTCCTGAAGTCCGTAAGGTCGAGATCGAATAGGCGACCACCACTGGGGAGGTATTTTGAGCGCTTGGAACAGCACCACAGGAAGCGATTCGCGAAGCCGTTGTCTATCTCGTCCGCCAAGCTGCGGCGTAGTTCTTCTGGCGTGATGCTTGCCACAATCGATATATGTGCGTTGGTTGCGTGGAGGGGAGAATTCTTTGTCATCGAGTTCAATTCCCCGCGGTCCCAGCCGTCGCGTATCATCGCGCTCAGGTTGTTACCATTGCGCTTCATGTTTTGAAGAGCACCATGAAACTCGGACTGACGGACGAAGAGGCGCTTGTCCAGCACGCCGGGATCGGACTCGACTTCTCGATACCTGCCGTCTGTCTCTTCTCGCGAGTAGGTTGGGTCGCGCACAGCGTACACGAGGCCTTCGCCCGACGACAGGCCTCCGGCTTGTATCCGCGCACTCCACTTGTTATCGACCGTTCTGAAGAGGATTTCAACAGGGGCCGTCGCTGAGCCCTTCCGTCCTGAAGACGTTGATCCCACAGCGCAGACATACAGATTTGCAGAATGTTGATCACCCCCGGCTCGAACGTGCGGGCCGCGGCCGATTACGTTACCAGCAGCACAGAGGAAGTACAGAAGCATGAAATTGGGATCTGCCTCGGTATGCGGTTCAACGAGTCTAATGTATTCACCTGCTATTCCGTGGAACCCGACAGCGCCGATTGGCTGCGGATAAGGAATCGAATCCCAGGTGTCGGGACCTCTGCGGTCATAGACGTGAGCTAAACCTTGGGAGGCGTTTAGCCATTCAAGGGCTTTCTTGAGGACTACCGGATTCAATAGACCCGAGAGCGTGCTGAATGCCGTGGTCGGTGAGCCGGCTTTCTCCTTTTCTAGTGTGGTGTTTATTTCACTTGCACAAGCTGTAAAATCAGCGTTGGTCGGCCACAGCACGCGGTAGATTCCACGGTGTAACGCCAAGATTACGCCAGCTTCTACCCCAGATCTGGCGAGGGTCCCGGCGAGCGCCAAAAACGCATGGTGACGTAATCCTTCCTTGGGCCAGTGGCGTGCGAGAAGGACCGTGGCAGCGAGTGTCGAGACCGCTGCCCCGAGATCCCTAGCCTTCACCTTCGCCGGATCGCGATCGTAGCCGGGTTCGAATGTAATCGGCTCGCCGGTATCGCGATGAATCGAAGGAGGAACCACCGTTTGGAGTCCAACGGTATTGTCCGATTTGCGGCCCCGCAATTCGACGATCATAGCCTGATCGTTTTTTTTGGCTGCAAGCGGATCCTTGAATTGCCGAGTTATGATCGGCGGATCTGTCCGGTAGAAATAGTGAGAAGCCGGTTTCGATTTGTGGCCGAATATTAACCCGGTGTCGGGCAGGAATTCCGAGGCAATCAACAGAGCCTCTTTGCTGTCGAGGTCGACATCTGCGAGGCCGTTGTCATCTCCGAGCAGAACACCGATATTTTGTGCGGCGCCATTGAAGTACAAGTCCAGGTTTTCGTGAGTTATACGTAGATGCTGCCAAGCGTCGAGAACTGGCTTCTTTTCGCGTGATGGAATCGGCACCGGCCAGCAGCCGCGCTTTATCCAAGATTCAGCAGCAGTCGCGGCCGGCGAAGGCAGAGCAAGATGGGGTCCGCTCATAGAACACGCCATAAATAACCCACCGAAATTGGGTACAACCCATGTTCTACGTTGGGATCTGGCCAGCTATTCGCTGCCCTGCGCACTGGAGTACCTCCACGAAAACCGAATCGTACTCGAAATCAGAATCGCTCAGGTGCAGATGGGGACTCTCCAGGTCTTCTCAGCCATTCTGCGATCGCGGCTCTCGGAATAATAAACCTCTTCCCAAGGCGGATTGAGGGTATTTTGCCCTGCCGTAGCCCTGCGTAGGCGGACTGCCTGCTGATCCCCAACTCATTCGCCAGCTCATCGACCGAGCCATAGATTGAGCTTTTGGCCCTGCGCCGTGTTTTCCGCTGCCCTGACATCTGACGCCCCCTCTATCAGCGGCAATACCAGCCAAGATGGTATGATGCCTACTGGGTATGTCCAGTATACATTACCCGGTCGGATCAGTCAAGGTGGAGAAATTCAGTGCCGCAAAATGAAGTCACCGAAGCAGTACGCAGCCTACGGAAACGGTTGGGCGACACGCAGCAGCAGTTCGCGAATCGACTCGGAATGGCGATTTCGACTGTGGTCAGATACGAGCTCAGTCGGCCACCGCGTGGAAAAGTGCTAAGAACTCTGGAAGCACTCGCGGTCAACAGCGCGGGTTTTCGTGAGGCCGCGATTTTCCGGAACGCTTTTTTTGACGAGTTCCAACCCGGAGTATTCCAATATCTGCGGTTGACGCCAAGAAACGAGCGTGAGGAAGAGCTGGTACAAGCTCTACTTTGGGCGGCTCGAACTTCAGAAGATGAGGCGGCATTGCAGAAGATCGAAGAACACCTAAAGAGCTACAGCCTTGTAAAGGCCCAGTTTGAAACCGCCATCAATGACGCAGCGGATCAGTTTTTGCTTGTTGAAGCGTACGCGGCGGACGGCTTGCCGCCTGAAGCGATTGCGGAGGAAAGCTCAGTAACCGTGGAGCGTGTCCGACTCTGGCTTACCGTCCGAGACGCGCTTGACGCGGATGTGCCTTCCCTTCGTATGTTGCTGCAGAGCATCGGCCTTGGCGATCCTGAGGCCGGGTTGGCTGCCAGTTTTCAGGTCCCGGTCTCAATGGTAAAGGCACTGAAAAAGGTCTTTTCAGACTTCGGTATCCCAATCCTAAACACGGACCGGCACGCCGTAACGCAGGAGAAGCAGCATAAACAGCAGAAGAGGTGTTAGCGGCGGCGGGGGAGGGCGCCATTTTGGCGGGCCAGCAGAGACCATGCCGCCAGCGACCAAAAGCGCTCCACCGCGCTGGTGACCAACGTAGACTTCGACAAATGGGGAGAAGCCAGCCTGAGAAAGCAGCCGCTACTTCCCCATTGCTGCCCTCACCGAAGGCCATGGCGTAACCTCACCGCCGGTGCCATTTCGACCGCCAAACTGGTACAACTTTTTCGTCGCCACCGACAGAAGAGGAGAGACACGGGATGAAAGGTTCGCAGCTTGAATCAAAATTGTTCGCACCACGGGCCATGGCTTCCATGTCACAGCCATGTCACGGGACGCAGGTACACGATGGAACAGGACTGCATTTCGAAGAGCAGAAATACGTAGAAACAATCACTTAGCACTGGTCGGCACGCCTTGAAACGGTACCTAACGTTTTCGATTCCCGTTAGCGCTACCATGTTTTCATAGAGTTACGGGGAATGTGGTACCACAGGGTATCACGCGCAACCAGAAGAAATTCCCTCAAACAACACCCATGCTGGCGTCCGCGGTTGGCTCGCCAGAATTGGCCCACGTTTCGCGCATCGCGCGCCGACCTCGACACCGGCGGGAGGATCAGTGTGGGTTGGAATCAACGTGCGTGGCATCGTTGGGCGCTGAAACCGGCGGAATGGGTTGCTCTTTTAGACCGGCGTCAACAGTCCGAACCTCGGACAAAAACAATTTTACTCGTACCTGACATCTCGCCGGCTTTACTCCGATCTTAAATTGGAAAACCCCGCGAATCACTTTCGACAACTGGTGCCTTGATGATAGCATTGGTGAAACCCTTGTGAAAAAAGGAGTACGAAATGACAGTGGATGGGTCCCCATTGCAGGTCGGCGCATCAAACGGGCTTGACGTTCTGGTCCCAATCTTTAAGGACGCCGTTAGCCACGGCACTTGGGGACTTGTGGGCTTGTCACTCTTGCTAGTTGGCTTCCTCGCATATCTATTTCGTAAGCAAGCTACCAGAGCCGAACGCATCTTGATTATCGTCCTCGTTTTCTCGGGTATTGGGGCGCTCTCATTTCAGCTCGGCAGTGTTCACACCGGGGGACGGTGCGCGGAGTTCTCATCATCGGGAAAATGTCTGAAATACAGGATACCTGTAGAAATGATGGACGCAGGGTCCGGAACGTTCAGACAGTATTTTTTCAGGGACATGCCTGAAAGGCAAAAAATTGTGGGCACTTTCACAGGCCGCGTGGCTACAACGACCTCTGTGCCTGGCTCAGGGCAAGGTGGTCCTTGGATATCAACCGTCCGCATATCGGTCCATTCACAGGGAGCAAACTGCGCTGACGGTAAGTGCCAGGGCGAGCACGGCTTCGGACTATCCTCCTGGAAAGTGCTGAATGTGTCGGATCAGAATCTAACTGACGAACATGGCAACACCACATGGGAGGTCAGAATTGATGCGTGCGTGCTTGGCGCCAACATTGGGTCCCTTTGTTCGACACTGGCCGATGCGACGCTCGAGGTGCGCGTGGTGGAGTAACGCCGTCGCCACGTTGCGCTAAGCTGCTAGGAAGGCAGCATAGTAGGTCGCATCGTGGCTCGCTCGATACGAGGCGCTCGCGATCGGGGAGTAATGCGGGCCGGTTCCGGATTTCCATTTCGACCCCGGGGCGCCTTCCGGCCAGAGGAGAATCACCTTGGAATCTGCATCAGCCCCCGATAGAGGCGCGATCCCCAGCATCAAAATGATGCAGACGATCGTACACATGGGCATGCGAGCATTCAAGCTCGTGCGGTCGTGCCTCCTTGTGGCTTTTGGATTATGGGCTCCGGTTGCAGCGGGAGCCGACAGCGCCGCCTGCGCGGCTTGCCATCGCGCCATATACGACAGCTTTCGGCGGACCCCAATGGCCGCCACCAGCGGTGAGGCGGGCCGCGCAGCGCCAGCGGAATCGTTTGCACGCGCAGCCTTTACGCACGTCCCGTCCGGGTTCCGGTACCGCGTCACCCGCAGCGGCGGCGGTTATTGGATGGACTTCGAGAAAGCCGCGGACGGCAGCCGGCACGGGCGGAAGCCGCTGGCCTACTTTGTCGGCTCCGGAGCGGTAGCACGCAGCTACCTGCTGTCGGCGGATGGCTTTCTTTACGAGGCTCCGTTGACCTATTATTCCGGCAGCGCCAAATGGGACCTGGCGCCGTCCTACAGCAGCTACGCCTATCCGTATATGACCCGGCCTATCGTGCCGGGTTGTTTGAACTGCCACGCCAGCGCCCTCTCCGCGATCTTCGGCAGCCCGCCATTCCGGGAAGGCGGGGTAGCCTGCGAACGCTGCCACGGTCCCGGAGAAACTCACATCGCGAAAATGCAGGCGGGCCGCGCCCAGGGCGGCTCGTCGATTATCAACCCGGCGAAGTTGTCGCCGGAACGGCGGGACAGCGTTTGCGCGCAGTGCCATCTGTCGGGCGAAGTGCGTGTGATGCGTCCGGGTGCTTCGTGGGATTCCTACCGTGCGGGCGACCGCCTCGCCGATTCGGTGGCGGTGTTCGTGCGCGCCGGCGTCAGTCCGGGCATGCGCGTGAACAGCCACTTCGAGAAACTTGCCCAGAGCGCCTGCAAACGCGTTTCGGGAGACCGGCTGTGGTGCGGCTCATGCCACGATCCGCATTCCATGCCCGGCCCTGTCGACCGTGCCGCATGGTTCCGCGCGAAGTGTCTGAGTTGCCACGCGGCGGATGCCTGCAAAGAGACGGCGGCAAACCGGGCCAAACGCCAGGATGACTGCGCGGGCTGTCACATGCCGAAGTCCGCCGTAACCGATGCCGAGCACGTGGTCTACACCGATCACTCCATTCCCCGCCGCCCGCGCGCCGCGGCACAACCGCCGCCCCCGGAAGGGGAATTGGTGCCGTTCGGCGGCGCCGCCGCCGAGACAAGAGATGTGGCCCTTGCCTATGCCATCGTGGCGACGCGTCCGGGGGCCGCTGGCCGGGACCGCGCGCTGCGCCTTCTGGAAGCGGCCGAGCGGAAGTCGCCCGACGATTCCGAGGTGCTCCTGTACCTGGCCGAGATTTACCGCAATACCGGACAGGAAGATCGTGCGATTCCGCTGTATCGCCGGGCCATGCGGCTCGACCCCGCGCAGGTCACCGCTTCGGTGGGATTGGGCGCCATCCTGTTCGAGCGGGGAGAAGACCGGGAGGCCATCGGGCTGTGGCAGGACGCGATTGCCAAGAACTCCGGCCTGGTGCTGGTCGGAACCAACCTCGCGATGGCCCAGTGGCGCACCGGCGACCTTCGCTCGGCGGAATCGACGCTACAGAACGTGATCGGACTCAGTCCTGGATTTCAGCCCGCCAGGGACCTTCTGGAACGCCTTCAGGAAGCGCGCTTGAAGAAGTGAGGGCGGATGCGTTTTGCTTGCGCTCCCGATCCTGGATGGAAAACGTCAGAGACAACGAGGCCCGGGTCCAGCTCTAGCTCTAGCCCCAATACTGTTCACTTTGCAGCCGTAAGTGGGGCAGCTTTCCAAGCTGCAGGCCGATTTTCAATCGGCCCGCTGATGTCATCCGTGCTCCCGCGACCCAAAGTGAACAGTATTGGCTCTAGCCCGGATTTCTCACACTCGGCCGGCCGATGTGGCGCAGGGGGTGCCCTCTGGGCCCGTGCCTGCCGTGTCGAGACAGACTCGTCTCGACACCTCTTCCGTTGTGACACACTGTCGGAGACAGTCCTCGGCATGAGTGCCCGACCCAGAGGGTACCCCGGCAGGCACGAGTGCCTGCGCCACGTCACTTTGCGAGCGCGCCGGCCTGTGCTCAAAAGGCGGCGAGACCTTCGGCGCCCCCGGCAGGCAGCCCGCTACCGCCGGTTATCGCGGTCAGCGAGCCGTCTCGATTAATTCGGAAGGCCGCCACCGCACCGCTGCCGGCATCCAGCACGTAAAGATAGCTGACGCCGTTTTCCTGCGCTGTTGCCAGATCGTTTGGCCCCGCTCCGCTCGCCGCGATTCCGTTGAGCAGCGTGACACTGCCGTTCGCGCTCACGGTGTAGCTCGAGATGCTGGCGCTCAGGCTGTTGGACACGTATGCGTATGTCCCCGCTATCGGTTCCAGAGCGATCCAGCAAGCCGCCGTCCCTCCATCGCCTATGTGCGAACTGACCGGCAGCAGGTTCCCAGCCTTGTTAATCCCGAATGACGAGACCGCGCCTGTCCCGCTCACGGGAATGCTTGCCGCCGCACCGAAAGTCTCCGTCATCAGGAGATCCTCTTGCTTGCTGAATGTAAAACCAAAGTAGGTGGGCAGGGCCGGCCCGGGGGCCTGCGTGATCTTCGGACTGGAAACATTCCCATCTTCGTCGACCGGAAACACGTAGATCGTGTTGGTTCCCTTGACCGTCACGACCAACTGGTTGCCGTCCGGCGTAAACCCGATCTGGGCTGGCGAGCGGACAAATGACGGAGGGTTCAGGCCGCATTGGAAATCCGCCGCTGGAGCACCGGTGAGTGAATGAAAACCGGCTGCGGCCGAGTCGGTGCAGCTTACGCCGCTGGGGGCGGAGGCCGGGCCCGGATCGATCGGTTGCGTCGAGCCCGCCGGCTCCATCCGGCCGAGTTCGTCCACCAGAAAGCCCGTAATATTCGGGCCGTCAGCCGCAGCCGGCTGCAGATGACAGACTCCCGGGGGTTCCGGGCCGCCCGCGTTCAGCACGTAAAGCAGACTCTGTTTGTGCCCCATCTTCATAACGGTGAGACTGTTGGGAAACAATCCGCGAGAAAAACCCGATCGGCAAACGTCAAGGTGCCGTTACTGGCCACCATGAACGAGGTGATCGTGCCTTGCTGGCAGTCGGTATTGTATGTGCCGACGCCGTTATTCTCGGCGGCGCTTTCCGTGTTGACCGCGAAGAGAAGATGGTGATCCTCGTCCAATCGCAAACTCCCTGCCGAGCCCAGAGAATCGACGGCGGAAAGCTGGAGGCCGCTGCCCCCACCGCCGGTCGCAATCGTCTGAACAATGCTCAGGTTTCCGTTGGCCGCGCGGTGGTATACCTGGATTTCGTTAACCCCCAGCGCGTTGGTCATCGCGTACACGGCTCCGTCCGCCCGTGCGACTCGGGCGGCCCACGAAAAGCATAGAACACACAGCAGCACTCCCGTCAGATGGTGACCCATGTTTTTGGACAAGCCGATTCTGAACATGTTAGCCTCCGTTTCGTAAACGTGGTGTTTCCGTAAGGGCCTGAATACAGTCAGATCGGAGTATAAACCAGGATTTTCGGGAATTCGGGCTTTCGAGTGGATGTAACGGGTTGGGGAGCAGACGGCAAGAAGCACGGGGG
>OMOG01000780.1:0-33185 GCA_900290305.1 Candidatus Sulfopaludibacter sp. SbA4
ATTCAAGGGCATCAGTGAGCTGGTCGAGCCATATCGCCAGCTTATCGGCGGTGATATGGCGTTGAGCGTTGAGCCGGTCCGCCAAGCTCCCGCCGGCCATGATTTCCATGCACACATAGTTGGTGCAGAGAGGCGGGCCCGAGCCTGCCTGGAGAATAACTCGATTGTGGCCCAAGACCCGACATATGCTCGGATGCCGAAGCTGGGCTGTAGCCTCAGCCCAATGAGTGAATTGATCAAGGTAGCCCGGATATTTGGCAAGGCTGGGTGAGAGCAACTTCAGGGCTACGGTTTGAGGCAACTGGCTGTCCCTGGCCTCGTACGTCGCGGCCTTAGCGCTTGAGCGAATCATTTTAACGAGCAAGTACCTTTCGTCAACAGTTTGACCCGTGAGATCCGGGAGTTCGGAGAGCTCGTCGGAGACGAACACCAGCTCTGTGGACTTACTCAGCCGGATTACAGAACCGAAGAGGAGGGTTTCGGCTTCGCCTGCTTTTAGGCGCCTCCCGTTTACGAAAGTGCCGTTATCGCTATT
Organism: Candidatus Sulfopaludibacter sp. SbA4; assembly: GCA_900290305.1. Lineage (GTDB taxonomy): Bacteria > Acidobacteriota > Terriglobia > Bryobacterales > Bryobacteraceae > OMOG01. The sequence goes on from OMOG01000780.1 coordinate 536, forward strand.
AAGATCAGAGATGGTAAACACGCCGCCACGCCAATCGATCACTGCGTGTTCGCGCGAGATGGTAGGGTCGGAACGCAGCGTGAGGTGTGCTTCAGCGCGGCCAATCCGGAATGGCAGCGCCGTAATGGGCATATTGCTGCCGGCGACCAGAGCGTCGGAAGAAGAGATGAGCGTCAAACGTACGCGCGGCGGCTCGCCTTCAGCTACCCTGAAAAAATTGGTGAAATCTGGCGGTGGCAGGGACCCCTCAGCCACTGCTCTAATCCTCTGAGTCTCTCCAGAACTCAAGCGTGTTGTCGGCGAAGGGTCAGTCACTGTCTGATTGGCCTCGGTCGGTCCTTCAGAGCTCGAGGCTTCAGGCGCGGGAGTCCCGCAGCCAAGATCAACGCCGTCCCGCAGGTCCCGAACAGATCCAGGGAGGATGCGTCGGAACGCACCAATCAGTACAGTGCCCAGACCGCCGACGAACACCACGAACAGCGCCGCTACCGCAAGAACGACCCGCAGCAGCCAGTGCGCCAGGCGATCCGCTATCGCGCCCGGGCCCTTGGCAGGCGCCCTCTCTCCCCACTTGGAGGGCCACGCCGGGTTGCCTGCCTCGCCGGTGTAGAGATTGTATAAACGCATGGCGACGCCGTGCTGTACTTCGTGTTCCCCAAAGTCCGTCAGCCAGCCCTTCCAGCGACCCACTTGCATCAGCACGTCCGACATTCCGGAGGAGACCAGAATATGGCCTGCGTCGGCGGCGTCCATCACTCGCTTCGCCAAGTTGATGCCGCCGCCGGAGACGTTCATGTTTTTGTTGATGTCGTTGGCGCGGTAGACAGGCCCGATGTGCAGCCCCATCCGCAGTCTGATGGCCGGATGAGAGCGGATGGAGAGCGCGATTTCCAACGCGCACTCGGCCGCAGAAGTGAGGTCGTCAAAGAACACCAAGGCGATCCCATCGCCGGTTGGCAGAGTGATTAGGTCCCGCCGCTTGTCCGCCTCCACTAGGTGCGGGGCTTGACACACCAAATCCTGCAACAGCCGGAGAAGCTCCCGCTGGTCCTCCATGGCCAGGGTCGAGTAGCCGACCAACTCGAGGAACAGCACGGCCGCCATTTCCAGTTGATCGGGGCGTTGCGGACGCGGTGTAACGATGGTGGAGGGTTCGGCCGGCCGCAGCGCCTCCGCCAGGCGATCCCCCATCTCGCTCGCACTCTCGAAGCGGTCGTTGGGATTTGCCGAAAGGGCTTTCAGGACGATCTTCACGGCGGCGTCCGGAATATCGCTCCGCAGTTCCCGGAGTTTTCGCTCCAACCCGCCCGCCGGCGTGGTGACGAGTTGCATCGGGTCTCGCACCGCCCGCTCCCCCGCCAGCAACTCGAAGGCAACCGCGCCAAACGAGTAGATGTCGCTCCGCGCGGAGACTTCCCCCTGCAACTGTTCCGGCGGCATGTAGGTGAGTGTGCCCACGACGCGCGTGGATTCGTCCAACGAGGCGTACACCGAGTCCTTGATGCCGGCAATGCCGAAGTCGATCAGCCGCACGCGGTCCTCCTTGCCGGACGATTGCAGCATGATATTTTCCGGCTTCAGATCGCGATGGAAAATCCCTTTGTCGTGGGCCGCCTGGAGGGCCCTTCCCACCTGGTGGAAGATTTCGGCCGCGCGGAGGAGCTCCGTCCCGCCCTTCCGCACCAGGCTGTGCAGCGTCACGCCATCCACGTATTGCATTACCAGGAAAGGCGTGTTCTCGGGCGTGACGCCTTCGTCCAGCACGGCCACCACTCCCGGATCGTCGATGCGCGCCAGGGCCTCCTTTTCCTGCTGAAACTTGCGCAGGTACCACGAGTCGATCTTGACCGCGTGCAGCACCTTGACGACCACCGGTTTGGACACCAGGGTTTCGTCGTGCGCCAGGTACACTCTGGCGAAACCACCGGCCCCGAGTTGCTTCACCAGGCGGTAGCGCCCTTTCAGGAGCAGGCCGATATCGCTGGTGCGGCACGTCTCGGCTGTGGATGCCGGTATCTCCGCGCCGATTATTTCAGCCGACGGTTCTCTGTTCCCTTCGTCGCCGATAATTCCTCCCCGAATACTGGATGGCGATACTCAGTAATCTATAACGGGTCTGATGTGCCATTATCTCACCCAAGACCGCCTGCCGCACGGCACGTTTGTTGCTGAATTCTGCCGGTAGGAAGGAGTTCATTGAAAGCCGGCGGTTGACAGTCGAAAGCGCCTGCCCCTCAAATGCCCACATCAAGTGGTCGACGATCTGAAGCTTGATATGAAAATCGTCTGGCGCCATGGTTACGTCATGAAACCCCTGACTCGAATGACGGACCGAATCCCGATCCCTTCATGGGTCGCACACGTCCCGGGACGACGGAAAGCGCGAAATACGGGGATGGGATCGGGGTCGCAGGCATCGATGGGGCGAGTCTCTCACACAACCGCATCGGCGCTTAAGAACGCCAAGGACGTCTTTACGAAGTCGGGCCAGCGTTCGCCGCCGATGGGTCCGTGGCCGCCGTTGGGGACGATCCACAGGCTGGATCGCGGAATCGCGCGCGCCATCTCCACCGAAATCTCGACGGGGTACAAGGGATCGCGATCGCCCTGCACGATCAGGGTGCGGGCCTGGATGGTCGCGAGATGCGGCGGGGTGAAGGTGAGGTCGTCACTGATCGGACAGGCTCTCGGGATAGCGGCGCATGATGGGCCGCGCCTGGGCGGGGAAGTAGCTGGTGGCGCTGACCAGCACCATGGCCTTCACGCGTTCGGGCTGCCGGGTGGCGAGGTGCAGCAGAACGTTGCCGCCGCCGCTCACGCCCAGTCCCTTGAACGCGCCGGCTCCGACGCGATCGAGCAGGGCGGAGATGTCGGCCGCGGCATCGGTGTGACGGAACGGTTGCGACAGGATGTCTGACCGGCCATGGCCGCGCATGTCGGGGATGATGAGCTGGAAGTGGGCGGCCCAGTCGGCGGTGAGTGGCGCCCAATCCTGGCTGCACCCGCCGAAGCCGTGCAGCAGGACCAGCGGATCGCCGGTTCCGTGGATTTCGAAGTACAGTTGTACTCCGTTGAGCGTTTCGATCAAAGTGTCCCTCCAAAAACAAAACCGCCCACGCGCGTTTGCGTGGGCGGTTGGTATGTACAACCAGTTTAGCACCGGGGAAACCCCTCCCTCACGGTCGGGGCTCTGATGGGAGCGGTTGCCTTGCGGTGTACCATTTAAGGCATGCGCAGTTTGATTCTCCTGCTCTCACTGTCTTCCGCCGCATTCGCGGCCGGAGTGCCCTACATGACGGAGCCGACCTTGTGCCCCACGCGTCCGGAGATCGCGTTCGTCTCGGGTGGGGACATCTGGGTGGCGCCGGCCAAAGGCGGAGAGGCGCACCTGCTGGTGTCGCATCCGGCGGACGAGTCGCGGCCGCTGTATTCGCCCGATGGCGCGCGCCTGGCCTTCGTCTCCACGCGCACCGGCAATGGCGACATCTACGTACTCACGCTGGCCTCGGGCGAACTGAAGCGGCTGACGTTCGATGACGGCCTGGACCAGCTCGACGCCTGGTCGCGCGACGGCAAGTGGATCTACTTCTCCAACGGCACGAACGACGTCGGGCGGAAGAACGACCTCTATCGCGTGAGCGCCGAGGGCGGAACGCCCATGCCGGTGAGCGCCGACCGCTTCACCAACGAGTTCCAAGCGGCGCCCGCGCCCGACGGCAGCACCCTGGCTTTCGCGGCGCGCGGGAACGGCGACCAGCAGTGGTGGCGCCACGGCCACAGCCACCTGGACGAGTCCGAGATCTGGCTGCGCAAGGAAGGCGGCGCCTACGAGCGGGTGGTCGACCTCAACGGCCGCAATGCCTGGCCCATGTGGATGCCCGACGGCCGCAACCTCTACTTCATGTCGGACCGAAGCGGCGCGCAGAATATCTGGACGCTGGCGCTGGGCGCGAAGCCGCGGCAGGTGACCAAGTTCACCGACGGCCGCGTGCTGTGGCCTTCGATCGGCTACGACGGTAAGGCCATCGTGTTCGAGCACGACTTCAAGATCTGGCAGCTCGACACGAAGAACGGCGAGGCATACGCGGTGCCCATCACGCTGGTGGGCTCCGCGGCAGGGCCGGCCATCACGCACCAGACGCTGAACCAGTTCACCGATCTGAACCTCTCGCCCGACGCGCGCAAGATCGCGCTGATCGCGCACGGCGAGGTCTTCGCGGCTTCGGCACGCGATGGCGGCAACGCCATACGGGTGACCAACACTCCAGGGCCCGAATCGCAGGTCACGTGGGCGCCGGACTCTTCGCGAGTCGCTTACCTGGGCCAGCGCGACGCGGTGACCCACGTCTTCGTTTACGACTTCACCAAGCACGCCGAGACGCAGTTGACCCATGACGCCGAGCCCGACCAGGGTCCGCGATTCTCGCCCGACGGCAAGAGCATCGCCTTCGTGCGCAACCGCAAGGAGCTGCGGGTGATCGACCTCGATGCGAAGCAGGAGCGCGTGCTGGTCTCCGGGTTCATCGGCGGCGGAGGCCAGGGAGGCTCGGGCGGGTACGCTTGGTCGCCCGACAGCAAGTGGATCGCGTACGCCACGGCCGGCGACCGTGCGCTGCGCAACGTGTACGTGGTGGCGGCGAGCGGCGGCGCGGGCCGGCAGGTGAGCTTTCTGGCCAACACCAACGCATCGGCGATTCAGTGGAGTCCCGACGGGAAGTTCCTGCTATACGAGACCAACCAGCGCACCGAGACTCCGCAGGTGGCGCGCATCGACCTGGCGCCGCCGCAGCCCAAGTACGGCGAGGACCGCTTCGAAGAGCTGTTCAAGCCGGAAGCGCCGCGCGCAGGACGCGGCGGGGCGGAGGCCAAGCCGCCGGTGAAGCCGGTGGAGATCGAGTTCGAAGGGATCCGCGAGCGCATCTCGATGCTGCCCATCGGGCTGACGGTTTCCAACCCGCAGATCAGCCCGGATGGCCGCTGGCTGCTGGTTTCGGCGACGGTGGGCGGCCAGGCGAACCTGTACCTGTACCCGCTGGAGGAGCCCACCGATGGCGGCGGTGCGGGCGGCGGGCGCGGCGGACGCGGAGGCGGCGGCGGGAGGGTGGCGCGGCAGTTGACCTCGACGCCGGGCGCGAAGAACCACGCGCAGTTCTCGGCCGATTCGCGCGAGGTCTACTACCTGGAAGGCGGCCGCGTGCAGGCCATCACGGTGGACACGCGCGTGACGCGGGCGGTGGCGGTCAACGCCGAGATGGACGTCAACTTCGACCAGGAGAAGATGGCGGTCTTCGAAGAAGCCTGGGCCGGACAGCGCGACAACTTCTACGACCCCAAGTTCCACGGCGCGGATTGGAACGCGGTGCGGCGCACCTACGCACCGCTGGTCGAGGGCGCGCGCACGCCGGACGAGATGCGGCGGATACTGCGGCTGATGATCGGGGAGCTGAACTCGTCGCACTCGGGCGTGTCGGCGCCCACGGCGGCGGCGGGCGGCGAGGGCGGCGGCGGGCGCGGCGCCATCGGGCAGCTCGGGTTGAGCTTCGACCGCGCGGAGTACGAGAAGTCCGCGAAGCTGCGGATCACCGCGGTGCTGCCGCATTCACCGGCGGAGCTGGCCAAGATCAAGCCCGGCGAGGAGCTGCGCGCGGTGGATGGCGTCGCCATGGGCGCGCACGTGAACCTGGACGAGCAGTTGGAGCACAAGGTGGACAAGCGCGTGGTGCTGGACGTCAGCGGCCGCGAGGTTATCGTACGGCCGGTGGCTTCGCTGGCCGAGCCGATCTACCGCAAGTGGGTGGAGGACAACCGCGCGTACGTGGCCAGGATCAGCAACGGGCGGCTGGGCTACGTCCACATCCGCGACATGTCGGAGCAGGCGCTCACGCAGCTCTACCTGGATCTGGACGCGGAGAACCGCGCGCGCGACGGAGTCATCATCGACATCCGCAACAACAACGGCGGGTTCGTGAACGCTTACGCGCTGGACGTGCTGGCGCGGAGGCCGTACCTGACGATGACCAACCGCGGCGGGCCGGCGGGCTCGGCGCGCACGGTGCTGGGGCAGCGCTCGCTGGAGCTACCGACCATCCTGGTGGTGAATCAGCACTCGCTTTCGGACGCCGAGGATTTCACGGAGGGCTACCGTACGCTGAAGCTGGGCAAGGTGGTCGGCGAGCCCACCGCCGGCTGGATCATCTATACCGGGTCGATGGACCTGGTGGATGGCTCGGTGATGCGCATGCCGGGCACGCTGATCACGGGCGCGGACGGCAAGAACATGGAGAACAATCCGCGTCCGGTGGATATTGCGGTGACGCGGCCTATAGGGGAGTCGTATGCGGGGAAGGACTCGCAGTTGGATGCGGCGGTGAAGGAGTTGCTGGCGGAGGTGGGGAAGAAGTAGAGGGACGGAAAGACGAGCGCTGGACGCGGAGCCGCGGAGGCGCGGAGACAGACGCGGAGAAAACCAAGAGAAAGTCAAAACCTGAGGCCACGGAGGCAGCGGAGAAGCGCAGAGAAGGCGCAACTCGACGCGGCGGTGAAGGAGTTGCTGGGGGAGATCAAGTGAGGCCGCAGTCCAGGCCGAGTTGGTGGCAACGCGCCGGGCGGTGCGGCGAAATTATTATTGGGTGCGAGGTGGAGGGCCGTTAGGCTTTCTAGTTCTAGTAGGTGGTCGATGTCCGGCGCTCAATGGAGGTTACCACGACACGTTTTTCGTCGGGGAACAGGTCATAGAAGATTCGGTAATTGCCAACACGCCTGCGCCAGGCAGGAGGCTGCAAGCGTTTGATGTCGCCATTGAACGGGTCGGCTTCCATGGCGTTCAAGGCTTGCTGGATGTGGCGTTGGTCTTTGTCAGGAAGCTTTGCGAGCGCTTTTCTTGCGGGCTTTGTGACGAGCAGCGTCCAGTTCATTGTTGAGCTGTTTAAGGGTGATGTACTCGCCGCGTTCGTAAGCGGCGCGGCCTCTGGCGATGGAGCGAGCTTCGGCTTTGGTCGGCGTGTAGAGCGGGAAGCGGCTTTCATTGGGGAGGGTGGCTGTTCGTATGGTGATGGTGCCCCGGCCAGCGATGAACTCGACTAAATCGCCTGGCCTGATGCCGGCTTTCTTGGCGATGGCTTCAGGAACATTGAGGCTCGGCGTTTTTACGAGAACGGTCATAGGAGGAAATTTTAGATGTTGTCCTGTTGGAAGCATAGCAGACGGGCGGGGGATGTCAAGGCAGGCAAACCAGTGACGTGATGGGCGGGTGGCGGGGTGAGTTTACTGTATCGCCCAGGGCGTGCACCGAGCGGTCGGGCAAGACTGGCCAGAATTTGATCGGGCGGTCCGTAAGATCTTCCCGCACGTTGCCCGACACCCGGATGCCTGCGAGCGAAACTCTTCATTTCGGAGCGGAGCGCTCCATGGCTTCCAGTTCGGCGTCGATGCGGTCGAATGCGTTGTCGCCATCAACGAGTTCCCCGCGTCTGGCGGCTTCCCATCCTTCGTCGATCAGCGTACGGATGTCGCCTTTGCGAAGGGCCGATGCCTCGTCTCGCCGTGCGAGCAGGTACAGCGCATCCCGAACGACTTCGCTCACGGTGTTGTACTCGCCTGACTCGATCTTGCTGGCAACCAGCTTTTCGAGTTCCGGCGTCAGGTGCACAGTCATATGGGTTCGCCTATCTAACCTGAGACTACCGCTCCCTGCCGGAGGGTTTCAATGCTTGGCGGAGCAGGCCGCTGCCGCTACGGCCCACCGGCGTTACCCGGGAGTTGCCGGTGAAGGCGCGGGGTTGGCAGCCGAAATCCGGAACGGACCCGCAAAACCGGGGCGCCTGCCCCACCTCCGAAGGAAACATTGGAGGCCGAAAATGTTTTGGCCTCCAGAGGGGAAGCGGGCCGGCGGTAGAGTCGAGGATGGGCGCGGGTGCTGACGCGATGCATCGTCCCGTTTCCCATCCCCGCTTCGAGTTACCGGCCCCGGCCCCTGGCGTTGAGGAGGTTCTGCAAATCGAGCAGATCTTGTGGACGTCCGACGGCCCGCTTTGTAGCGATGAGGTCCTCCATGGAGATGAAGGGGACGGCCTTGCCATGAAGGTGCCCGACGACACGGTGTTCCCAAGCTTCCGGGAAATTCAGCCCGGCCGGCATCGAGGTAATCAGATCGACCCGGAAGGTCGCTCCCACCTGAAAGAAGGTGTCTGGATCAATGAAGTCCCGAGGCGAGTAACCAACAAGCGGCGCACCAAAACGGGCGAGCGCATGATAGACCTTCTCCGCGTTCTCCGGCGTCGTGTCAATCCACAGATCAATGTCTTTGGTCATGCGCGGTTCGGTGTATTTCATCACCGCATAACCGCCGACCACCAAGAATCGGATCTCACTCTCGAGGAACACGTCTAAGAACTCGAGCAAGCCGGAGTTGAGCAGGATCCTCTCCTTGGTTCTCGTAGGCCAGGGTGAACAACTCGATGGCAGCGTCGAAGATTGCATCGAGGCCCTGACGCTGCCAGAACTCGACGTCGAAGCTACGGTCCATTTCGCTGGGCCGGACACGGCGGATCATGTGGAGATTCCGCAGGGGCACGCTGTCTATTATCCCACTGCCCGGGCTTTCCTAACTCCTGCTCTTTAGAACCGGAGCCGCAGACTAAACGTCAGGTTCCGCGGCGAGTTCAATTGGCCGGTTTCGTTGGAGCCGAGCACGCCCCAATCCTGGGGGCTGGAGATATTCAGGTTCGGATCGCCCAACGCAACGTGGTTGAAGACGTTTACGAACTGGAACGACATGGTCGCAAACACGCGCTCGCGGAAGAGACGGAAATCTTTGGCGATGTTCGCGTCCATGTTCCAGTTGGGGAGTCCGCGAATCTGGCCTCCCGATCCGCACGACGTGTCGAAGCCCAGAATGCAAGGCCGGAATTGGTTGAACACCGCCAATGGATTGTTGAACATATTGATGTTGTTGCCGCCGTTGTCCGCGTTGCCATTGACGGCGACACCGTTGGGATTGGCCGAAGCGCTTTCCGAAATGCCAACGTTGTAGTGGGCCGAGGCGCCGCCGGTGAACTTGGCGGCGAGGACCGCTCCATCGAAGGCACCGCCTGTCTGGGTTTCCCCGAACGACTCATTGCCCACGCTGCCGAGTGTACCGATCTGCAGCGGCGCGCCGCTGCGAGCAGCGAAGATCGCCGCCAGCCGCCATCCGCCGAGAGCGTGTCCGAGGATGCCGTGATTGTTTCGGAAGAACGGCTCGGACCACAGGAAAGTCGTCGAATAGAGGAACTTGTAGTCCCAGGACTGAGGACCGTACATCCCTTGCCGCACGTTGTAGGGGTTGAGCACTGTGTATGTCGATGTCGCCTGAGACTGGTTGCCGGTGCCCAGCGAGCGGCCCCAGGTGAAGTTGGAAGTCAGCGTGACGCCATGCCAATCCCTCGATGTGAACTGGGCGTAGGCCGCATTGTAGTTTCCGATCCCCGAGCTGTCGTCGGCGTAAATGCCCGAGGTCTGGCCCGACGGGAGTGCGGCACTCTGGCTGCTCGGAATGGTACGGCCCAGGGTCCAGCCGTTCGCCGCGCTCAGGGCGGACCACAACTGGAAGACCTCGGTCTGGGTGATGTGGCCGTTCATAGCGGGGTTGGCGACGACCGCCGCGGTGCAGCTCGAGAAACCCTTGCAGAAGGGCGATCCCGTTCCGCCGAGGGCGGATTCAAAGAACGGCTGAGGAGCGGGCGTGCCGCCGGCTGCGAGGGCGAAGTAACTATTGGCATAAGCCTGCGCAAAGCTCTGGCCATTCAACGTCGTCATGAAGGGGATGGCATCGAGATCGCGCTGCATCCATTCGTTGCGGATGATGCGGCCAATATACCCGACTTCGAGCAGCAGCTTGGGCCGGATTTCACGCTGGATGCTGAAGTTGAAATTATAGGTGGTGGCCGGCTTGAAGCTCGGATCGAGCACCGAAGCCGCGCCCGCCGCCGGTGACCCGTTGGTGCCGGGGTAGGACGGCTGGGGAAGCGTCTGCGTAGGAGTCGGGATCGGCGCGGACAGACCGTCCGTTCCAATGCGGAATGCGGTGGCGGGAGTCACGCCGCCAGTGCCCAGGCATTGACCGGTCATCGATGCGCCAATGCAAGACACCGGTTGACCGAGACCGACTCCGAGCAGCGGAATCAACACCAGCCCTACGCCGTTGAGACGGCTGTAGATCTGGCCGTAGCCGCCACGGATCACGGTCTTGCCTTGGCCAAAGAGCGTTCCCAGAATTCCGTTGTCGAACCTCGGATTCCAGGCCAAGGCCGCGCGCGGGCTCACGCCGCCATAGAACGGATTGTAGGGATACTTGTGGCTGGCGCCAGTCACGTTCCCGATCGTCGAGAATCCGATGATGGGGTTATAAACCTGCCCCTGGAGCGCAGCCGCCTGCTTGGCGTTGAAATAATCGGTGAACTGGATCGGATGGCCGTTCGTATCGACCAGTTCCACCTGTTTGCCGTTCTGCTCCACCGGCGGCATTTCAAGCTGATAGCCCAAACCGTAAGTCAAGGTCAGGGTCGGCTTGATGTGCCATGAATCGGTGACATAGACGTTATAGAAGTCGATGGTGCTCTTATCGAACATCGGCGTGCCCGCCGGGTTCAACGTCAGGTTGGCGCCGGTGCGGGTGAACAACTGCTGCGGCTGGTTGACGATGCCCAGAACCTCGGAATAGTACTTGTTCCAGTTCGAGAGCTGGCTGGCGGGGATGCCCACGGGCTGGTAGGCGGAGGAGTATGCAATACCGGAGCCGCTGCCGATCTGGTACACCGGCGATGTGTTGATGCCCTGCCCGTTGTCGTTGCGCAGGTGGTAGTCGAAGTTGCGCTGATAGTTGCCGCCGAAGTTGATCATGTGCGTGCCCTTGATCTTGACCACGTCGTCCTTGAACAACAGGTCGTGGCCATCCCAAAAGCGTTGCCGCGTATTCTGGTTGTTGACGTTGTAGGGGATTAGCGCTTGCGAGGTTTCGCCGCCGATTTCCATTGCGCCAGCCAAGCCCGGGAGCTGCGGCGGCGCGGCCGACGAGGCCCACTGCCACCAGATCTTGGTGTAGTTCACGCGGAAGTCGTTGGTGGTCGTCGAATTGATGGTGGTGGTCAATCCGCCCACCAGGAAGTCGGGGTTCTGCGGACGCGGGGCACGGGCAGCTATCACGCCCAGCTTGTCGCCCGGCAGGGCGCCGCCGATATCCAACTGGTTGGTAGTGAGCTGGGTCAGCCCGTAGTAGCGGTAGCTGCTCATGAAGCGCCACTTGTCGCCGAAATCGTGGTCCACGCGGCCGACCAGGAAAGCGGTCTTCTCGGGCAGGGACACCTGCCCCTGGAAGCCCTCCACGTTGTGGCTGTCGCCCAAGTTGAAATTGTTAGGCTCAGGCATATACTTGGTCCAGAGCTGCTGGACCAGCGAGTTCATGCCGATGCCGCGGGGATCGCAAAGGCCGGCGCCACAGGTTGCGGGCTGATACGTGACACCGCCGACCGTGACCGGGGTAGGGTTGATATTGAAGGGCACATAGGTGCCGCCTTCGTTGATGAAGATGACGCCGGCGCGGAGGGTGTCGGTCGGAACCGACTTGTTTTGGATGCTCGATTGCGGGTACCGGAAGCCTTCATAGCCGAAGAAGAAGTACGTCTTGCCGCCCAGCATTTTCGGCAGCATCGGGCCGCCAACCGTGAAGCCGTACCGATTGTTATGGGAAATCGCGATCGGCGTGTAGCCCAGGTTTCCCGAAGGCGTATGGTTGTTATCCCAACTATTGGCGCCGCCCACGTCGCTGGAGTTGTAGTAGTAGTATGCGCTGCCGTGAAAGTCGTTGGTACCGCGCTTGGTCACCATCTGGATTTGTGCGCCGCTGGAGCCGTTGAAATCGGCGGTCTGGCCCGACGTGGACACCTTGAACTCTTCGATCGTATCGGGCGGCGTTGGCAGCACGCCGCTGGGAGGGTTGCCGAAGCCTCCATAGCCGTTGCGAGAGTAGCTGCCGGTGTAGTCGGTCATGCTGCCGTCCATGTCGTTCGAGTTGTTGCCGCCATCAAGCTGGAACGTGTTCTGGTCGTACATGGCGCCGGCGACCTGGCCTGCCGGCGAAACGCCCGGCTGGTAAATCGCCAGGCTGGAGATGTCGGCGCCGAAAATCGGCAAATTGATCAACGACGGCCCGGAAAGCGTCGTACCGATGGTCGCGTTCACCGTCTGCAGTTCGGCGCCCGGCGCAGTGGTCACTTCCACCACGCTGGTGATTTGGCCGACCTCGAGGACGGCATTGATCGTCAATACCTGGCCCACCTGCACATTGGCCTCACCGACGCGTTGCGTGGAGAATCCGGGCTTGGTAAACGTGACGGTGTACTTGTGCGGCTCGACGTTGACGAAGATGTATCGCCCAGAATCATTCGTTGTCGTCCTGCTCGTAATGTTGGTTGTGGGATCGACGATTTGGACTCCCGCGCCGGCGACCGTCGCCCCTTGCTGGTCGGTGACTAAACCCGAAAGCGATCCGCTGGCCGCGGATTGCGCCCAAACCGCTGGGACCAGCAACAGCGCCAGACAGAGAACCAGACCGAAAGACGGCCGCAGACGGCCGGCGAAACCGAGTGCACGTATCCCTTCCGTTTGTACCGACCCAGAACACTCCACGTTAGCAATGAGATTAGATCTCATGTATCCCTCCCTCCAAAAAGTTACGTAGGTGAAACCCCTCTGCCCTCCGTGGGACAGAGAACCACATTGGTTGGGATTCTATTGCGTTCGTAACACTGTTGTCAAGCGTGTTTCGGACTTTTGAACGCAGTTCCGGCATTCGAACGGCAGCACGGATGAATTTCGAGCCGGTTTCAGGCTCGTTGTCGGCCTACGCGGGCTCTTCCAGGAAGGCAGGCCACGAAAAACGATGGCCTGCCCCACGGGTTCAGGCTCGTTTTTGCCTACGCGGGCTCTTCCGGAGCCTACGCGCTCTTCGGCGGCGCCTCGTCCGGGGTCCCGAGGGGGCCGGAGGCGGATTCCGGACCGAATTTCGGGGTCGCGGGGGTGGGGTCGGTGGCCTGGGACGGGGTGGCGGGGGGCTCGGGGGCGTTTTGGAGGTTCGAACCCAATTCCTCGGCTGGGGCTTCGGTTTCAGCGGGTTGCGGGGTGGACTCGGCCGCGCCGTCCTCAAAAACTTCCGCGGCGAAGCGGTTGGCCTGGAGACGCTCGAGTTCGCGGCGGGCGCTGTTGTACAGGCGCTCATTCTTCTCGAGGCGAAGGTCGAGGCGGCCTAAGTTCTTCGGGGCTAGGAAATAGCCTTCGGCCATCGGGTTGGGTTCGTTTTTCCGGATGGAGTATTCCATGGATCGTCTCCAGATCTCGGCTTCGCAGCGGACATAGCGCAGGGCCTGCCAATCGCAGCGGACGATGATATCGACCTGGTGGCGCTCTGCCTCGGTGGCGGGTTTTAATTCGGCGCAGATGCGGTCGGCGAGGGCCTGCAACTGGGCGGGGTCTTCGCCGGGGATGATGGCGGATTTGGCGTCGATGCCGGTTTTAAAGTGGTTCATCGAAGAGCGGGCCTTGCCCTCGGCGGTGCGGGGCCCGGTGGATTTTTGCGCATTCTGGCGGTTGGCCTCGGTTTGTTTGTCGGTGGCCATTGGTAAAACCTCCTTTGCGGGAAGAAATAAAAAAGCCTCACGGCCCGGTTGGGGGGCGTGAGGCTCGCTTTCCTTCCTCAATTCAACACATACCATGCAGACATTGCGACCGCAGGAGTTTCAGAGAGTCAAGTGATTGAAAACATGGGGAAAATAAATCTGGATTTTTGGAACTGGAAAATATTTGGGGCCACAGATGAGCACGGATAAAAACAAGAGGGGCCGACTGGCAGTCGGCCCGCAGGTTGACAACCTGCCCCACAATTGGCAGCATAGCCACAAACACAGGCAAGGATGCCTGTGCTACTTCAGAAGTGCAGGCGCAAGCCAAACTCCAGCGACCGCGGACTATTCGATTGCCCCGTGATCTGGCCGAAGCTCGTCGGGCTGGTGAGACTGCTGCCCGTCGGCGTGCTCGGCTGGAAGTGGTTCAGGATGTTGGTGAAGGTGAAGAAGAACTGAGCGCCCATGCGCTCTTTGTAGAGGTTCAGATTCTTCACGATCTGCGCATCCAGGTTCCAGAACGGAAGGGTGCGCAAAGGACCGGCGCCGCCGCCGCAATTGGTGTCGATACCCAGCACGCAGGGCCGGAATTCGCCGTAAACCGCGCCCGGATTCGCCCACATATTCATGCCGTAGTTGATGCCGCCGTGCAACTGGGTGCCAACCGAGTTGGCGCCGAAAACCGGGTTGGTTCCCGAGCCGCCGCCAACGCCGTAGTGCGCGCTCTGCTGGCCCGTGTAGGGCATCCAGCCGACCGCGTTTTCCGCATGCTGATTGGAATTGGAGCTGAGCGACGCCGTGCCGGGCGTGGTCACCTGGCCGAATGCTTCGCAGCCGGTGCAGCTACCCTCGCTGTAAGTGATGCCCCAGGGAGCGCCACTCTGCGCCTGGAACAGCGGGGCGATGGTCCAGCCGCCCAGAATGTGGCCCAGCACCCCGCTCTGGTTACGGAAGAACGGCAGGTCATAGTACATGCTGGTGTTGTAGACGAACTTGTAGTCGAAGCCCTGGGGGCCATAGTTGGCATGCAGGTTGAAGGGGTCCAGGGCGGTGAAACTGCTACTGGCCTGAACCACCGTGGCCGTACCCAGCGCCCGGCCCCAGGTGAAGTTCGACGCCGTCGTAATGCCGTGCCAGTCGCTGGTACGGAAGCTGGCGAACAGCGCGTTGTAGTTCCCCCATCCCAGACTGTTATTTAACTGGATGGAGGTGGACGTTGCGTTCCCGCCGTTCAGCTTTGTGTTGTAAGTCGTCGGACCCAGGATCCAACTGCTCTGCGACTGCATGTTGTTCCAGAGGTCGGAGACCGCCGTTTCCTTGATTAACGCGTTGTAGTTGGCGGCCACGGCGGCCGTGCAATTCGCGTAGCCCTTGCAGAACGCCGAGGTGGCCCCGCCCATCGCGTTCTCAAAAAACGGCAGGGCCTGAACGTTCGCCGGCAGCACTCCGTTGAAGTACATCTGCGAATAGAGTTGCCCGAAGGCGTTGGCGAAGCTCTGGCCACCGAGGGTGGTATTGATTGGCACCGAATCCAGGTTCAGGTTCTGGAATTCGTTCCTGATGATCTTGCCGATGTAGCCCACTTCCAGGTTCATATGCTGGCTGAATTCGCGCTGAATCGTGAGGGTGAAGTTGTCGGTGCGATCCGGTTTGAAGTTGGGATCGAGCGTATCGGCGTCCACCGAGGTTGGATTCAAGCCGCCGGGGTAGTACGGCTGGGGCAGAGTGGCGCTCGCCGAGGCGAGAGGAGCCACCTTGCCATCGGTACCGATGCGGAACGCGGTGGCCGGATTGGCGTTGCCGCTGCCGCCACAGCTTTGGTTCGAGAGCGGGTTCACGCAGGTTGCGCCCTGAAGCAGGCCGGGTCCGAGCAGAGGGACGAGCACCAGGTCGACGCCGTTCAGACGGCCGAAGATGCGGCTGTATCCGCCGCGAATCACGGTCTTGCCGTTGCCCATCAATTTGCCCATGAGGCCATCGCTGTAATGCGGATTCCAGGCGAAGGACACGCGCGGGCTGAATTCGCCATAGTACGGGTTATACGGATACTTGAGTCCGCTGCCTATGTTGCGGACGAGTTCGTAGCCGAGCTGGGGGAAATAGACATTGCCGGCGAGCGCAGCATTGTTGCGCTGATCCAGAAACGGCTGCGCCGAAACCGGTTGGCCGGAGGCATCCACCAGGGCCACCTGCTTGCCCTGCAGCTCATAAGGCGGCATTTCCAGGTTCCAGCCCAGACCATAGGTCAGGGTGAAGCTGGGCTTCACGTGCCAGGTGTCCTGGAAATAAACGCTGTAATACGGAATAATCGACTGGTCCGTGGCGTTCGTGCCGATCGGCAACGGAGATAGGGTGGGCAACTGGCGGGTGTACATCACCTGCGTTGAGCTGACAATTCCAAGCACATACGAATAGTAGTTCTGATAATTCGTATTCTGTGACGAGGGAACCGTGCTCGGAATGTAGGAGACGGTAGGAGAAGGATTGAAGTTGACTCCGGAGGACGTGTTCTCGTAAGTGATTTGGTTATTCACGCCAGCTCCGTTATCGCTGCGCGAATGGTAATCGAAATTGCGCCCGTAGGATCCACCGAACTGGAACAGGTGGTTTCCCTTGATCATGGAGACGTCGTCCTTCAGCCACTTGTCCTGGCCGTCCCAGAAACGCTGCCTCACGCTCTGTGAGTTCACGTTGTAAGGAATGAACCCGGGGCCGAGGCCGCCGCCTTCCCCGCCGGGTTGCAGCGCGCCACCCAGTCCCGAAAGCTGGGCCGGACCGGAAGCGTCGCTCCATTGCCAGAACTGCCGCAGGTAATCGAAGACGAAGGTGTTGGTGACCGAAGGGCTGATGGTGCTGACCAGGCCTGCGGTCCACAAGGAAGGCTGCTGCGGCCGGGGCGCCAGCGCCGCTGGGACGCCCAGCTTGTCTCCCGGCAGCACGCCGCCGATATCCACCTGGTTGGTGGTCAGGCTCACCAGCTTGTAGTCGCGGTAGGAAGCATAAAAATGTTCCTTATCGCCGAAATCGTGATCGATGCGCCCCACGTAGTTATTGGTGGTCAGCGGCGCGCGGATGGTGCCCAGGAAGCCTAGCGTGTTATAGCCGTCACCGCCGAGCGGGTTGTTGGGCAGCGGGATCTGGTTGTTCCAGATCTGGCTCACGATCGGGTTCAGGCCCGTGCCGCGCGGATCGCAGGGTCCGGAGGGGCACTGTGCCGGCGCCAGCGCCTGGCCGTTGAAATTGATCGTCTGGTTGGAGAGATTGTACGGGAGGTACACACCCGCGGAATTCGGGATCTGGATGATCCCTTCGCGCAGCGCGGGCGAGGGCACACTGGTGCTGTATAGCCCCGCGTTGGGGAAGCGCGACCCTTCATAGTTCGTAAAGAAGAACCACTTGCCCCCCAGAAAACTCTTGGGCAGCAGCGGGCCGCCGAGCGAGCCGCCGAAGCGGCTGCGATGGTTCTTGGGATAATCCACCGGCGTATCTGGGAACGTGAGGCTCCCAAAAGAGAACGGCGTGTGGTTGTTCCCCCAGGTATTCGCCTGCCCGATGGCGTTGTCGTAGTAGAACATGTAAGCGGCGCCGTGGAACTGGTTGGTGCCGCGCTTGGTGGTCATCTGGATCTGGGCGCCCGACGAGTTGTTGAAATCCGAGGTCTGGTTGCTGACCGAAACCTTGAATTCCTCAATACTCTCGATGGGCGTGGGAATCACGCCGGACGGCGTGCCGCCGGTCTGCGTACCGCCAGTCCCGTTGAAGTTGGTTTGGTACGTGGTGACGTTGCCGCCCATGTCGTCGGTGATATTCGCGCCATCGAGCTGATAGGTGTTCAGGTCAGCGACCGCTCCAGCCGCTTGCCCGCCCGGCGCTGTCGCCGGCTGCAGGACGGCCATCGTGGTGGCGTCGCGGCCCAGGTTGGGCAGGGCCATGAGCGACTGCTGGCTGATGGTGTTGCCGACGGTCGCGTTCATCGTCTGCAGCTCCGCGCCGACCGCCGCGGTCACCTCGATTGTGGTGGCCGTGGTGCCGACTTCCAGCGTGGCATTGGCCGTCAGCACGATGCCGATCTTCACGTCCTGCGACCGGATCTTGTATTCGCTGAACCCCGATTTGCTGAAGCTGATGTCGTACTTGCCCGGCGCCACGGTGGCGAATTCATAACGCCCTGTGTCGTTCGAAGATGTCGCGAACGAATTGCCGGTAGCCAGATCGACGATCCTCACCGAAACGCCCGGAACGGCGGCGCCGGATGCGTCGTGCACCTGGCCCACTACCGTGCCGGCAATACTGGATTGAGCTTTTGCGGTTGGAACAGCAACGCCGGTGACAATCGCCAAGGCGCAGAGCAGAGTGCCAAGACGAGCGTTTAATTCACGAGGCGTGGAAAAGGACTTCATATACTCCCCCTTCAAAGCGTGGACGCGGGTCCGGATTTGTAGCCTTGCCGCTACGTAGTAAGGTCGAGAACTTAACCTCATTTGATGGTCAGCTCCAAAAACGCAGGCCCTGAATTTTACGTAGGCCGAAAACAAAAACCCCTTGGTTAATCGAGATGGTTGGATCGATTTTAGTGCGGTCAGGGCCAGGAGTCAAGGGTTAGCGTTAATTCAATTTGCATTTGCCGCATGTCTTTACGTTTTGTGGATGTCAACTACAGTGCCGAAGGCGGGTGCGCGACACAAGAGTGCACGTTTCACGGAAGGGCCGGCCAATTGAACGAATCCTTGCGCAGGAGTACTTCAAGCTCGACAAAATCGGTCAGGACGCCGTCCTCGGAAGGGTTCGATCGGGCTTTCCGCGTTCCCGGGCTCAGGCGTCTGCTCTTATCTGCGTTCATCGGCGTTCATCAGCGGCCATATATTCTCTGTCTTTTCTGTAATATGTGGTCATCCAGGCGAAAAACCCAAGCAAACCGATGAACGCCGATGAACGCGGATAAAACAGGCACGGATTTGAGCCAGCCCTACCAAGACCTCAAGACCGCATCACTTCTACGCCGCGCACCCGCCGAAGGCGGTTAACCTCGCTCAGGAAGCGGTACCGGGGCAATGTCCCCCATATTGCATAGACGTACCCGTACGAAGGTTTCTTCTGGAGGAGGAAGAGCCGCCTGGAAGGCGGCTGCAGGCAAGATTGTGGTGCCGGAAAAGGTGTAGGGGCGCGGACCCTCAGCCGGTTGTTTCCGTACTCGCCGGCTCAAAGCCGGCTGATACCAAATCCGGGACGTTGAAGAGACGGTCCCCTCCGGTTCGGCCGCCGATCAAGACTTGGCCGAGATTCTCCAGGTTCCTCCGGATGTCGGAAATCTGAGATTCGGCAACGTTCAGGGCTTTCATGGTTTTCACAAATCCCGAAGCCTTGAGAGCTTTGGTCGAGAGCACAACACCCTGTTGTGGGCGTGGACGCTGCGCAAGCAGCCTGTAGACGCCGTGGCTCTCCGCGCGAGCCAAGACCACACACATCTGATTCTCATAGTCCCCGAAGCGGTCGATGACCACCGCGCCGTCTGGAAAGACCGCCTGGATCTGCAGCACGCCTCCCATGGCCCCAATGTAGTTTCTCAGCGTACTGAGATACATGTCCGCGCGCCGCTCAATGCGGGAGATCGAACTTTGTGGCACATCCAGCATCTCGGCCAAATCGGCCTGGGTGAGTTGCCTGGCGCTGCGGAGCTCTTCCAGCGCCATCCGTTTCAGTTCTTCGCGCACGCGCCGCTGGTTGTCCGCGCGGCTCGCGGGGTCCATCTTGGCTTGAAGTTCCCTGTAGTTGCGTGCCATCTCGCTGGACCGCTCCCTGAGAAGCTGAGAAAAACCGCTGAGACCGGCAGGTTGACAGACGAAAGCGTCTGTCCCACTGTTGGCGTGCAAGGGCTTGTGTCCTGGTGGGGCAGGCGCTCTGGTGGGGCAGGCGCTTTCGCCTGCCAACCGATCATTTCTCAGCTTCTGACGGCCGCGGCTCCGAATCAGTATGTCACCGATGACATTATGTCGTCAACGGCATGAAGCAGGCCAGCGTAGCGGCCAGCGCCCCTCGGAGCCGGGTTGGGTTTGAGAAGCCGCGAAGAAAACCATTTTGGGCCGCGGATAAACACCGATGAACGCCGATAACTCACCAGTTTGCTTATCCGTGTACATCTGCGTTCATCGGCGGCCCATATTCTTTCACGCGTTCTGACTGTGCGCCGACGCGAACGGTCCCCGCAACTCTTCCAATCTTACTGCCAACTCCAGAAGCAACTCGTCCTCGTAAGGGCGGCCCACCAATTGGACGCCGATCGGCAAGCCTTCGCGCGAGAGCCCGATGGGCACCGTCACCGCGGGCAACCCCAGAACATTCGGCAGGACCGCGGGCATCAGCGCCTGGAACAGGCCGATCGACTTCCCGCCCACATCCCACTTCCGTTCGCGGTGGCGGAACGCGGCGATACCCGCGACCGGCATCAGCAGCACCGGGACGTTCCTCATCTGGCGCAGCAGGGACGCCCGCATGGCATCGCGCGCCGCCAGGTTGGTCATCACCTGCTCCGCGGTTATCGGCTTGGTGCTCAGAGTCTCGAGCAAGGTCCAGTGCGCCTCGGATTCGCGCCCCTCGATGAATTTGCGCGTCGCCGCCGCGGGCCAGTCGGTGAAGAGAAACGCCCAGACGTTGGGCGCGCGCTCCAACCCCTGCGGTCGAAACTCATCGGCGGGAAAGCCGCATTGCTGCAGAAACGCCGCGGCCTGTCGCACGGCGCCGCGGATCTCCTCAGCCACCGGAACGGCGTAGAACTGCTCCCACACGCCGATGCGCAAGCCTTCGACCACCGGCGGCCGCAGGGGCACGGGGGACGAGAAGGGGTCTTGCGGCTCGTAGCCCGCGAGCGCGGAGAACAGCAGCCGCAGATCCTGCGCGGCGCGTGCCATCGGTCCGGCGACGGTCATGAGGCCGGCGGGATGGCCGAGCGTGGGGTAGTGGCCGGTTGCGGGAATGCGGCCGGGTGTCGGTTTCAGGCCCGCGATGCCGCAGAAGTGCGCGGGCAGCCGGATCGAGCCGCCGCCATCCGTCGCGATGCCGCCGGGCGAGCAGCAGGCTGCAATGGCCGCTGCCTCGCCGCCGCTCGATCCGCCGGGAGTGCGTTCCGGGTCCCAGGGATTGGAGGTGCGGCCGGTGATGAAGTTGTCGGTCTCGTAACTCGCCAGCAGCTCGGGCGTGTTGGTCTTGCCCAGCACGATGGCGCCTTCGCTGCGCAGGCGCGCCACCGCGGCGGCATCCTCACGCGCGACGTGCCCCGTGCGAAAACGGCTGCCCGACCGGGTGGGCAAACCAGCAACGTCGAAGCTGTCCTTGACCGTGACGGGAACACCGTGCAGCAGGCCGAGGGGCTCGCCGCGAACCAGCGCCGCTTCGCACGCGCGTGCCTCTTCCAGGGCCTGGTCCGCCAGCACGGTGACAAACGCGTTCACCGCGGGATTGCGCGCTTCGATCTGCTGCAGGTGCGCCTTTACGAGGTCCACGGGAGACAGCGCGCGGTCCCGCACCATCGAGATCATGAGGCAAAGAGAGGAACGGTAGGGCACCAGCGTAGTGTAATAGCTTTTGGCGGCCAGCGGCCAGCTTCTCTTGCCGGCCGCTGACAGTTGCTGGCGTTAACTACGTATTGATGGGGATCTGACGCGCTTTGTGCTGCTGCTGTTGCGGAATGGGCACCCGCACTTCCAGGACGCCGTTCTTGAAGTCGGCCTTGGCCTTGTCGATCTGGGCGCCTTCCGGCAGCGGAATCAAACGGTAGAAGCGGCCGTAAGTGCGCTCGGACCGGTGATAGCCGCCCTCGTTGGTTTCCTGCTCGCCGCGCTTTTCGCCTTGGATGATAATGCCCTCGTCGGTCGACTCCACCTTCACATCGTCCTTGGTCAAGCCGGGAAGCTCGGCGGTGATTTCGAGATTGCCGTAGCGCTCTCGGACCTCCACCGCGGGAGCCCAGGCTGGCTGCTCGCCGAGGCCGCGCGTCAAGCCGAAGTTGCTGGAAAATGCGCGGTCCATCTCCTCGGAGAGCCTTCGCATCATCGCGAAGGGGCTGAAGCTGAATACATCGCGCGCCGGTTGATACTCCTGCCGCCGCGCCACACCTGTTTGCTGTTCTGTTGCTGGATTCTGGACTTTCGTGTCTGCCATGAATCCCTCCTTCCCTTACATTGTGGGAAGGCAGGCGAGGCTACGCAAATATATCTTGCGTGCCAATGTGTCTACTCTTCCATTACGTCGAGCAGCGGAATCACGATGGGAGTACCGGCGATCCGGAGGGTCTTGTCGGGTACCGGGTTTGGTCCGCCGGCAGCCGTCCACAATTCGCTCTCGAGCGTGTGCGGATCGATAATCCAGACATTGGGAACACCACATGAGATCAGGTCGGCGGCTTTCTTCCAAACGTCGATCATGCGGTCGTCCTCCGACAGTATCTCGATCCACAGCAGCGGCAGGGTGGAAGGAAAGCGCTCCTTGGGAGCGGGCAGGGGGTAGATACAGACATCCGGCACTGCATACCATTCGGCACGCACACGGATGCGCAGCGACATGTAAACCGCGATCTGCCACTGCTTGCGGCGATTGCCCAAATAGGCGGCCAGTGCTCCCTGCAGCATTGAATGCGCGAGTTCTCCCACGTTACGCTCCGTGACCAGACCATCCCGGTACTCGCGGTCCGGGCGGTACGAGGTCTTGAGGTACTCTTCGATCAAGATCGGCGTCCCTGCGCTCATGGTCACAAGATATCACCTCCGCGCGGCCTTAAAATAGAAACTGTGGCCACGCTGACCTTCACCGAAGCCCGCGAAACCGTTCTTGACGCCGTGCGCGCCGCGCGCCAGGCGCCCGAGATCGAAGAGATTCCGCTCGACGCGGTTGCCGGGCGCGTGCTCGCCGAAAATATTGCGGCCGATCGCGACGCTCCCGCGGTGGCCCGTTCCGTGCGCGATGGATACGCCGTCCGCGCCGCCGATCTTCCGGGCGAACTCCAGATCGTCGGCGAAGTGCGCGCCGGCGAGCGCTACCAGGGCGTGGTGGACCGCGGCCAGGCGGTCGAGATCATGACCGGCGCGCCCATTCCCGCGGGCGCCGACGCCGTGGTGATGATCGAGCACACCAGCCGCGAGAATGGCCGCGTGCGCATCGACCGCTCCGCGGAGCCTCGGCAGTTCATCAATCCGCGGGGCTGCGAAGCGGCCGCNNTGGATTACACCGATGTAGCCATGCTGGCGTCGTTCGGCCGCTCGTTGGTGGCAGTCTATAAGCAACCGGTAGCCGGCATCATCCCCACCGGCGACGAAATCGTCGAGATCTACCAGGAGCCCGAGGAATTTCAGATTCGCAACTCCAATGCATTTTCGCTGTCCACGCAAGTGCGGCGCGCCGGGGGCCACCCGTGGATGCTGCCCGTGGCGCGCGACACCGTGGAGCACACCCGCGAAGCCATCGCCAAGGGACTCACTTGCGACCTGCTGCTGCTTTCGGGCGGCGTCTCGGCAGGCAAGTACGACGTCGTCGAGCAAGTGCTTGCCGGATTCGGCGCCGAGTTTTATTTCGACCGCGTGCTCATTCAGCCCGGCCAGCCGCTGGTGTTCGGCAAGGCCCGCGGAAAATTCTTCTTCGGCCTGCCGGGCAATCCGTCCTCGACCATGGTGACCTTCGAGATTTTCGCGCGCGCCGCGCTGGAGCTGCTGGGCGGCCAGGAGGAGATCGCGTTGCACATGCCCTTCGCCCGGCTGACGCGCGACTTCCGCCACAAGCCCGGCCTCACGCGCTTTCTGCCCGCGCGCCTCAGCGCCGATGGCACAGAGGTCACACCCGTGGAATGGCACGGCTCGGGCGACGTGCCGGCGCTCACCCGCGCCAACGCTTACCTGGTGGCCGATCCCGGCCGCGCCGAATACGCGCGCGGCGAGCTCATTCGGGTCTTGATGAAATGAAGAAACTCTCGCACTACGATTCCGCCGGAAGCCCGCGCATGGTGGATGTCTCGGGCAAGCCGGAGACGCGCCGCACCGCGCGCGCCCACGCATTCGTGCGCATCGCACCGGGCGCACTCGAGAAGGTGCCTGACAATCCCAAGGGCAATCCGCTGGAGATTGCGCGCATCGCCGGAATCGCCGCGGCCAAGCGTACCTCCGAGCTGATTCCGCTGTGCCATCCCCTGATGCTCACGCACGCGGACGTGGAAGTCACGCTCGAGAAGAAAGGCGTGCGCGTGGTGTCGAGCGCCGCCACTACCGCGCAGACGGGCGTCGAAATGGAAGCCCTGACCGCCGCTGCGGTGGCCGCGCTCACCGTCTACGACATGCTCAAAGCGCTCGACAAGTCCATCGAAATTCAGGACGTGTATCTGCTGGAGAAGACCGGAGGAAAGAGCGGAGACTTCCGCCGCAAGGGGAACCATGCCTAACGCCGCCGTCCTGACCATCAGCGATTCGGTCACCGCCGGGAGCCGCTCCGACCGCTCCGGCCCGGCGGTGCGTGACCGCTTGGAGCAACTGGGCTGGCAGGTCACGGTGACGGAGGCCATCCCCGACGAAGTGACGGAAATTCGTCAACGCCTGGCGGCCTTGGCGGATGGCGGCCAGATCGCCGCCATCTTCACGACGGGTGGCACCGGTGTGGCGCTGCGCGACGTGACCCCCGAGGCGACGCGCGCCGTGCTGGATCGCGAGATCCCCGGGCTGGGCGAGCTGATGCGCACCCGCGGTCGCGAATCCACGCCGCTGGCGGTGCTTTCCCGTTCGCTCGCGGGGACGCGCGGGCGCGTGTTAATTGTCAACCTTCCCGGCTCTCCCAAAGGCGCGGTGGAGTCGTTGGATGCTATTGTGGAGTTGGTGCCCCACGTGCTGGAACTACTGGGGGGGCGGACCGAGCACGCGTCTGCCAGGCAGGAGTAGAATGCTGCGATTCGTACTATTGGCGCTGGTCACCGGGTTGCTGGTTGCGCAGACGCAACCGCCGCCCAAGTCATCTCCACAGCAGGCGGAACAACCGCCCGAAGGGAGCCAGCCGATCCGCGTCAGCGTCGAAAACGTGTTGGCGCCCGTGCTGGTCCTGGACCGCAGCGGCACCTTTGTCAGCGGGCTGAGGCCCGACCAGTTCCGGCTGTTCGACAACAACAAGGAACAGAACATCCAGGTGGACGAGACGTTTGTGCCGATTTCGCTGGTGATCCTGGTCCAGGCCAATGCGCGCGTGGAGAAGATCCTGCCGCAGGTCACCAAGATCGGCAACCTGATCAAGCCGTTCATCGTGGGCGACCAGGGCGAAGCGGCGGTCATCGCCTTTGATTCGCGCATCCGCACGATGCAGGAATTCACCTCCGATTCGGAGAAGATTACCGCGGCGGTGAAAAAGCTCGCCTACGGCAGCACCCCCAGCCACCTGATCGACGCCGTGGATGACGGCGTGCGCATGCTGCGGACACGCGGGAAGGACCGGCGCCGCATCATGCTGGTGATCGGTGAGACCCGCGACTACGGCAGCGAGGGCCGCGGGCGGGAAACCCTGATCAACCTGCAGGTCAACAATGTGGACGTCTATTGGGTCGACATGTCGCACCTGCTCGGCACGCTGACCTCCGGTCCCCCCGATCCGCGCCCCGATAATCTTCCCCCGGCCATGCATTCCATGCCGGGGATCGTGCCTGCCACGCCGACGACGGTAATGCAGACGTACGGAACCGAGGGCAACAGCGCCGAGTTCATCCCTCTGATGGTGGAGATTTTCAGGGACGCCAAGAACATCTTCAAGACCAGCCCGGCAGTCCTGTTTACCAGGGGGACGGGCGGAACCCAGTTCGGGTTCTACAAGCAGCACGGGCTCGAAGACGCCATCCAACAGATAGGCGAGCGGCTTCACAGCCAGTATCTGGTCAGCTACAATCCCAACAACAAGGAAGAAGGCGGCTGGCACCAGATCACCGTGGACATCATCGGCAAGGACTACAAGACGCAGACGCGGCCGGGGTATTGGCTGGCGGCGAAGTAGCGCGCACGCTCTCAGCGTGCCGGGGCGACCTCTGGGCCGGACACTTTCCAGAAACCTCAGGACAACAGACTGATTCTAAGCCTGCTTTTGTGGGGCAGGCTGGCAGCCTGCAGGCCGACTGGCAGTCGGCCCCTGCTTCGAGCCGGAGGAGACGTTCCCGCCAGGGACCGCCCGTTGCTTTCCATTGCTTTCCAGAAACCTCGAGTTCAGATGGATCGGTTCAACCTATAATGGAGGGGAGGCCTGCCACTCCGTGGCACGGAGCGACGCCGTGCTATCAGCCTCGCAAGGAACCACACATGACCACCGAAGAACGCTTCGAACGTATCGAGCATGTCACCGCAGGCCTCGTCGAAGATCGCCGCAAAGACCGCGATGAATACCGCCAACTCTGGCGCGACACCCAACGCCAGCTCAACGAGATCACCGCCAAACTCGCCGACCTCACCCTGAAAGTCGCGGACACCAACGACGCCGTCGCCCGCCTGGCGGACGAGACTCGTGGCAGCATCGATCGCCTGGCCAAAGAAAGCCGTGCCGCCGACCAAGCCCTCCACGATCGCATCCAGGCACTGGTTTCCGCCATTGGCCAAACCCTCCCACGGCCCTAACCATCCGCAAAGCTATCCGAGAGCCACATGGTTTTAATTTGGGTGTGGCTACTATAGGACGACGCTCCAGTGGCCGGAATGAAGGCGCAGTTGATCTTTGCCCGCATTCCCGAGCGCTCCATGCGATCCTCGATGAGGTTCTTGCACGCGCCCTCGACGGGGCCACTGGCAATGGGCCAGCCCTTGGCGAGATATTCGTCGTAACGCATGCCAGCGCGATTGCGGTGCAGGTAGTCCGCAACGCCGCACAGCGTCTTGCGCCTGGCCCCGAAGAGCCCGCGTTTGGTGACGCGTCGTCGCAGGCTGCGAAGACTTGAGAGTGTTGGTCGTACAAGGACTGGCCGAACTACTCGCCTTTGGCGGAAAAAGTAGAAACTCCAGGCGCCGGCTGAAAGCCGCGGGATCACCCTTCCTTGCGATAGGGCGATATGATGACATACTGTGTTCGAGGGAGAACCAACCGATGAAATCCCAGGTACGCACGGCCGGGGTGGTGTACCTCCTGGCGTTTCAATTGGCGGCGGCCGATTTTGCCACGCGCGCCGACTGGCCGAGTTACGGCGGGACGCATGGCGCGCTGCGCTACAGCGCACTCGACCAGATCAACGCCTCCAACGTCCGAGGGCTGGCGCCGGTCTGGATGTTCCAGACGGGCGACCCGGAGAGCGGACTGCAGGCCACGCCCATCGTGGTGGATGGGGTGATGTACCTGTCGAGCGCCAGCAACTGGGTGTTCGCGCTGGACGCGGCTAGCGGGAGTGTGCGGTGGGAGTACCGTTATCCGTGGCCCAAAGGGCAGTCGCCGGCTTATGGGCGTCAGAATCGCGGCGTGGCGGTGGGCAACGGCCGGGTGTTCATGGGCACGGCCGACAACCACATGGTGGCGCTGGACCAGAAGAGCGGCCAGGAGGTGTGGCGCGTCAACATCGAGGACGCGCGGCAATGCGGCTGCAACATCACGGGCGCTCCACTGGTGGTGAAGGATATGGTGGTGGTGGGAGTGACCGGCGGCGATTCGGCGCACCGCGGGTACCTCACGGCCTTCGACGCGCGCACGGGCCGGATGCGTTGGCGCTTCTACACGATTCCGGCGCCCGGCGAGAAGGGGTCGGAGACATGGCCGGGAGACAGTTGGCGTTTTGGCGGCGGGTCCACCTGGATGACCGGCTCTTACGATCCCGATCTGGACCTTTTGTATTGGGGGGTGGGCAACGCCGCCGCCGACCTGAATGCCGCCCACCGGCGCGGCGACAATCTGTATACGTGCAGCATCATCGCGCTCGATCCCGCTACGGGCAAGCTGAAATGGCACTACCAGGAGGTGCCGCAGGACGTGTGGGACTTCGATGCGACGTTCGAGCTGGTGCTGGCCGATATTCCCATCAACGGGCAGACGCGCAAAGTCCTCATGCAGCCCAACAAGACCGGATACGTGTGGATGATCGACCGCGTGACGGGCCGGTTTCTCAAGGCCTGGCGCTTCGCCAACAACGTCAATTGGGTGACCGGCATCACCGAGGAGGGCAAGCTGGTGGGCCGCCTGGAGCCGGAGATCGGCAAGACCAAGCTGGTGTGTCCGAGCGCGATCGGCGCCAAGAACTGGAACCAGTCGGCGTATTCCTTGCGTACAGGATGGCTGTACATCCCGGTGCAGGAGGTCTGTAACGACCTGACGGCCAGCGACGAAGCGGGTACGGAAGGCAAGTCTTTCATAGGCGGCAACTGGGTCATGAAGCCTCCTCCGGGCGGCAAGATCGAGGGCTACATTGCAGCCTACGATCCATCGACCGGCGAGCGCCAGTGGACCGTGGCGGCGTCCACGTGGATTCTGGCTTCGGTGCTGGCAACCGCCGGCGACGTGGTGTTCAGCGGCGATCCGGAGGGCTACTTCTTCGCCCTGGATGCGCGCACCGGAAAGCGTTTGTGGAGCTTCCAGACCGGGGGCGGCCACAGGGGCTCGGCGGTGACGTATTCGGTCAACGGACGCCAGTACGTGGCGACCCCCAGCGGGTGGGGCTCGATTGTCGGCGGGGCGCACCAGGCGTTCTGGCCGGACCGGCCCGCGCCGCAGGGCGGATCGGCGCTAGTGGCGTTCGCGCTGCCCGCGGGGGAGAGCGGCAGATGAGGCGCTGGACATGGTTGCTGGCCGTGCCGTGGCTGGCACAGGCGGCAGACGACGCGGTGGCGCGCGGCGCCGTAGTATTCCGGCAGTCCTGCGCGGTCGCCTATTGCCACGGGCCGGAGGGAAAGGCTGCCCGGGCGCCGGCACTGGCAGGCCGCCGGTTGGATGCCGCTACCGTCATGGGGACCGCGGCGATGGGAATTCCGAACACTTCCATGCCGGCCTTTGCCGGGCAACTGAAACCGGAGGACCTCGCGGCAGTCGCCGCTTACGTGGTCAGCCTCAACGGGGGCGATGCCGAGGGGGCCGCGCCGGGGGCGAAACCGGCCGCCATGCCGCCAGACGCAGCGCAGGGCCGCAGCCTGTTCTTCGACGCGGCGCGAACGGGCGCGTGCGGCGCGTGCCACGAGATCGGCCAACGCGGCGTCCCGGTGAGTATCGCGCTGCAGGACCTGCGGGCGGCGAAACTGGGCGATCTTCAAGCGGTGGAGACGCCCAACGTGGTGACCGCACGGCCCTCGGGCGAGGAGCCGTTCCCCGCGGTGGTGGTGGAGAAGAGCGCTGGCCGTACACGGGTGTACGACCTCTCGCCGCGGCTGCCGGTGCTGCGCACCTTCGGGCCGAAGGACGTGGTGCTGGCGCCGGGTTCGTCCTGGAGCCACCGCACGGCCACGGATCTGTACACCGAAGCGGAGCTCACGGCCATCTCGCGGTACCTTCACTGGGCGGCGGGTAGATAGGGCAACGCCACATAGTTTTCCCACCACTGGGAATGCTGCACATGGGAATGCTGCACAAATTGTGGGGCGGACCCCCTGGTCCGCGCGGGTCCCCCTGGACCCGCTGTTTGCACAACCAAATCAGCCCGATGCGACCCGCGAAAGGCCGACGAGGGCGCTCCCCCGAGGGGACCCCGGCGGACCGGGGTGTCCGCCCCACAATTATCACAGAACGTCCGATTTGGGAAAACTATGTGGCATTAGGGGAGATAGGGCGCGGCTCACCTCACGCGGGCGCTCGCGAGAGGCGGACATCTGCGTGTTTACCGGCCTGTGTACTTCACTCAGATTGCTCGCCCACGCCATATTCCGATCGGCCTGCATGGATTGTACTCCCGCGCAACGCAGGCGGCGGTCGCGGGCGCTGCTCACCTTGGACGGCCCGCGATCTCGGGCGTGTAGCTGACGAGTTTTTCCGGATCGGCGTTCTTGCCGGCGATCGCACCGAACCAGGGAACCATCATCTCCTCCCAGGTTTGATCGCCCCACCACACATCCGTCTTCGGATTCGGATTGAACCGGTTGTTGGCGGAAATTGTCGAAGTGGGCCGTTACCTCGAGCCGGGTGCCTCTTGGTGCTGCGATGGGCTTCTCCAGGGCGTAGCCCGTCTGCCAATTGAAATCCCACGCCACGTTGAGCAGGATTTGGGATTCCCCGCCGGGGAGAATGAGCCGGTAGGTCATATCCTTCCCGCGCAGATGCATGTGGGGCATCAGCCACGCGATCTCGACGTCGTCCTGGAACACGAGCCCGGTGCGGATCTCCCAGTTCGGGTCGCCCGCCGGAATATGGAAGTGCGCCCGATCCCGAAGCGAGGTCGGCACCACCGTGACGAACTTACGCGCCGGCGGTTCTTTCGCCACCGTAAGCCCGATCCTGGTCTGATCCGTGGCGGCCGTGCCATTGGTCGTGTAGTGCATCTGGATCACCAGGTCGGATCCTGCCGGGATCAGCTTTCCGGCGTGGTAGGGACGGTAATCCACCGGCGCGGCGCCAGGATCGTAGGTAGCTTCGAGACCGATGAGCAGCCCCAGGCGGTCGGCCTTGGGAATCTTGTTGACGGCCACGCCGTCAGCGTCCCGCTTCTTCACCTCCGCTCGCGGCACGCCGTACGCCACGTCGCCGCTGTGTGGCACGATAGCGACGGAGACATGATGCACTACCGAGCGGTTGCCGGGGCGAATCTCGATGGACGTGATCCAAGTGTCCTTGGTGAAACCGGTCGGGATGGTGAAGCTCGTCAGCTCGAGAACGCCTTTGGCGGGGATGGAGAACGGCTCCGGCATCGAGAGCACGACGTCCGGCGGAATGGTCCAGCCGTCAGGCCATGCGACCGGAGGCGGCCCGTCCCGCGCATCGCCCTCCGGTGCGCCGCCGTCCGCCCACGCCACCAGCGTGTCGATCTCATTCTGAGGCAGAGTGCGATCGTTCGAAAAACGGCCATACCGGGGATCCGCGGGCCACGGCGGCATCTTCCGGGTCAACACCGCGGTCTTGATCGCCTTGGCCCACGGACGTGTGCCTTGGTAGGTCAGCAGCGGCATGGGCGCCACTTCTCCCGGGCGATGACAGGTCTGACAATGCTTCTGCAGGATCGGCAGTACATTCCGATGAAAGGTCGCCGCGTTGGTGCCGGCGGCTGCCGCTCGCGCCGCGATCGTCCAGGCGAAGACCAACTCACGCACCATGCTCTTTCGATTGTCCCTCTTTTGGGCCGTCCAAACCTTACCGCGCAAGATCCTGGCAACTCCAGGTGGTGCGGCCGCGATCCGGCAGCAGGCCCTTTCTGCGCTCGATCACCAGCGTGACCTCGGACGGGTCGTGCGCGAAGCCGCAGACCCATTTCGTCACACTCCGGAAGACCCGGATCTCCGGGTACGGCGGCACATGCAGATCCGCGAACGACCACTCGTCCACATCCAGCTCATCCTCTTTGCCCGGGCCCGTTCCCACCGTCACATGTTCCTGGACGTCTTCGGGCAGCCGGTCCGCCAGCGCATCGCTGATCCGGATGGTCGCGGAATTCTTGTTGCTCGAGTAAAGCGCCGCGGAGAGGTATGCGTCCCAAAGATTGCACAAGCTGAGCAGCGGCGCCATCGTGAACAGCACCAGAACGATTCTCTGAAATGCGAAGCGCGGAGTCCACAGAACGTCGCGCGCGGAATTCGCGGTATTCCAGAAGAGCGTCGGAACCAGGCAGATCATGGCAACGTTCCACGGCCAGACGACCGAGTTGATATTGGCGCCGAGCGGACCGATCGCCAGCAGAACGAAGAGATGCATCGCCATGGCCAGCAGAACGGCGCCATTCCGGGTCCGCCGCGCCAGCAAGCCCAGTGCGATCGCGATTTCAATCGCGGGTGCGCCTGCACCCAACGCGAAAAGAAAAGGATGCAACACCGGATGAGCCCCGGCCAGCGGCGCCACCATGGTTTGAAATGTGTCCTTCAGGAAGCTGCCGTTGATCTTCTGCACGCCGCTCCAGAAATATGTGGAGACTACGATGAGCCGGCATGTGTCCATCGCGCCGCTTCGGCCGCCGCGGCCGCAGGCGAGCGCCAACAGCATGAAGACGTACTGATAAAACCAGGGCTGCCAACGGGACTGGTCCGCCAGCGCCAGCGTGGCCGCCAGCAGCACAAACGCCCAGATCGCATGCGTCGCGCGCGGCGTCACGGCGATCGCTACCAGCGAGAGGAGCATTGCCGCGAAGACTACGCGGTCCCACGGGGGCGGCATCGGATGCCAGAACGTCCAGACGGGCGTGAAAGGATAAATCCGTGAGCTGAGCCACAAAGGCTTCGACAGCCAAAAAGCGGCGATCAGACCGCCAGCCACCGTGGCCCGCAGCGCCAGCGTCGTGCCCTCGAGGTTCATTGGCCGGTGACTCCACCCTCTCCGCTCACCGCCATTGTACACAGCGTGCAGCCAGCGTTCTATAGCGCTCAGCATGTCAGACGTTGTGCCATTTGATCCACGACGCTGAGGACGGGGTCACGAGGTCAACGCGCGAACACGTGACGCGACAGAGACGGCAGGTAATAGGCTTGATTGCGCAGCTCCTGCGGGTCAGCTAGAGACCAGATGTACACGATGGCCTCGGCTACCAGTCCGATGGGCGCCCCCTGGGAGACGATGAGAACACCAGGGCTGGATTTCCCGGCGGCTAAGTGTGCCCGGAAATGCTCCAGCATCGTGCGGCGGTCATGCGACACCAGGATACGGTTCTCGCTGGCCGCGCGGTCAAGGAGGTCGGGATCGCTGATGCCCTCCAGCCCGGCCTCCTGGGCCGACGCGAAGGCAATGGCCGGCTCGCGCCGCCGGACGGCTTTAACGATTCCGAACTTGAGGTCGTTGTCGGCCTGGAACCGGATATTCAAGGACGAGGCTCACCCGGCGTGGACTGGCCGGCGTGGGCCTTAGCGCGCTGGATCTTCTCCCAGAGCGCCGGATTGGCCCGCTCCAACGGGATCGCGCTTCCCTCA
>OMOG01000780.1:33195-33398 GCA_900290305.1 Candidatus Sulfopaludibacter sp. SbA4
TCTTCTCCCAGAGCGCCGGATTGGCCCGCTCCAACGGGATCGCGCTTCCCTCAAACTCACGCTCGGTCTCTTCGAAGTACTTGTCAATCTCGGCTTGGTGGTCCAGATAGAAGGCGATCGCTCCGTAGATCTGCGACCGCTTCAGCAGTGGGAAGTCTTCCTGAATCGCCTCGGGGGATTGTCCCTCGTTGAAAGAGTACACA
>OMOG01000437.1 GCA_900290305.1 Candidatus Sulfopaludibacter sp. SbA4
TACGCCTCACTCGGCATAATCCGGCACTCGGCATAAGGCCGGTTATGCCGAGCTCGGCATAACTGGCCAACCGTCTGATTCACTGCCGACAATTTGATGCCCGGCAGCGGCTTGGGCTTTCCGACGGTCGTCAAGCCGTTGCTGAAGAGTTATTTTTCTTCCGCTGAAATTTCCTTACCAGCCGTCTTCCCCGCTGGGCGTGATTTCGATGCGCGGCACCGTCGACTGCTGCATCGGCGCTTACCTACGGACCGCGGTCCCAGACCATTGGCCCGGAGTTGATATAAAGTCGTCAGAGAAGGCGGATGGAGCCCCGCCGTCGTAAGCGGCGGGACTCCCGGGCAACCTGTCAGCAGGTCACCACATTCGAACTGGTTCTAACCTGCCACGATTCGACAGCCGTTGTCTAGTCCCGCCTGCGGACGGACATGGCAGCGCACCAACTGATTCTCCACCAGCGGATCTGCCGCTACAGCGGATGCCACGCTCCATTCTGCATTTGCCGGCATTGTGATCGCGGCCAGTGCTACTGCAGTCCGGTGTGTCGCCGCCAAGCCAGGCTGCAGCAGCGCCGCCACGCCAATCGCCGCTACCAGCAAAGTATCGTAGCCCGGCTGGATCAGCGCGACCGCCAGAGCGCCTATCGCTGCCGCCGCCAGGCTCTCGGCCGCGTTACAGGTCATACTTCCCCTGCCCCCGAATCTCCGGCATCATGCGGCTATGCCCCTCTCACCACTGCGCTGGTTACCGCGGCCGCTGCCGTTGCCGCCGCCCCGCTTGTCGCTGCACGCCTGCCGCTGCCCTGCATCCG
Source organism: Candidatus Sulfopaludibacter sp. SbA4 (assembly GCA_900290305.1). GTDB lineage: Bacteria > Acidobacteriota > Terriglobia > Bryobacterales > Bryobacteraceae > OMOG01. The sequence goes on from OMOG01000437.1 coordinate 812, forward strand.
CTGCGGGGCTCCCGGCCACATCGTCGCCGCTGGCTCCATCGGCGTGCATCGCCGCTTGAGCGCCAACCTGGGACTTACCGCAGTCCATTTTCATCCTGGAGATAGACGCATGCACCGCGACCGTTTGGATGAATTGAAAAACCGCATCGGATTGCTCGATTATCTCAGCCGTTACGACTGGCAGCCTTGCCGGCGCAGCTCCGGCGGCCAAGTGGCCGGGCTGTGTCCGCTGCATACCGAAACCCGGCCTTCCTTCTGGATCCACACCCGCAAAAATTTGTTCTATTGCCACGGCTGCGGACGCGGCGGCGATCTCATCCGCCTGGTCCAGCTCTATCACCACCTCACCTTCCCAGAAGCCATCGCGCATTTGCGCCGTCATACCACCACCAGTTTGCTGGATGATGCCATAGCTTTCTACCGCGCCCAGCTCCATCGGCCCGAGGCCATCGCCTACCTCGACCAGCGTGGGTTGCACGATCCAGCCACCCTGGCCACGCTCGGCATCGGTTACGCTCCCGGAGCTTGCCTGGCCGCCCACCTGCTCGATCTCGGGTACGCACCAGACCAACTGCGGCAAGCCGGCCTGATCAACCCCGAGGGTCGCGACACGCTCTATCGGCGGATGGTCTTTCCCCACGGCGCTACCTTATACGGTCGCAGCATTGATCCCCTCTGTCGGGCTCCGCATCGTTTCCTGCATACCGGCAAAGGAGGTTTGTTCGGCTGGCCGTGGCACCCATCCGCCCCCCAAGTCATTCTCGTGGAGGGCTTCTTCGATGTGGCCGCACTATGGCAGGCCGGATTCGTCCATGCCACCTGCGGCGGAGGAACCCACTTGAACTCCACTCAGTTCCAGCAATTGATCACTGGTAAGCGCACCGTCCGGATCGCTTTGGACGCCGATGCTGCCGGCCAGCAAGCCGCCCTCAGCCTCTCCACCCGACTGCATCAGGCCGGACAACAGGCTCGCCGCATCTTGCTTCCGCAGTCTCACGACCCGGCCAGCTACTTCGCTGCCGGCGCATCCGCCGATGACTTTCGCACCCTGATCGAACAGGCTCTGCCATGAACCTCACTGCCACCGAAAGAGTATCCCGATGAAATTTTCAGTCGTCTATCAACCCTCCGTCCGCGCCAGCGCGTCGCCCTATCGCCTCGTCGATGAGCAGGGCCGAGAAGTGGCGTGGGCCAATGACTTCCTGGATACCAAACATCTGTTGCAACGCTCGCCGCGTTCCTTGCGTGCCTATGCTTTCGGCCTGCTGCACTTCGCACGCTGGGCGCCATCGGCCGCTCCCCAGCAGCTTCCGCGCCAGCTCGTGGCCCTGAACGAATCGATTCTCCGCGACTATCTACGCTTTCAACTCGAGCAGCAGCCGTCGCCAGCGGCACAAACCATCAATCATCGGTTGGATTTGTTGCGCGGCCTCTACCGGTTTCACTTTGCCACCGAAATCCCCGGCGAGGAGCGATTCCAGCGCTACTACAGCACCCGCTCGCCGCTCGGTTACGGACGGTCGGGCCGTGCGGTCGCGCGTGGACTACGCCTGCGCGAACCCAAGACTTTGATGCTGCCGCTGACGTCGGCTGAAGTGGCTCAGTTCTGGGAGAGCTTTCATACTTTTCGCGACCTGGCGCTGGTGGGGTTGATGTTGCATGACGGGCTGCGTAGCGGCGAAGCTCTGGCTCTGCAAGTCGCCGACGTGCGTCTGACCGAAGCGCAGATCCTGGTACGCGGTAAAGGTAACAAGCAACGGTTGTTGCCGCTGCCGCAAGACATTGGCGGCGTGCTGCAGAAGTATCTCTGGCTGGAGCGACCGCCGACCAAATCCCCGGCGCTGTTCATCTGTTTAAAGGGCCATTCGCGGGGCACCGCTCTGTCCCACGCCGGTCTGCGATCGCTATTCCGTTATCATCGCCGCACCAGTGAAGTTCGGCAGGCCAATCCGCACCGCTTTCGCCACACCTTTGGCGCCGACATGGTGCGCGACGGCGTTTCCTTGCCCGCCCTGCAACATCTGATGGGTCACTCGCAAATCCGCACCACCATGCTCTACGTGCAGTTGGCGCCGGAGGATGTCTGGCGCGAATATCGCAACGCTATCGAAAAGCGCAGCGGCAAACTACGCCACCCGGATCCGGATCATGTCTGATTCCACGCCCAATTTGGAGCAGCTTTTCGACCGGCAGATCCAGAATCTGGCTCTCACGCGCCGGCCCAGCACCATGCGCGGATACCGCGTCACGGCGCATCGCTTCCTCGTCTACCTGCGTGCCAGCGCTCCACAGCTGCAGCAGGTCGGCGAACTGCGGCGCGATCCGCATCTCCTCGGCTGGTTCCGCTCGCTGGCGGAGCAGCAACCGCCGCTGTCGTCCAAGAGCCGCTGGAGTCATCTGCTGTTGCTGCGGCGGTTGCTGGAGGAAGTGGCGGTGGCTGGATACCCCGTGGCCGACCAGTTGATTCGACGCGAGGATTTCCCGCCCCTGCCCGTGTATCTGCCGCGCGCGCTTCCGCTGGAAGACGACCGGCGGCTACAGGAGCAGTTGCGCCGCTCCGGCAGTCTGGGAGGCTTACGCCCTGCTGTTGCTACGGATCACCGGAATGCGCATCGGCGAATGCATGGATTTGCCGGCGGATTGTCTCCGCCAGATCGCTCCCGATGCCTGGGGCGTGCATGTACCATTGGGGAAGCTACACACCGAACGCATGGTTCCGGCCGATGCGGAGATCCGGGAAGCGGTGGCACGGATTCAGGCGCTGAGGTCCGATGCAGCCAACCGCGCGACAGAATTCCTGTTGCCGCGTCCGGGGGCGCGCTCCACACTCTACAGCAGATTACGTGCCGCCCTGGACCAAGTCGCACAACGTGCCGGTTGCTCCGCTCCCATTACGCCGCATCCGTTGCGGCACACCTTTGCCAGTGAGATGGTCCGCTTGGGCGTAAGTCTGCCGGCCCTGATGCAGATGCTCGGCCATCGAGACATCCGCATGACGCTGCGCTATGTGCAGATTACTCAGGTGGACTTGCAGCGCGAATATGATGCGGCGCGGCTCAAGGCTGCTGAGCGTTACACCGTGCCGCAGTTATGTGCGCCCACCGGGTCTGCCGCAGCGGGTTTGGCGGGAATCTGCCAGGCGCTGGCGGCGATCTGCCATATGCTGGAAATGTACCGTCGCCAGACCAGCGACGAGAAGACCAGCCGCAAGCTCCGACGCTTAGCGCGAAGACTCTCAGATGTCGAGTCCGAAGTCCAGAAACTCAAGACAAACGAAAAATGAGGGAACATTGGCCGGTTATGCCGAGCTCGGCATAACCGGCCTTATGCCGAGTGCCGGATTATGCCGAGT
>OMOG01000182.1:0-9265 GCA_900290305.1 Candidatus Sulfopaludibacter sp. SbA4
CGCCCTGGCGGCCGGCGCGTCCGCGAAGCTGATGGTCGATGCGGCGGCTCTCGTGGCGGTTCATCCCGAGCACGTAGAGCCCGCCGAGCGAGGGCACGCCTTCGCCGAGCTGAATGTCGACGCCGCGGCCCGCCATGTTGGTGGAGATCGTGACCGCGCCGCGCTCTCCGGCGCGCGCCACGATTCCCGCTTCCTCCTCTTCGTTGCGTGCGTTCAGTACGAAGTGCGGAACACCGGAAAGCGCGGCGCTCAGGCGCTCGGATTCCTCCACGCTGGCGGTGCCCACCAGGATCGGCTGGCCGGCCGCGTGCACGCGCCGGATCTCTTCCACCACGGCCTGCTCTTTGGCGACCCTGGTGTCGAACAACACGTCCGGCTCATCGACGCGGATCACCGGCCGGTGGGTGGGGATCACCTCGACTTCCAGCCCGTAGCAGGTGCGGAATTCCTCGGCCTGCGTGGCGGCGGTTCCGGTCATGCCGCAGACGTTGGGGTAAAGCGCCACCAGGTTCTGGAGCGTGATCGACCCGAGCACGCGGCCCTGGCGCCGGAACGGCACTCGCTCCTTGGCCTCGATGGCGGTGTGGAGTCCCGCCGGCCAGCGGCGGTCCTGCGCGATCCGCCCCTTGAACTGGTCCACCGATTCGATGGCGCCGTTCTTGACCACGTAATCCACGTCGCGCCGCAGGAGCGCGTGCGCATGAATGGCGTTGTGTACCGCGGTGTACACGGCGAGGTTGGCTTCGGCGAAGAGGTTGGCGCAGCGCAGCGCGGTTTCCGCCACGCGAATGCCTTCGTCGGTGAGCGCGATGTTGCGGCCATACTCGTCGAGCGTGAAATGAACGCCGAGGTGGAGGCGCCGCGCCACGGGGTCGGCGCGCCGCGCGAGGGATTCCTCGTCCTCCTCGCCGCCCGCGAGGATCAGGGGAATGCGCGCTTCGTCGATGAGGATGGAATCGGCCTCGTCGATCAGGGCCGCGTAAAAGGGACGGTGCACCTGGCCGGCCGTACTCAAGGCGATCTGGTCGCGGAGAAAATCGAATCCGATCTCGTTGGCGGTGGCGTAGGTGATGTCACAGTTGTATTCGCGGCGGCGCTCTTCGATTCCCATGGTCTGCTGGATGCAGCCCACCGAGAGGCCCAGGAACCGGTAGATGCCGCCCATCCAGCGGGCATCGCGCCGCGCCAGATAGTCGTTTACCGTCATCACGTGAATGCCGGCGCGCGAGCGCGCGTGCCAGGCCACCGCCGGTGTACAGGCCAGCGTCTTGCCCTCGCCGGTCTGCATCTCGGCGATTTTCCCGCGCGCCAGCGAGAGTGCGCCGCGCAACTGGACGTCGAACATGTCGAGCGAGAGGACGCGCGAGGCCACCACCGCGACGATGGCGGCGACTTCCAGAAGGTCCTTCGATCTGTCGAAGCGCTGGCGTATCGCGTCGTCGTCCAGTTTCGAGATTTCGGCCCGCTGCTGGTTGATGCGCGCGACCTCGCCGCCGGCGGGCGGGGCGAACCAGGAACGAAGAAACTTCATAACTCGACGACGCTCAAGCGGCGCTCTTCTTAGTACACCATCGGTCGGCTGAGTCAGGGGGATAGCCACTTCATTTCATAAATACCATCTCGTATTGAACCGTGGCGCGGGCACTCGTGCCTGCCGCGTCGACAATCGTGTCGACGCTTGCTCGGCACCTGAAAAAATACGTTGGCGTATTTATGAAACGACGTACTTAGCTGCGCAGAAATCGAACAGCAACTGCCATTCGGCCCGTTGCACTTCAAGTGCCTGCCGCTCGCTGTCTGAGCCGGGCGACTGCCGCGCCTCCTCGCAGAATTGGATGAAGGCAAACGGGTCCCATTTGGCGGCGCTGCCGATGCCGATGGCGGATGCGGCGGCGGCGAGCGCCGGAAAGACCGGATGGGCGCCGACCTGCCGGAACCAGTAACTGGAATTGCCGGCGTCGGGCTCCTGCCGATGGACGATGGCGTGCCAGTAGCTGCCTTCGCGCGTGGCAATGTCCTGAGCGGTTTGGTGCGCTTCGTCCCAGCAGGAGAAATACAGGTAGAGGCCGGCCAGCGCGGCTTCGGGCGAACGGGAATCGGGGAAAAGCTCGCGCGCGGTGGCGGCTTTCAGGAGCGTGCGGGCGCGATCGGAGGAGCAGGGGCACTGCACCAGAGGCATGAGGCGATGACCATCGCCATCGAGCGCCAGGATCGAGGCAACCTGGTTGCCGTAGGCCGCGGGATCGAAAGGCATGATTCATTATGTGCCAGTAGGGCCGTAGACCGAGGGCCGTGTCAGGGTTCCGTCTTGGGTTCGGTGGCTACTTCTTCGAAGGGGCCCTGGGAGACAATGCCTGGACCCACATCTGCGGGCAGGGCGTGATCGGCCAAGTGCGTCGAGCGCTCTATCTCCGAGTGGCGCGTTATCCGCTCGGAGCGGTCTGTGACGCTTCCCACAACCGGACTTCGCGGTCCCTTAGCCTCACTTCTACGGGTCGGGCGTGATACGTCAACTTGACGTGACGGGGACTTCACGGGAGTGATGTCTGCGTGGTGCCGGGACGTAATCATCATTCCCCCGGAATCGGTCAACGGACGGTTTCAATCGGGTTCCGCCCTCTGCAGTACGCCCCCAACCCCTCTAGCAGCTTGTGAATCATAGCCAAGCAGTGATTGATGAATTGCTCGTTCATATAGAAGATCCACGGTTTATTACTCCGCTCCGACCACCCGAACCATGCTTGCCACCCACCCCGCTCGATGTGCGCTGCGAACACCGCGCATCTGTCCTCCGGCCACTCGAACCCGTTGTGGAACATGAAATTCCGGTAGTCGAACAGGGCTTGGAGTGTCTTCGGCAGGCCGGGCGGTAGGTATTTCTTCAGGCCTATTGCTTTTGAAAGTTGCAGAATACCCGAGACGACATCGTTGTTAACCTCTCCCGTCTTCTTCTCGTAATGCTTGCGGCAATTCCAGAAGGCATCTGGATCGGCAATGGCGTTGCGGTGATGGCCGGATGGAATCGCGGTTTTGCCAAAATACCGGTTTCGGATGCCCTGAAACGCCTGAAAAAACATTGACTCATACATGGGCGCCAGCATCCCCAGAGCCGCCATGCTGTGCTCCGCGCCCTGGTAGACCATGGCGTAGAAGTTTTCCCCGGACTCATCTATCGCACGCTCCAGTGCCGATCCGGAACTCCGCTGTATGAAGACCAGTATTTCCCCCCTCTCCGCTTCGAGTTGCTCGTCGGTGGACTTGTTGCGCCCCAATAGCCCCGATATGGCGATGAGTTGCTCTTCGTAGTCCATGCGTTCGAGAATCAGCCCAGCCCGATCACGGTCGCTGAGTTCAGGAATGCCTGCGCCTGCGTCCTTCAGCAATTCCTCGTACAACCACCCCGGGACTTTATCTTTCTCGGCCATGACCCTGTTATAGCGCGGTACGCCCCTCCGCGCGGAACGCGGCGGCCACAGCCTGCCAATTACTTGGCCTGTGATTCTCCGGCTTTGGAATCAGCGATCCACTTCTTTCTCAGCCTTTCGTTTGGTGCGGGCTGTGCTCGCTGCGCTGTATTGGCAAGCCCGATGATCCGCCGCATTTTCCGGCACGGGTCAAAGCCGCTGCAACGGGAGGCAAGCATGTGACTGTGATTGCTTGCTCTCGCTCATTGTGTTGTGCTATTTATAGGTCAGGTATTTATGCCGAAAGAGGCTGTCTCTCTGCTTGCCGAACTCGTAAAGCTAACAGCAGCTCTCGTTACTCTCCTCGTAGCGATTCTAGCTACCTGCGGAAAAAGACCTACTACACAGCCTTCTCCCGCGCCCCTTTTAAAAAAAATCTAACTTTCAACAGACTTTTCCACAGCGTAAAATTCTCGGAGCCTAAGACTTAACCTGAAAAATCTGTGTTCCGGTCGGAAAGCATCATAAAGCATTGAAAATCAGGGACAAAGGGTCAAAATACGACACCTTTTTCCACAGGCGAGAAGGACATTTAATCCATGGCGGTGGTGAGTTCGTTCAGCTTGTACATGACCTGTTGTACAATCCGGCTCCAGGAGGCTGGCCTACTTGGTTAGCTTAGGTTGCTGTGCGCTTGAATTGTACGTCACCGTCAAGCCTAAAGACTGCCCGCCCAAGGGCGGGCGAATGGCGAAAGCCGTTCGCTACCTTGGCTTTGATGTTCGTGGGGCATGAGTACGCTCCGGCGGAGTGGCTTTCCATGGATCTCTGCAAGACGGTCAACAGTCCTTGGCCGCAGGATGGTGTCGATCCCCTGCGATCCCAGGTCCAGGTGTCGATCCCCTGCGATCCCAGGTCCTCCGCACGCGCCTTCGGCGCGCATGCCGAACACGAATTCCTTCTGAGCGCTGTGGACGCATTCCGAGCACTATGCGCGAACCCAAAAGTGCCGGCAGTACTACCGGCATAGACAATCGCTACGAGCCGCCTCGGTCGAATGACGGGCCACTCGGAGAATGCGCCGGCCCTGGATGCTGGACGGCTGGGGATTCCTCCCGATAAACGCCGCTCACGGAAGGCACTTGGCTGGTTTGTCGCCGAGCGGTCGAATTGCGGCCGTCAGATCCGGATCACCGGAGGTCCCCAGGTGAGCGAGCCCGTGGCAACTCGGATCGATCATTCCTGGGCCGTGCCTGTTTCGCAACCTCAATCGCTTGATCTTCCGAAACCGCACGCGATGAGCAGCGCATCCCGTACCTCAGCCCATCGAGTCTCTAGTAAATCGCACAGGACTGGACCAATTCGGCTCCGTTGCGCCAGCGACACGTGATCGAAATTAAGCGCGCAAGCGGCCGGCATCCCGTCATCAACGGTCAAAACTACCTCAGTTGTCAATCCTCGAATCGTTCGCGTCGCCGGTACTACGATGATCTCGTTCAGCCGTTCGATGACATCGTTTCGTGTGAGAATTAGAACCGGCCGCCGCTTATCGGGAAGCCGAAACGTGTACCAGCGGATCTCACCACGCTTCACCCCACATCCTCCCAGCCATCTGCATCCCACCCCAGTGGCTCCTCGTCGGACGAAAACTCGTCGCGTGAAGGTGGCGCGGACCGGTAAACTGGCGCGTCCGCGCCCTGCGGCAAGGCAATTAACCGCAGCAGACGTACGCGTTCCTGAGGCGTCAACGACGCGACTAGCGGAAGAATGTCATCGGCCGTTAAAGTTTTGGCCATCGATTGCATTCTAGCAGGACCAAGCCACCGAGCCAGACCTGGTGAGGCTCGAGGGCATGCTGTGGGGAGAGGTTTTCGTCCAGAAAAAGCTTCACTGGTTTGCGAGGACGATCTCATCGGCAGCCAGACGGGCCGCATATTCGAGGCTGGCCTTGATGTGCTCAGGTCTGAGTTGCGGATATGCAGCAAGGATGATCTCGCCCGTCTCGCCGGCAGCAAGCTTCTCCAGAATCAAATAGACGGGAATTCGGGTCCCTTTGAGACAAGGTTTCCCCATCATCACGTCCGCACGAGCCTCAACGAATTCCGGAAATTGCATCTCCTCAACTCTACCAGAGAATTCGCTTCGAGACGCTCATGGCCTGCTCAAGAGGGCGAACAGCCATGCCCACCCGTTTCGCTGGTCTCGTAAATCCTCTGACAAGGTGCTGGCCGGCTGCGAGAAGAACATGGCGGCAGCCGCTTGATTTATGAACCCTTCTTCGGTTGAGATGTACTTAGTTCGCATCTTGGTCACAGGACGTTTTGATCCCCGGCCGTTTGCGCTTCCCACGTGCTACCGGCCGGCGCTGGAACCAGCACCAACCGGTCTCTGGTGTACAGTAGGGAATGCTGCCGGCTCCGCTTTCAGCCTGGAGACCCAGGGCGAGCCGTGGCGCCCAATCCAGGCTGGCAGAGGCTGAACATATGTGGATCGTCGAGAAGATCGAAATCAGCGGCGGGTTTCTCCCTGGTTTGAGCGTTAGCATCCCGCAGGGCCTGACTTGCATCATCGGGGCGCGCGGAAGCGGAAAATCGACGCTTGCCGAGTCCGTGCGGTTTGCGCTTAGCGGCATGTCGGCCGCGCCGAAACATTGCGCCGACCTGATTCAGGCAAATCTCGCGGGCGGGGCTCTGGTGACGATCACAGCTCTCGCCGACGGGTCGAATCGCTACACGATCAAGAGGGGACTCAAGCAGAGCCCGGTGCTTCTCACATCCGACGGCAGAGCGATTAATACGGTAGATCTCGATCGAGGCACTTTTCTGCCTTTGGACGCCTACAGCAGCCTCGAGATCGAGGCGATAGCGGACGAAGCCCTCGGTAGCAAGCGCCGGAATCTGCTGGACGAACTTCGTAGCGAGCAGATCAGAAGCATTCATTTGTCACTGGCCGACAGCGCACGCGCGCTCGAGACCAACGCGGATCGCATCCGGACGGCACAGAGAACGATCGTCGACCTGACCGAACAGATCGAAGAACTCGGCGACGTCAGGGCCCGGCTGAGCGCGCTTGCGCCATCCGATCGCGAGTCGGCGGAGGATTTCGTCCGGCTGTCCCGCCAGCAGCAGTTGGATCAGCGCGAGATCGCGAAGCTGGATTCCGCTGAGCGGGATCTGAAGACGTTGGAAGGGAGTCTCGAGCGGCTGCGAAAAGAGGCCCAGGGCGTATTCGCAGCGCGCCTGACTGAGGAGCAGTCCGCAAATGCGGACGCTCTGCGGCGCTATGAGAAGCTGCTGGCGGCGTCAACGGCGCCGGTCGAGAAGCACCTTTCCGCGATCCAAGCCAGGATTCGCGGAGCCCAGGGCGCGCTGGCGCAGGCCCGCCAGGATGTCGCGGAGATCCACACCAGTCACGCCGGCGATTTGGCGCGGCTGAACGCTCTGAACCAAGCCGCAAGCGAGCAGGCTCGCCTGCGCGCGTCGCTCGAACAGCAAGTCGCCAAACTCGAAGCGTTGGAGCAACAGCGGGTAGAGATTCACACAGAGTTGGAGACCCTGCTCGAACGGCGAAAGTTTCTGAAAACCGATCACATTCTGATGCGCGATCAGGTTTCGACGATGCGGGACGAGGTCGCCTCCGAGCTTCAGCACGAAGCCGGCGAGCGAGTGCGCATTCGCGTTATGCGCAATGCGGACTATATGTCATACCAGGAGATGCTGGAAGCCGGCCTCAAGGGCGCCCGGGTTCGCAATCAAAGCGAGATCCTGGCAACCCTGATGGTGTTGCGGCCGGAGCAGCTCGCGCAGCTCATTCAGGCCAATGACCTCGACTCCTTCGACGAGCTGACTCATTTCGGAGCGGAGCGCTCCCGGAAGATACTGGACGCGTTTCGTGAGAGCGTGGATCCCTTGGCGCTGGAGATCACACCGATTGAGGACCGGATTGCCATCGAGTTAAATGTCGCAACCGCAGGACGGCCGCACTTCAAGGACGCATCCGATCTTTCCCGCGGACAAAAGTGCACAGCGCTCCTGCCCATCCTTCTGGCGAGAAGGGACAACCCGCTGATTATCGATCAGCCGGAGGACAACCTGGACAATCATTTCATTTTTGAGACGGTAGTGAATGCGGTCCAACGCATGAAGAAGCGCCGCCAGATGATCTTCATCACCCACAACGCGAATATCCCCGTTCTGGCGGAGGCGGAGCTCGTGCTGGTGATGACCTCGGATGGCCGGGTTGGAGCGGTTGAGAGGCGCGGCTCAGTCGACGAATGCCGCGAACAGATCATCGACCTGCTCGAAGGCGGAAGGGAGGCGTTCGCACTGCGCTCGAAGCGGTATGCAGCCGGTTGAGCTTCTTCATGAGCGCCTCCGGCGCCTGGCCGTGGAAGACCCGCGCGAGGCCCGAAAGACGTTTCTGCTGCTGTTCGATTCCGGCGGTTCGGTTCTCGAACAGTTTCTCGGGCAGGTTTCTTCTCCGGCGGACGGACGGCTGCGGCACCTCATCGCCAGCGCCTTACGGAACAACCGGGACAAGGAGCGTCTCGCTCCGTATCTGATCGCCTGGCACGAAATCGAAACGGATGAATTCGCCAGACGCGCCATCGCCGCCGCTTTGGACGGCGTCAAAACGCAATCGTCCGCACAGACCGCCCTGGCCCAAGAGGTTGCCCGCTTGACCACGGCGATCGGGAGGGAGTTGGCGCAACGCGAGCGATTGAACCGTGAGTTGGAGATCGCGCGCGAGGTCCAGGAGCATCTCTTTCCGCAGCGGTTTCCCCCGGCGCCGGGTCTCGAATACTGCGGGCAATGCCTCCCTGCGCGAGAGGTCGGCGGAGACTACTACGATTTTCTCGAGCTTCCCGGCGGCAGGCTCGGGATCGCGATTGGAGACGTATCCGGGAAGGGCGTGGGCGCTGCGCTGATGATGGCAAGCCTCGAAGCGTCGCTGCGCGCCCTGGCTGCTGTCGTCGAGGACCCCGCGGATCTGATGGCGCGAGTCAACCGGCTCGTTTACCAGGCATCTTCGGCAAATCGATACGCGACGCTGTTTTACGCCGAGTACGACCCGGCAACGCGCCGCTTGACCTACGTCAACGCGGGTCACAACCCGCCCATAGTCCTGCGGAACTGCGGCGGCGCGTGCCAGGTGCTGCGCCTGGAAACCGGCGGTTCGGTGATCGGGCTTCTCCCACAGGAGTATCAGCGAGGCGAATTTGCTCATGAAGCTGGAGACCTGGTGGTGCTCTTCACGGACGGAGTTTCCGAATCGATGAACATTCGCGATGAAGAATGGGGCGAAGAGAGCTTAATCGAACTCGCCAAAACGTGTCATGGACTTCCGCCTCAGGAAGTCATGCGGCGACTACTAGCCGCGGCCCAGGCCTTCGCCGCCGGCGCTCCCCAGCACGATGATATGACGCTGGTGGTGTTCCGCGTCGCCTGATGGCGGCGCCACGTGGGCGAAATCTGTAGATGCTTGCCTGGCCGCTCTCAGCGCGATGCCTGCTCCCGCCGCTGTTGCGCCTCGCCCAGCCACTGCGCCATCTTCTCGTCCTTCGCTGCGTGATATGCCCAACCCTGGGCGGTACCGCCCCAGCGATAATCGACGATCGTCATGTCGATACCACGCTCAATGACGAATTGCATGGCTTCGTAATTCTTGTGAAAAACCAGCTCGTGCAGGATGCTGGCGGGCTCATGGGAGCTCCAGTTCGTGTTGATATCGGCCCCGCGTCCGAGAAGAAAGTCGACGGCCTCGAAGTGGTTGTTGATTACCGCCCAGGCGAGCGCGGTGTCGAGAACCTGCTGCACGGTGGGCTCGCCCCATTGCAGGTCCCTGCGGGCGAAGGCACTGTT
>OMOG01000182.1:9275-10023 GCA_900290305.1 Candidatus Sulfopaludibacter sp. SbA4
CTGCGATGGCGGCGGCACAGGACTGCGCAGCAGAGCGGGATCGAGATCGAGAAGAGCGGTAATAAAAGCAGCGCGATCGCGCAGCACTGCCCGTTCGATCAATCCGGCCTGAAATTTCACGCATGCGTCTCCCAACATCCATGCCTCGCGCCGCAATCCGTCGACAAAGGATGCCAGGTCGCCGTCGTTCACCGCGCGCACGACCTGTCGCATGACAAAAGCTTGCCAGGGCCCGGCCGGGACGGCGTGCGTGAAGGCGAGCGAGTTCGACATGATGGATTGGACAAAGGCGGAACGGCCCGGCCCGCCATCGATCCGCCTTCCCAGCTCGGCGTCGAACGTGATGGACCGATCCAACAGCAGCGCCGCCACGGCCGCGTGCTGGAAATGGCAGGCACACAGGAACGCTTCGTTCACCGCGGCAAGATCGCCGGCATTCGTATCCAGACATGCACGAACGCCATTGATGTCGCCGAGCGCGGCAAAATACTTGAGCGATCGAGGAAGAAGGCCTCGGCGGCGAAAGAGATCGAACAACCCCCTTGCCCGGTCGCGGATCAGGTTATCGTATATCGACGGCGCGACGACTGCGCCGGCATCGATCAGAAGCTCGGCACATGCCGCGCGCGTGTATTGCTGTTCCCGGTACGGCTCGAAGCTGTCGCCGTAGGATTCGGTAGCCATCCCGAGCAGCCCGCCGTCGTTTTCATCCGCCCTCCACGACAATAGCGCCGGGTATTCAGCCAAC
>OMOG01000256.1:0-2593 GCA_900290305.1 Candidatus Sulfopaludibacter sp. SbA4
GAGCGCCTTTTCGAAGCCACTCCACGCAACATCCAGCTCGCCCGATTTCCACCAGGCGATGGCGGAGTTCAGCCGCGCCTCGAGCCAGTCCTGACGTTTGCGGAGGCAAGCATCGAAGGCTTCGGCCGCCCCGCGATAATCGGCAGCCAGGAGGCGGGTGTACCCCAGGTGGAAGCGGGCATCCTCCGAATCCGGCACCTGCTCGACGAGCCGGGTGTAGAGTTGCTGTGCCTCCTCGATGCGGCCCTGCTTTTCGACCAGGAGCGCGAGGTTCCAGAGCGCCTGGGCGTTTCGACCAGGAGCGCGAGGTTCCAGAGCGCCTGGGCGGAATCGGGCGCCACTTCCAGAGCCTGTCGGCAGGTATCCATGGCATGTTCGGTATCGCCTGCCTCCTGGTAGGCAATGGCCAGGTTGACGAGGAGTTGCGGGTCGCGCGGCCGCAAGCGGGCCGCACTGGAATACGCGGCGGCGGCTTGCGCGTGCTTCCCCATGTTCTGGCAGGCGACGCCCAGGTTGAACCAGCCTTCGAAACTATCGGGGTTCGACTCCACCAGCGCGGCACACCATTGCGCCGCCTGGTGGTTGTCCCCGGCTGCGAAGGCCGCACCCGCCAGGCCTTGGAGCGCCGCCGCGGCGCCAGGCCGAATGGCCAGCAGCCGTTCGGCGAATGGTTGGACGGCCGCGTAGTCCTCGACCTCGCCAGCGACCGAGATGGCATTGGTCAGGCACTCCTCGGACCCGGGGTTCTTTTCCAGGATGCGGCGATAGATTTCCGCCGCTTCGGGGAACTTCTTCTGGAGCTGGAGCGCGACGGCTTTGCCGAATTGCGCCGGCTCCAGGTCCGGCTGGTTGCGCAAGCAGCGATCATAAGCCTCCAGCGCCTGGCGCGGGGCGCCCAAGCGCAGGTAACAGGCGCCCAGTCCCAAGGCCGTTTCCTGGCTGTCCGGCTCGGTGGCGAGGACCTCCTCAAACTGGCCGGCAGCCAACTGCCAGCGCCCCAGGGCCTCCAGGCAGAGCGCCAGGTTGCGGCGGCCGGACGGGTACCGAGGCTCGATTTCGAGCAGTTTGTGGTAGCTTTCGGCGGCTTTCTCGAAGCGCCGGCACTCGAAGTGGATGTAGCCGATGGCCGAATGGATCTCGGCGAGCCCCGGGCCGGCCAGCGCCGAACCGGCCAGGCGGTCCGTCCGCTCGAGAGCGCGCTCCAGCTCGCCCAGGGCCTCTTCGCCTTTGCCCTCCATGTGAAGCGCCACGGCCCGCGCAAAGTACTGAGATGCCGGAGGCGGCACGGTTGCCGTGGGCGCCGGAGACGGTTTCGCTGGATTCATCGATCTTTCCCTCGCTTCACTGCTAATATCGGCTGAATGCCGGCTTTCCTGACGCCGGGATCGCCGGAAAAATATGCGCAGACGCGTCCCAGAAGGTCGTCCCGGTCCGCAACCCGGACCCAGAGGATGTGGGATGCCTCTCCCGGTTCGGTGAACAGGCCTACACCGCCCGAGGGATGCCGCTGGTCCGAGAATGCATCCACAATCCTGCCGTTCACCCAGGTGACGAAGCGATCTCCGTATGCGGTGGTCTGGATGTGGTAAAAGGTGTCGGCGCGAATGTCGAACGGCAAAGGCGATTGCACCCGGTCGGCCGCCACGCCATTCACCACGGCGTAGCGGACGATGGCGGCTTGAGGGATCGGGCCTGGCCTGGTAATCGCGATCTTCATGGCGTAGTAGTTGCGCACGCCCGAGGCGCGAAAGGCCCAGGAGAGGCTCTTCTGCTGGATCTGTCCGCAGAGTTCCAGCCGGTAATTGGAGAGCGGGAGCGACGCGCTCAGCAGCGCGAGTTTTCCGGGACGGACACAGCCGGCCGGATCGAAGGCCCAATTGCCGGCCCAACCGGGATCGCCGCGCCAGCCGGAAAGACCAGTGCTGAAGTCGTCTCTCATGTCGATCGCGGACCGCTGCCAAATCCAGGATGCGACGCTGGCGAAGAGGGTCTGCTGTTCCCGTTCGATGGTTGTGCCGAATTGTCTGGTGGGTGGAAGCAGCGCGATCCCGATGGCTAGCGCCGCCGCGATGGCCCAGTTGAAGCGGCGAGGCCACCTGGTGGTTGGGCGGGTGGCAAGCTGCGGTCCGGCAGGCGCCGCCGCGGGAGGTTTTATGAGATTCGCGCGCGGGCGAGGGATGGCCAGCCGTCCGCACCAACGAACCGCCGCGGGCAGATGCTCGTGCTGCGAAATTCCGAACGGCGGCGCCACAGCGGCGCGGCGCATGGGCGGGATTGCCGTGGCGAGTGGGGGTTCTGCCCGGACAATCGGAAGGCCGGCGCGGAGAATCGGCTGGGCGATTGCGAGTGCCCAAGCCGGCTTCCGTTTGCGACTGTGGTGCGGAGAAGCTGTGGAGGACGGTAGCGGGGCGGCCGCCGGAGCGCGGGCATCGGCAAGGACGAAGCCGGCAGCGGGCGGTCTCCGGTCTTTCGCGACCAGGTGCGGCCACGCGAGATCGGGTGTGGAGACCGCCCTGGTGCGTGGTCTGGGGTGGTGTGGCGGAGAGGCGGCCACCAACATGCGAGATGCCGCCATACGGAGGCCCGCGGGCGG
>OMOG01000256.1:2603-9661 GCA_900290305.1 Candidatus Sulfopaludibacter sp. SbA4
GCGGCGAGCGACGCGGATGGGGGAGACGGCAATGCCAAGGCTGCACCTTGAATTGACCGAAGCTCGCGAGACGGGCATTGGAAGCGCGGGGCGCGTGCCGGACGGTCAGGAATGGCGCGAATGGAGGGGCTTCTTCCGAGGCGGGCGGCTCGGTGGCGACGATGGACGAATGCCGGGCGATCGGCCATGCCCAGCCTCGCGCGACTGCGGCGATGAACGGCACCCCGCGGAGATCGCGCAGCGGCGCGGCAATGTCCAGCAAGCCGGCGGGGAGGGGCGAGCGCGCTGGCGCGGAAGTCACGCGGGACTTAGGGAAGGCCGGCACCCCGTCAGCCAGCGGTTTTGCGATACGGGAGGGAGCGGCTGTCGCCGGGCAAGCGTCGACACGAGCGGGGGACCGTCCTTGCGGAGCGTCTCTGGCGGCAGAAACGTTTTGGGCCCGAGGAGCGCCGGCTGAAGCCGGCGGCAGCCAAGATTGGCTGCCCCACAAACAGTTCAGAATCAGTGGGTTGTACAGGAGCTTCTGGAAAGTGTCGACGCGGCACGCTGAGAGCGTGCGCCACGGTTGAATGGAGTACTGAATGGGCCGGGCCGGGAAAACGATCGGCGATCCGCTCTTGGGTACCGGAGGCCCGGCACGGGAACGCACGGTTACCAACGGGCGCGGCGGGGTGCGGACCCGGGCCAGGTGGGCGAAGCCTGGCGACGCGCTCTCAACCCTCCTGGTGCGCGGCAGGTGTAAGACACTTGGGCAGCGCAGCGCTCGCGCGCCGGCCGACCGTTCCATCCGGCACGTTACCGGCCGTACACGATCGATCCGAAAACCCGCTTCGTCCGGTCCCCCGGGCTCCGGCACGGGTTCCAGCAAGCGAGCCACCGCCAACACGGCATGTTGTTGGCGGTGCGCCTCGCTACAAAAATCCGGGTGCCGGCGGCACTGGCGGGCCCGCAACTTCTCTCCGCAGACCAGGCACTGCATCACACAGTTCCATGGTAGGGATAGGGAGCACTGACTTTCCAGGAGGATTTATACCTACGCACATAGGGCGTTTTCCTTTGCCTCGCAAATCCGCCGGCATCTGGCGGTGATACACTCTCGTCATGACTCGCCGTAGCCTTCTCAAATCCAGCATGCTCGCGGCTCCCGCCGCGCTCTCGGCGGACACGCCTCCGGCCGATCGCCCGACCCCTTCGGCCAAGCCCCTCAAAATCACCAAGGTGGAAGCGCTGCAGCTCGAAAAGCCGCTGAAGGAGCGCTTCTGGATGGCGAATTCGCCGATCGGCGGCTACCAGCCCAAGGCCTCGCGCCTGATCGTCACCATCCACACCGATGGCGGCATCTCGGGAAGCGGCGAAGGCTCGGGCGGCGCCGACCTTTTTCGCAAGGGTTTTGCCGACCTGGTGATCGGCGAGGATCCGTTCATGGTGGGCAAGATCTGGGAGAAGATGTTCGCCGCCACGTACGGCCGCGAGCCTTCCACGCGCGGCTGGCCGCAGACCGGCGTGATCTCCGCGATGGCCCCCATCGACGCGGCGATCTACGACATCATGGCGAAGTCGGCCGGGCTGCCCGTGTACAAATTCCTGGGCGGCTATCGCGATACGGTGCCGGTGTATGTCACAGGCGGCTACTACCGCGAGGGGAAAGGCATACCGGAACTGATCAGCGAGGTGCGGGGCTACGTGGACCAGGGCTTCGACGCGATCAAGCTGAAAGTCGGGGGCATCAGCGGCGGTTTTTCCGTGGAAGACGACTACAACCGGGTGAAGGCCGTCCGCGAGGCGCTGGGCCCCAAGGTGAAGCTGATGCTGGACGCGAACCAGGGGTGGGACGTGCCGACCGCCATTCGCGCGTCCAACCGGATGTACGACCTGGACATCGTGTGGCTGGAGGAGCCGCTGCACTGGTACGACGATGTGGAGCCTCTCAAGCAGGTGAAGCTCAATACGCGCATCCCGCTGGCCTCGGGCGAGCACGAGCTGACGCGCTGGGGCGCGCGGCGCCTGATGGAGACCGGGGCTATCGACGTGATGCAGTTCGACTGCAACGCGCACGCCGGAATCACGGAGTGGCGCAAGGTGGCGGATATGGCTGCCATGTCGTACATCAAGATGGCGCCGCACCATGAGCCGGTGCTGCACGGCCACCTGCTGGCATCCATTCCCAACGGCTACATTCTGGAATCGTTCGCCAATCCCGACCGCGATCCGTTCTGGTTCGAGATCTACGACCGGAAGCCGCGCATCGAGAAGAGCATGCTGTATCTCGACTCGACGCCGGGCTTCGGCATCGAGTTCAATCAGAAGGCGCTCGAGAAGTACGGCACGAAAGTTGTGTGAGCGGGATGGCAGCTATGATACGATCAAGCCGATGATGGATTTCAAGCCCAAAGCGGGCGCGTCTCTGGCGTTTCTCGAGGCGGAGAATAGGCGCGCCGAGGAGCGGCGGGCCAAAGCCAGCCCGTTAACGTTGATCGAGATCCTGGCCCAGCAGGCCAAGCAGGGGCTCCCTATTTTTGACCTGCAGGGACAGAGCGGGATGGAGCCTTCTCGTTATGCCGAGGCTCTAAAGAGCCTGCGGGATGCCGGGTTCATTGCGATCGATGGCGAATCTCTGGAGCAAGTGGTTCGGCTGACGGACCGGGGCGCGGAAGTAGTGCGTCTCGCCAAACCTGCGTAATCTTCATGGATTGGAACTGGCTCGACTGGGTCGCGGTGGCGGCGCTCGGCGGCATCGTCGGGGCCAGCGAGTTGATCTCGCGCTACAAGGATGATCCCGGCGCCGCGCTGGGGAGTTGGCCCGCGGGCTTCTATATCGCAATCAACAGCGCGGCGTCGGCTGGTGCCCTTGGGCTGATTCGCGCGAACAACTGGTTCAGCACGTCGCGGTGGACGCAGATTCTGATGGCGGGCATCAGTGCGATGGCGTTCTTTCGGACTTCGCTGTTCGTGGTGCGGGCCGGCGATCGCGATGTGGGCGTGGGCCCCAGCGGGTTCCTTCAGATCTTTCTGGGCGCCGCCGACCGATCTGTGGATCGCAAGCGCGCGGCGGCGCGCTCGGATGCCGTGGCGAAAGTGATGAAGGGAATCGATTTCGCGAAAGCGCGGCGTTCGTTGCCACCCTATTGCCTGACTCTGATGCAGAACGTTCCGCCGGAAGAGCAGCAGGTGCTGGAGAGGGCGTTGCAAGCTCTCGACAAGCGCGACGCGGAGTCGAGCGTGAAGGCTCTGCTGTTGGGGCTCGAGTTGATCAATGTGGTGGGAGCGGATGTTCTGACGACGGCGGTGGGGTCCCTTGGAGATCAGATTCGATCTGTTCCAGAAGCTTCAGAGTCTCGGTGATCTCGCGATCCGCGTTCTCGCTTGCTTGGAAATCACGTAGAGCGGATTGGGCCCAGTCTCGAGCGTCGGCAAAGCGGCCGGCACTACCGAGCGCCCTGGCAGCATTGACGCGTGCAAGTCCGGCGGAAAAGGGGTCGCCCATGGCTTCGCAGCAGCGGATCGATTCCCGGCAATGCCCAAGCGCTATGTCGATCTGCCCGATGTGAGGATAGACCTGTCCGAGTGTACGATGAGCAGCAGCAAGCTCGTGCGGGGCATCTACCGGAAGAAGGTCGAGAGCCTGCTCGTAGCAGAGCGCAGTCTGCAACAGATATTGGCGGGTCTCCTCTGCCGGCTTGTGGACGGTTACGGCCTCAAGAAAGCGACGGTATTCGACGTTGCCCAACTGAATGAGACACCGCGCGCGGCCCATCGAGTCTTGCTTGGCGTGCCGTTCAAGACTGCGCCGATACCACTGCTCTGCGAGCGCCAGATCGCGGATTTCAGGCAAATCTTCGTAGGAGCGACCGAGGTTATACTCACAGGCCGCCGCTCGCCCGTTATCCTGGATCGCTTCTGCGAGGGAAAGCGCCTCCCGATAATACTCAACGCAGCTCGCGAGCCCCTGTTCACGTTGAATGTCGGAAATTTCGTGCAGCGATGCCACCAGGAAGCGCACGACCTGTTTGTCCGCAGCGGACCACATCTGCGGAGCCATCGATAAAATCGGGACCGCCCGCTGACGAATCCAGTGTACAAGCGGTCTGTGCAAGCGCTCCGCCTCTTTCCATCGCCTCAAGTGCCGCGCCAACTGGACTCGGTAGCCCGTCAATAGAGCCCAGACCTCCTCTTTATCTGGCAGTGGCCCACCTGTTGCAGGGTTAACGAAATCGGGAGCAACCTCCTCTATCAGACGCGACCAATCCGTTGTCCGTCCGGTATGTTGATATAACCGCGACAAGCCCTGCAGTGCGTCAAGCATGGGATTCCACCAGCCGTTGATCCGAGCCAAGCGCTGAGCGTGGAGCAGATTCGCCGATTCCGCTGCAAGGCCTGCTATTGCTTCACGCTTCCCGCTGTCGTATAGGAGAAAATAGCCCTCAGCCCGGTCCGCCATTGCCCCCACGAAAGCGCGGGTCGCCGCCATTCGCGTCTCTGCGTAGTGCCGCTCGAAAAATTGGTGGAAAAACCACGGCAGGGCCGGATGGACGAGGTAGAAGCCTTGGCCAAGCGCCGTCAAAAGCCCGACTTCGGCGGCGCGGTCGAGGAGTGTAATCCACACTTCACGGGTCATATCCTTCACGCATGGAAGACACCACCCGGCTTCCGGATGGCCCATCGTCCTCAATACGTCTGCATTCACAAAGCCATGGAACAGATGCAGCAACGCGAGTTGCATACGCTCCACTTCCGTAAATGCGTGCTCGAATCCATAAGATAATGACGCCGCCAATGATCTGGTGCGGCCCTCACTAGCCTCATCCTCGAACACCGCCTCGCCCGCTTGCAGCTTCCGCACGAAGCTTTCAATTTGATCCCGACTCTTCAGTACATCGCGCAATGCCTGCCCGACCACCACGGTCAATGTCAGTGGATTGCCCTGCGTGAACCAGATGAGGGGCCGCCAGTCCTCGACATCATCTAGCCGCCGCCCACGCTTTTTCGCCAATTTCTCGGTCATCTCCAAGCGCTCGGCAAACTGCATCGGCGGCAGTTCGATAGGTGCGGGCAGGTCGTGGAGCCAGTCGCGCTCGTCGCGGCGGGAGGTCAACAGGAACTTCGCCTTAGTGCCGCGCGCGGCGCGGAGGAAGTTCGCCAATTCGTACTGTTCGGTCGCGCTCCAAGACGATCTAGAGCCCGACGGGAAGCCCGCTATCCGTTCGACGTTGTCCCAAATCCAGAGCACGGGAATCTGCCGCAGGATTTGCAGAGCGACTTCCCGCTGTTGACTTCCGTCGAGGGTGAGCCATTGAATCTTGCTCTTCGCCAGCATACTCTCGAAGGCCCGCCCCAGGTCGTCCAGCACGCGGGGCAGTGACCTGTGCTGCTCGAAGGAGGTGAACACCACGGGTCCTGTCAATCCCCCCGTTTGCTTATACCAGCGGGCGAACTCGACGGCGGTGCTGGTTTTGCCGCTTCCGGCATAGGCGTGCAACAGGACGATGTTCTGTTCGTCGAAGGCGCGGTCCAGCTTGAGGATGGTGTCGTCGCGGCCGATGAATCCGATGTCAGGCGCTTGCGGGAGAACATCGGCAGCGGGGCGTGTCCCGAGATCGATCGTGAATGATTCTTTCGCTTGGGGAAACAGGCGAACCGGGGATGTTTCGAAGATTATCGGGACGGTCCAATCGGGAATGTCTGCCCGGCGGCTGCTCAACTGCTTACGGGCCAGCGTGGCGGCTTCGCCCAGCGGTATTCCCGAGGCCAGCGCAGCATAGAGGTCGGCCATGTACCGGGCAGCCGTATCGACGAATACGCTATAGCGCCACGCCACCACGCCCGTTGCGCCGCAGTCCATGACGGCGTGCGCGAACGATCCGAATTGGCGGATCTGACGATGGAGGTCGCTGACTTTCTCAGGCTGTTCCAGTGGCTCGCTATCGGCGGACCGGCAGGCGTTCAGGATCAGGAGCGGCACGCCGGTCTCGTGCAGAAGGTTGCCGAGTTCATCGGCTTTTACGGGTTGCCTGTTTCTCTCGAGTTCGGGATTCTCGAAGAAGACTTCGCCGGCCAGCCCGTGGCCATCGAAATGAACTATGTGGAAGGGCTCACCTTGCGCTTTGGCGACTCGAAGGCGCCTAGCGAGCTGCTCGAACGTCGGGGGACGGAGGACTTCGAGATGGAACGGCTCGCGCGCGGCGTCGCTCAGGCCGCGAATGAGGTGTCGCGCCACGGAGCGGAAGGGAACGCCATCGTCCTGGAGGCGGCAGATCGCGAGGAGAATGCGGATTTTGCCCTTGGTCGGCGCGGGCGCGTGCGGGTTCCGGGCCGGCCTGGAGTGGCAGCGCACGAAAGATGCGACCTCCAGC
This sequence comes from Candidatus Sulfopaludibacter sp. SbA4, assembly GCA_900290305.1. GTDB lineage: Bacteria > Acidobacteriota > Terriglobia > Bryobacterales > Bryobacteraceae > OMOG01. The sequence goes on from OMOG01000256.1 coordinate 8,954, forward strand.
GCGAGCGGCTGATCGGCCTCCAGATCGCGCATCAACTCCCAAGGGACCAGTGTGTCCGCGAGTTCGGTTTCCACCTCGATGCGCATCTGGCCGAGGCTGCGGCGCGCGACATGCCACAGGTCACTGCCGCCCAGCACGACACTGAACAACTCGCGACCCACCTGGTCCATGCGCTGCCCGATGCGCCGGGCGGTCTTCGCCTGAGGGTCTACCGGGTAGATGGGGTATTCCTCGAGGTACCAGCGGATGTCTTCCGCGTCCTGGGAGGAAAGTGTAAAAGAGAACGGCCGTTTCTCGATTTGGCGCGGACCATTGCCTTCCAGTGCCGCTTCCACGTGTGCGGCGGTGTGGGAGATTCGCAGGACGGGCATTCCGTTTCCTGTGAGTTTAGCACTGGATTTGTGCATGAAAGGACGGGCCGGGAAGCCTGTCCCACGTGCTACCTTCGGAGTAGCTATGGCAAAGTTCTTCATCGGCCTCGCGACCGGAGTCGCGCTGGTGTTCGTCACGTTCATCCTGATCTTCTTCGCGCTGCTGCGGTTTCGCGAAAAGCCGCCGCAGATCGGCGACAACTCGGTGCTGGTGCTGCGCCTGGAGGGCGAGATCCCCGAGAAGCCGCCGGTCGAGCTGCCCGGCTTCCTGGGCGGCGACCGCCCGGCGCTGACCGTCTCCAACATCTGGATGACGCTGCGCAAGGCGGCCGCCGAT
>OMOG01000181.1 GCA_900290305.1 Candidatus Sulfopaludibacter sp. SbA4
CGTTCAAGCCGGGGTTCGGGGGGAATCGGATTACCTATGTAGCGGCGCGGGATCAGGGCGGGGGGAATTCGGATTGGCAGGCGTTGGGGGTGTGGCAGGTACCTTGGACGCCGGGGGTGATCGCGGTGACGGCCTTATCGCCGCCGCGCGGGGCTGCGCCCGCGGGCTCGACCCAGCAGTTCACGTTCACGTTGACGGACAGCAAGGGGACGGGAGATTTCGGGGTCGTGAATGTGTTGATCAATAATTTCATCGACGGGGGGCGGGCTTGCTATCTGGCATATGTGGCGTCGAGCGGCACGCTGGTGTTGGTGGACGACGCGGGAGATGCGGGCGGACCCTGGGCAGGATCAATGATCTTGAACGGAACGAACGGGGCAATCGAGAATAAACAGTGCCAGGTGGCCGGTACCGGATCGAATGTGGGGTACTCGGCGAACACCATGACGCTGACAATGAACATCGCCTTCAAGGGAGCGTTCGCGGGAAATCGCGTGCTGTATGTAGCAGGGCGGGATCGGTTGGATGGGAGTAATACGGACTGGCAGGCGATGGGGACCTGGACGGTCCAGTGAAGAGGCGACTGGGGACCGGCACTCTTGCTTCACCTCAATACAACTAACGCAACCTCCGGGGTAGAGGACGTCGCGGGTGCCCTTCCGTCCGGAGCTTGGCACTGGCTGTAGGGCCTGGTTTCGGTGGTCTCGGCCGCGCCGAAACTAGGCGCGGAACCGGACCGGATGGAGGCGACCAATGTGGTTGGATCAGATGAACCGGTGTGCGAGTAAGGCGGGCGCCAAGGCGACTATTCCAACCCAACCGAGCCGCAGAGGACGGCCAATTGTCCTGATGCAGGCTAACAGTAGGCTACAGAGGTTTAGGCTGGCCGCTTCACGCTGACTGCTGACCGCTGATCGCTGACCGCTTTCTTCACAGCCGCGCCTGCAAGATCCGCTTGGCGCGCAAAGCCTCCTTCGCCACATCCGCGTCGGGATCGTTGGTCAGCTTGTCCAACTCGGCGACGCTCGACTGGTCGCCGCTGCGCGCCAGTACGCCCGCCAGGCCGATCTTCTCGTCCTTGGTGGCGCCTTGGAGCGGGCGGTAGAGCGCCTTCAGGACCTGGCCGTCGCGCGCCAACTCCACCAGGAAGGGGAACGCCTCGCCCTTGTAGGCCGCCGAATTCAAGTTATTGATCAGGTATTGCAGGGGGCTGAACTCACTCACTTCGGTCGAGCCCAGCATCACCAGGGCAAAGGCCAGGGAGAGGCGCGGCTGGGGCTTGCCCTCATCCTTCCAGGCCTGTTCCAACATGGCCCGATCGGACGGATTGCGCAGCCGCGCGTAGCCTTCCGCGGCGGCCGCGCGCATCTTGTCGTCCTTGTCGTGAAGGTATTGCGCGTACAGCGGCCGGCTCTTCTCGGAGGGCAGCATGGCGATGGAGGTCAGGGCCGCGCGCTTCACTTTGGCGTCGCGCGTGCGGTTGAGCACGTCGGTGAGGTCGGGGACCGATTCCTTGTTGCGCAAGAGGCCGGTGGTCTCGATGGCGGCGAGCTGCACCTTTTGATCCAGGTCGTGCAGCAGGAAAGTAATGCGCGGCGCGGCCGCTTCGTCGCGGATTTTCTGCAAGGCCACCAGCGATTCGTAGATCACCCCGGTGTTCTTGGAGTGCGCGGCTTCGATGAGGTCGGAAACCGCGGCCCGCCCGCGCAGGATGCCGATGGCGCGAGCCGCATTGGCCCGCACCTCCATGCTTCCGCCGCGGCTGGCCAGTTTGCCGAGCACGTCGACGACCTCCGGGCGCACGATCACGTAGGAGTCGATCACCTGGTCGTTGGTGTCGGTGAACTTGCCCTTGATGCTGGTGCCCACGCGGCGGATCGAGGCGCCGAAACCGGTCTGCACGTAACCCGGCAGATAGAAGTTTACCAGGCCGTCGGTGGCGCGGATCTGGACTTCGGGATCGTTGTCCTGGGCCGCCTGGATCAGCGGATCGAGGCTGCGTTGGGTGCCGATGTCGGTGATCTGCCTGACGGCTTCGACGCGCACATCGGTGCTGGGGTTTTTGAGAAGTTCCTGCAGCCGGGGGATGGCCGAGGCGCCGGCCTTGGCGATTTCGCGCACGTCTTTGGGACGCACGTCTTGGGAAGCCGCATCCTGGGCCGGCAAGCCGGCGGTCGAAGCGACGAAGATCAGGACGGTCGCGTAGAGGCGCATACCTTCATGCTATCGCGGTATGGCCGGCGGCGGCGCCGCGGCCGGCGTCGTGCGGTCCTGTTGCTTTCCCAAATGAAATGTGGCATGCTTCCTATTGGAAACCCAATAGAGATATGAAGGACAAGACGGACGTTCTGCAGGGCACGCTGGCCTTGATGGTGCTCAAAACCCTGGATGTTCTGGGCCCTCTGCACGGGTACGGGATCGCCCGGCGGATCGAGCAGATCAGCGGGGATCTTCTCACGGTGAATCAGGGCACCTTGTATCCGGTGCTGCTGAAGCTGGAGCAGGAGGGTTCCATCGCGTCCGAATGGGGCGCCTCCGAGAATAACCGCAAGGCGCGCTTTTACCGGCTGACCCGCGGCGGGCGCAGACAGTTGCTTGCCGAGGCCCAAGGTTGGGAACAGACGGCGGCCATCATCGCGCGATTCTTTGCGGCGAAAGCGGAAGATTTCAAATGAGAGCCCTGCGGCGATTCTTCAGGCGGCTGACTTCCTGGGCGACAAAGCGGCAGGACGAAGAGCGATTGCGGGCGGAAATTGAAGATCATCTCGCTCTTCAAACGGCGGAAAATATCCGGGCCGGTTTATCGCCCAGCGAGGCGCGGCGCCAGGCTGTACTGAAGTTCGGAGGGGTGGAAGCCATGAAGGAACGCTATCGGGACCATAGAGGGCTGCCGTTTCTGGAAACCCTGGCACAAGATACGCGCCACGCGCTGCGGCGCTTGCGAATGGCCCCGGTGTTCACCATCGCCACGGTGCTGACGCTGGCGCTGGGCATTGGGGCGACCACTTCGATTTTCACCTTGGTGCATGCGGTTCTGCTGAAGTCGCTGCCGGTAGCGAAGCCCGGCGAGTTGTACCGGCTGGGAAAGGATCCCCGTTGCTGCTATTGGGGCGGATACAGCCAGGAAAAAGAGTTTTCCCTGGTCTCTTACGATTTGTATAAACACTTTCGGGACAATACGAAGGATTTTGCGGAATTGGCGGCGTTTTCGGCGTCCTGGCAACTATTTGGCGTCCGGCGCGCGGGGAGCGCGGAGCCAGCCCAAAGCTATCCAGGCGAGTTCGTCTCTGGTAACTACTTCGCCATGTTCGGCATTAGAGCATATGCCGGCCACACGTTTACGGCAGCGGACGATTCAGCCGGCGCACCGCCCGTCGCAGTGATGAGCTATCGCTTATGGCAGCAAAAGTATGGGACCGACCCATCCGTCATCGGCAGCGTCTTCAATCTCGATGACAAGCCATTTACGGTGGTGGGGGTCACTCCGCCGGGTTTTTTCGGCGACACTCTGCGCAGCACTCCACCTGATTTCTTCCTGCCGCTGAACACCGAGCCGCTTATCGACGGGGATCTGTATACAGTCGACAACCATTGGCTGGACTTGATTGGCCGCATCCAGCCAGGTGCATCACCCGCAGCGATTGAGGCTGAAATGCGGGTCGAGCTCAAACAGTGGCTGCGCTCGCACTGGGGCGAGATGAGCGCCAACGAACGCGCGAACTTTCCTCAGCAAACTTTGTTCCTGAGTCCCGGAGGCGCGGGCATCACGAGCATGCGCGAACAATACGAGCACTGGCTTCAAATCCTGATGCTGGTCTCGGGATTCGCGCTGCTCATCGTCTGTGCGAATGTCGGCAATCTCATGCTCGTTCGCGGCATGGAGCGCCGAAGGCAGACATCGTTGAGCATGGCGCTGGGCGCGCCAGCGTCGCGGGTCGTGAGGCAGGCCCTCACCGAAAGCATCCTGCTCTCGTTGTTTGGTGGGACAGCGGGCCTCGCCACCGCCTTTGCCGGCACCCGCCTGATTCTACATTTCGCATTCCCCTCGTCGCCCGGATTCGCTGGGGTGCCCATCAGCCCGTCGCCTTCCATGCAGGTGCTGCTGTTCGCCTTCGCCGTTTCATTGATCGCAGGAGTTGCCTTCGGCGTCGCTCCCGCATGGATAGCCGCACGCGTAGATCCCATTGAAGCCCTTCGCGGAATCAGTCGCTCCACCGTCCGAACAGACTCGCTTCCGCGAAGGATGCTTGTGGTGTTCCAGGCCGCGCTTGCACTTGTTCTGCTATCGGCTTCCGGACTGCTCACGGCCGCACTGCGCAATCTGGAGAATCAAAATTTCGGATTCGAACAGGACCGTCGCCTCGTGGCAAATAAATCCAAGGCTGGCCGGCGTCCGGCCGGACCAACTCACGCCGCTTTACCGGCGGATCCATGATTCACTATCGAACGTACCCGGTATATCCGGAGTGGCTCTCTGCATATACTCACCCCTGGCCGGCAACAATTGGGGCGGTGGCGTCTGGGTAGACGGACACCCGGCTCCCGGACCGCACGATGACAACTTTGTATCTTGGGATCGCATCACCGCGGAATACCTCGAGGTCACCGGCAATCCCATCCTTAGAGGACGTGGCATCTCCGAACAGGACACTTCGACTTCGCGGCATGTGGCAGTCGTCAATGAGGCGTTTGCGCGGAAGTTTTTCAAGAACGAAGATCCTATCGGAAAACACTTTGGCCAGCTCGGTATCGGATCGGAGCGCGATTACGAGATTGTCGGCATTGCCAAAGACGCGCGCTATTTAACCTCGAGGCTGGACAGGCCGGTTGCTCCGTTCTTTTTTCTGCCGGAAGCGCAGCACGACTTTCTGCCGAAAGCCGGGGCGACTGACGCCAATCCGGGCTCACATTTCCTGCACGACGCTGTAATTGTGACCAAACCGGGAGACAGCCTGTCCTTTGCGCGGGTGCGCCAGGCGATCGCGCCGGTGGATCCCAATTTACCAGTCCTTTCTATCCGCACTTTGAAAGACCAAGTAGCCAGTCAGTTCACCCAGCAGCGGCTCATCGCGCGCCTCACTTCGTTCTTCGGGGTTCTTTCGCTGGTTTTAGCTTCGATTGGGCTCTACGGAGTTACCGCCTATAATGCGGGACGCCGCGTGAGCGAGATCGGCGTGCGTATGGCGTTGGGCGCGAATCGCGGCCACGTGGTCCGGCTGGTGCTACGCGGCGCACTCGGGCTGATTCTCTGGGGACTACTCATGGGGCTGCCGTTGACGTTCGCGGCAGGGCGATTCCTGGGCAATCAACTTTACGGCATGAATCCATACAATCCCGGAGTGACGCTGACAGCCGTCCTGGCGCTCGGGTTGTCGGCGTTGGTGGCATCCTTCGTACCCGCGTTTCGAGCGAGTAAGTGTTCGCCAGTAGATGCGTTGCGGACGGAGTGACATCGACTGCGGGATGCAGACTGCGAAACCGCTCAAAAACCGTGAAAGAACATGGGCCGCCGATGAACGCAGATGAGCGCCGATAAGAAAAACCAATGAGTTATCGGCGTTTATCGGTGTTCATCTGCGGCCCAAACGGTTTTGTTCAGTATCGACCGCGATCATGACGCCGCATCACCTCCCGCCTGATCGCGGTTCGCATCTGTGCGGGCGTTTTCGAATTGCGCCTGGAGCGCAGGCAGCCGGCCACTTCTTCGAGAGTGGATTGCGGAAAGCGGCTCGCGGGTCGCAGCAGGACGATTTGGCCCTTGGTCGAAAGCCGGGTGGTCTGCATCGGTAAGACTCCAGTAAGATTATGGCACACCCACCTTGCCTGTTCTATAATGTCTTCGCCATGCGGGTGCGGATCGGGGTGATCGATAGCGGGGTGCATGCCGCGCATCCGCACGTGGGCGGCGTGGCGGGCGGTGTGGCGATTCTTCCCGACGGCCGCGAGGATCGGGACTATACCGACCGGCTGGGCCACGGCACGGCGGTGACCGCGGTGATCCGCGAGAAGGCGCCCGCGGCGGAGCTGTTTGCGGTGAAGATCTTTCACCAAACGCTGGCCGCGCCGATCGGGCCGCTGGTGCGCGCCATCGACTGGTGCGTGGCCAACCGCATGCGGTTCATCAACCTGAGCCTGGGCACTGACAACCTGGCGCACGAGCTGGTTCTGCGGGCCGCCCTCGATCGCGTCCACGCCGCGGGCGCGATTCTGGTAGCGGCGCATGAAGACGGCGGTGTGCGCTGGCTTCCGGGCAGTCTCCCCGGCGCATTGCCGGTGGCGTTGGATTGGGATTGCCCGCGCGGCGAGTACCGTACCGCGGCGCTCGCGGATGGCAGGATTCTTTACCGCGCCTCCGGTTTCGCCCGTCCGATTCCGGGCGTGCCGATGGAACGCAATTTGAAGGGGATCAGTTTTGCGGTGGCCAATGTCACGGGCCTGCTGGCCTGCGAAAAGGGAGTTGGGGGTTAGGCTCGATACGGTTCACTTAAGGGCCGGCATCCCGACAAGTCCCTGAGCGCCGTTTGGGCACCTCGAGCGGCAGAAGTACGACATGGCTACACACCCAAGTGGATTACTTCCGCATAGGCGACGATCCGCCCGGGATTCGTCCAAGTGGGGCAAAATCAGGCTGACGCGAGGCGACCTTAGGCAGTTCTGGACGGGTTACTCCCTCACTAGCTCGGCAGCCTTCATCGAACGCTCACGACCGACTTGAGCGCGGCGAGTATCGCTGCTATTACGCCAAATGCGGTGCCGATGCGAGTAAAAACTCCATTCGGCCCTTCGTCGAGCCTTTCCAGCACATGCATGATCGGACGTTGGAGCGCCGGCTTGCTCAAGGAGAATAAATAAAGGACAAGAAACGTCGCGAAATGTAGCAAACTGGGCAGTACGGCCGAAATCGCAAACAGTGCTGAGTTGGTGCCTGCCAACCCTAATGGCGCATGCCAGGGGTGTGCAAAGGTTGAAAGTGCTTTCTGCGGCAGCAGCATCGCCCAGCAGCCGAAGCAAACTCCGTAAACCGCTATCGAGATGAACGTCGTCGCTGTAAGCGTGACAGTAGCTGCAGCGCCGAGATATGCAAGGGCAAAATCCGCGACTGTCAATCCTGCGAGGGCCGAGGGCCGAGGGGTCTTGGGGACCGCTCGATAGATCGACCGGATGAGGCCCAGTGATGCCGCGCTGACGACGGTATTCGAGAGGATGACCATCGGGATTGCCCACCAGTAGTGTGTCACGGACCCTAAGCCGGCCCCTCGCACTGCCTTAGGGGCATATGTGGCAACGATGAGCGCGATATCGAATACAGCACTGAACCCGAGAAGCCGCACAGGGGCCCGCCAGGACCAGATCCGCTGTCCAAGCAAGCTGTTAAGAAATCGATCTACGCTATCGGCCGAAACAATAGCGAGGTCCGACCATGAACGGATACCCAGTTCGACGTACCACCTAACAAGAACATCTTTTGTTTCTTTCTTGCCGCTGTTCCCGATCAGGAAATCGATAAAGCTACCGGCTGCAGCGAGCAAGGTGAAAAGGAAAACCGCAAGAGGCATCGCAAACCTCCCGATTCGGCCCTATCTCATTCGGAATACGCACCTACTCCGAGTCGATCCGCGCCAGGGTTTCCTTAATTCGCTCGCCGATTTGACGCAGGCTATCTGATTTTTGGAAGGCAGCTTCATCTGCATCATCCATAGCAGTGATGACCCGTTTCATAAAATCGACACAATCCGCACAGAGCTTTTCACGATCTATGAGATCCATTCTTGCCTCCGGTTACTGAGCGCTTCGAGTATACCAGTGTTCTTCGCCGCTTTGGTACGTCCGGAGTCCTTCTTGCTCAGGACGATCACCCGAACCTCTGTGTTTGATGCTCATCATTGGCCCAGCGATCCAGAAGTAAAGCTGTTTCGGCGTCAAGTTGCCGTATAACGCCCGACCCGCCAAAGTGGCCAAAGGAACGCGAAGTCCCCCTTCGTGTACAGATCCTTCAGCGAACCTGTTCCCTGAGTGTGGGCGGGAGGCAGCAGGGCTTTCGAGCCCGCTCATCGCTCTAAGTGAACAGCATTGTGGGTTAGGCTCGCCAAAGCGCAAGTGGGTCAGGCTCGCCAAAGCGCGAGCGGAAAGGTGGCTCGCTGCGCCCGCATCTTTGCTGTCCGGGCTCTAGAAGTTGAACCTGGCCAACACGACGAGGACGCGGCCGGAGACGATGGCGCCCTGGCCGGTGCCGTAGATGCTGGTGGGAGAACTCACGGTGCTGGTGATCAGGCCCAGCGATCCCGAAGTCACATTGCTGTTGGGCACCGCGAAGCTGGGGTGATTCAGCAGGTTGAAAGCGCTGGCCCCGATCTCGAAGGCCGCCCGGTCGGTCACCGGAATTTTCTTGGTCACCTGGCTGGCGATGTTGAAGAAGCCGGGGCCGCGGAAGCTGTTCGGCGGTATGTCGCCGAAATCCACCTGCTGGTGCGGATTGGCCGCGGTGGTGCTGGATGCCGCGAACTGCGCGGAGGTGAAGCAGCGCTGGTTGACATCGGTGCAGTGCGCGCCGAGGATGCCGGGGTCGAGCAGATCGGCCAGGACCGTGCCGCCGAAGCTGGAGGAGAGCAGTCCGGGGATCTGGCTGTTAGTCACCGAGAACGGCCGGCCGCTGTAGGCGTAGAGCTTGCCGCCGATGGCCCATCCGCCAACCAGGGCATTGAGCGCACGGCGCGCGAGGCGCGGAGAGTTCCACAAGAAGTCGGCGGTCAGGTTGTGGCGCGTATCGAAGCTGGTGTTGCCGTAGCCGAAGTTCAGGTTGTACGGGTTGTAGATGGAGGCCAGTTGCAGGGCGTGGCTCCAGGTGTAGAAGAGCTGGCCCTGGAAGCCGTGGTGAAACGCGTGCCGCACCTGAACGGTCAGGCCGTCGTAGTTGGAATAGCCGCTGGTCAGCACCTGGGTGACCGCCTGGAAACGCGGATCGGGCGCGGCCGTGGGCAGCCCGCCGAACCCGTTCGGGTAGCGGCTGATCGTGCCGATGTAGGCATTGGCGTTGGCGTTGTTGATGGGCTCGTCGTAGCCCCAGTTGCCCGAATAGTTGATAGCCAGCACGTCATGCGCGCCGAGCGGCTGTTCGATCTCGAGGCTCCATTCCAGGGTCTTGATGCTCTTGAAGTCGTCGGGATAAACGTAGAAACCTGGCGTGGCGAAGGGCACTTTGCCCAGCGCGGCTTGGAATTGCGCCAGCGTGTACCCCTGGGCGAAGCCGCCCTGGAAGACCTGCGCGGAGGCGATGGCCGCGGCCTGGGCGCTGGCGGGGTCGGATGCCAACCCGACCGTCCCGAAGTTCACCGTAGGGGTGAACTTGTTGGGCGAGTTGCCGAAGATGTTGGCCGCCACGCTGCCGGCGAAGGTGTTGGAGAACAGCCCGACGCCGCCGCGCAACACGGTCTTGCCCGGACCGAACGGGCCATAGACCAGGCCGATGCGCGGCTCGGGAATCACCGCCTCGATGTTTTTGAAGGTGTTGTGCACGCTGACGATGGAGGCGTTGTACGGGACGGACGCGCCGGCCTGGAAACCGGGCGCCAGAAAACTGGTATTGAACCGCGAGAGGCAGTTTTCCACGCACGAGGGGTTGCCGTTGCGTTCGAGGCGGATTCCATAGGTCAGCTTGAGGTGCTTGGCCAGACTCCATTCGTCCTGGGCGTAGAGGTTGAGCGAGTAGAGGCGCGTGTGGGCCGCCTGCAAGAGCGGGAAGGACTGCGTGAGCTTGCTGCCGGTGTTGGTGCTGTTGACGATGCCAGCGGCGAAATCGGTGAGGTCGTTGAACGTGTAGGCGCCGATTTCGGAGCCCGTGGCGATGCTGGTGTCGGTAATGCGATTGGCGCGATGGTTGATTCCCACCTGAATGGTGTGGCGGCCGCGGTTCCAGGAGAGGTCGTCGATCAGTTGCAGTTGCTGGCCGCGGCGTCCGGTGGGTAGAACGGCCGAGATGCCGGCGAAGCCGCCTCCGTTGGCCCCGCCGTCGCTGAAACTGAGGGTCTCAGGCATCAGCGTCTGGGCCTTGGCGAAATCGGGTACGCCGAAGATGGCCGAGTAATAGTTGCCGCTGACGACGAAATTGTTCACCAGACTCGGCGTGATCACGTAGGTGTGGTTGAGCTGCGGGATGACCCAGGGCTGATTGCTCTGCCGGTTGAAGACCGGGCTGATGGGGCTGGTGCTGGTGGCCTGGAGTCCCTGGTCGTAGCTGATGCGGAAGTAGAGCCGCTGCTTGGCGGTGAGCGTCTGGTCGACGCGCCCGGAAAAGAAACTCTCGGTGTTGACGCTCGCGGCATTGGTGCCGAAGGCCAGGGCACAGGGCACGTCGATGCCGAATCGCGGGCCGCTCGTGCCATTGACATAGGCGCCGGGAAACTTCTGCTTGCCGCAGCCCAGGTTGCCGGTGCTGTCCTGCAAGAGGCCTGACCCCGTGGTGACGGGCACCGCGCGATTGATGCCCGGAGCGTTGTTGTAGAGGTTGAAGGCATCCTGGTAAAGCGGGATCGAGGCCGCCGGAACGTGGCTCAGGGCATACTGCTCGAACTGCGGCGAGGGGATGGAGACCACGCCGTTGGAGGGCAAGGCATAACGCAACCCTTCGGTGTTGACGTAGAACAGGGTCTTGTTGCGCACGATGTGGCCCCCCAGGCCGGCGGCGTATTGGTTGGCCACGGACCGTCCGCGCGGCGTGCCGGTGGCGTTATTGAAAAAGTCGTTAGCGTTGAGGATGGCGTCGTTGTAGCTTTCCGACAGGTTGCCGTGGAAGGCGTTGGCGCCCGACTTGGTGATGTAGTTGACCTGCCCGCCGGACATGCGGCCGTACTGCGCGCTGTAGGCGTTGAGGATGACGGCGGCCTCCGCGATATCGTTGGCGCCGAGCGTATTGTTGCTGGCGCCCGACTTGTTGTTCAGGTTGTAGGGCTCGGTGATGTCGGCTCCGTTCATGGTGAACAGGGCGGAGCTGAAGGGCAGCCCGTTGACGTTGAAGTTGGTATTGCCGCCGCCGACATTCAGGCGCAATCCGGGGGTATTGCCGCCGCCGACATTCAGGCGCAATCCGGGCGTGGAGAAGGCGATATTGGTGATGTCGCCGCCGTTGATGGGCAGATCGGCAACTTGCTTCTGGCTGTAGGAGGTCGCCTGGTTGGCGTTCTCCGTCTGGATGAGAGCCGCATCCGCGGTGACCTCGATGGCCTGCTGAGTCTGCTCGAGAGTCAGCACCAGGTTGATGGCCTGCTGCTGGCCGACCAGCAGGTCGATACTGGAGATGGCCGACTTCAGGCCTGGGCTCTTGGCGGAGACGGTGTACTGGCCGGGCTTGAGCAGGGGGAAGCGATACTCGCCGGACTCATTGGTGAGGGCCTCGCGGTGATCGCCGGTGGCGGCATAGTCCAGGGAAACGGCGGCGTCCTTGACGATGGCGCCACTGGAGTCGGTCACGGTTCCGACAATGGTGGCGGTGGTGAGGGTCTGGCCGAATGCCATCGGTATCCAGAGCGATAGGAAAAGAAGAGATCGGCCGGCGGGAACTCTGGTTGCGTCCATTCTGTTTCTCCTTTATTACTGATAGCTACGGGGGATGAGGGAATTAACAGCAACAACAGGGTTGCAAGGGAGTGAGTCGAACCACTAATCGTACCATTTTCTATAGAGATTATACAGATTGGCAATGGTTGTCAAGACGGGAATGAAACGCGCTGTGGTGCAAGTAGAGCCGATCGTCCTTAACAGCGGCGTGGCCTCGCGAAGGATCCCGTCGCGCACGTACCAGTGCAACGACTTCTCGGTGCCGATATGGACTCTCATCCCGAGCAGCTCCTGGAGGTCTTGAACCAGCCCCGCGTGATCCATCAGACTTCTGCCCGACTCCCGCGCCACTAACAGATCGAGGTCGCTGTTATCATTGGCTTCATCGCGGGCCACGGAACCGAACACCCGCACGCTGTAGGCGCCGCGCTGGCGGGCGAGACGGAGGATCTCCTCCCGCCGTTCCGCGCGCAGCGTGTCCAAGCTGGCCATGTGTCCATTGTGCGACAATTTCCGCGCGGCACTCAGACGGTGTGTCCTGGACCGGGCGCAACATGTGCTAGCGTAGAGGTCAGCAAGCCGCACTCATGCATCCACCTGTTCTCAGCAGATGGGCGCATCGAGCGCGTACACGCACTCCGAGCCGCTCGGGTAACGACGATGAACCGCGTGATCTTACTCTCGGGTCCCGACGGGGCGGGTTTGGCTCAGCGCGTCAAGCTCCTTCTTGCCGCGGAACCCCTGGCGGTGGAGGAAGCGGTCCCCGCTGTTCCCGATCCCTGGACCTCCGTCGTCATTCTCGTCGTTCTGACTCCCGGCGCCCTTGCCGATGCGGCCATTCTCGATTTCGTGGAACGCGCAATTCGGGAACGCCTCCCGGTAGTGCCCGTGGTCGAGGATCTCCGTACCTATCGTTTCGCCGATGTCACCCGCGTGGCGCCAGGGATTTCCGAGCGGAACGCTACCGGTCTGGAACCCGATAGTGGTGTGGCGCTGTTGGCCGCGGTGCGCGGTCACCTGGGCCTGGAGTCGTTCGCACGCGACCAAAAGGTCTTCGTGTCGTTCCGCCGCTCTGACGCTGAACCGCTGGCACGTGAATTGTACGCCTACCTGTGGGGCCAGCGTTTTGAGGCTTTCCTGGATCTCTTTCAGATCGAAGGGGGCGGGGTCGTTCAGGATATCGTCATGGAGTCCATCGGCCGCATGGATTGTGTCCTGCTCCTCGACTCTCCCGATGTGGTGAATTCCCGGTGGGTGGAGGCCGAGATTCGCGAGGCCCTGCGGTTGCGGGTCCCAGTGTGCCGCATCCAATTTGAAGACCGGATATTCCTTCCCCTTTACTCTGAATCCCCGCAGCTTCGCTGGGATTCGGAGGACCCGCTTCGATTCGACAAAGCGCGTTTGATGATCTCTCGCAGCATCGCCAACCGGCGCCTGCACGAGGAGCAGATCGTGCGGACGATGGCGGCGGCCTTGCGCGGCCGCGCCGTCACAATTGAGAATCCAGCCCGCCGTCAGTACCTCTTGAATTCGGGTACGAAACGAGTGCTGGTGGAGTCCGAGCCGGCTGCGGTATCGATCGAGCGGCTTCACCGGCTGCACGAATCATGGCGGGCCTCCGTGGCACATGAGGCAATCCTGGTGGTCGACTCTGCCGTGATGCCGGAAGTGACCCGCGAAGCGATTGCGTGGGCGGTGGGGACCGCGCCGCTGAGGGTGGTCTTGAAATGGGAGCTGTATGCGGCGCTTGTGGCCTGTTTTGCGTAAAATAGAGGAGGATCGATGCCAGTAACCACGACAACTGGGCTTAAGGGGCTTCCCGTCATGTTGTCGGCGAGCCTGCCGGATGAGCTGGTAGGGACGAGCCGCTCGCAGGATCTGTAC